>CAYJPD010000006.1:11902-37491 GCA_964371975.1 uncultured Bacteroides sp.
AACGTTTGTCCCAATCTATGTTTTTGCGGCCCTCGTAATTGGTGCAGGCGGTGCATACGCCTTGCTCGTTGAATTTAATGCCCGGGCGTGTTGAGGGCATGGTGCATTTTTTACAATATTGCATAAAATTACTCCTATTTATATATTATTGAAAACTGTGTTGCTTTGTGCTGTTTTATCAATAAAAACGCTTTAGCATCTTTAAGGCGCTTACAATTTTAATTTAGTTTTATGGTTAGGGCGTATCTTGTTGTTTAAGCAGCTAAAATTAAAGCTTTAAATTCTTTTGTAAATTAGCTTTTAAAAACAAAGGGCGCAATTCTTTTGTGAAGCTTTTTAATATCGCTTTTGCTTATATGCGCTTTTTCTATATAGCCGTAAATGCGCCCTGCAAATTTAGAAAAAGCAGGGGAAATTTTAGCAAATTTATTCGGGTGCAATTTTAGCTTATACATAGCGTGCACACCTATTAAAGCGCAGAATTTAACAAAATTAAATTTCGGTTTAAACGGCGCAGAAAATGGTTTATCTCTCGGCTCATTTTTATAAATTTCTTCTAAAAGGTCTGCGGTTCTAATATAAGCAGGCGTGTCGCTTTTATCAAAATAACCCTCTATTATATCCTTTTTAATAGGGAACACTGTGCTATTTGAGTTTGCGGCACGCTCAAATTCTTCATACGTTTTAATATATTGCGCATGTTTATAAATAACAGGGTCAAAATCGTGCTCTATATCGTAAGGGCGCAAAATGTGGCAGTTTTTATTTGCAAAATAAACCTCTGCAATAGCAGTGCTCATCCAAACAAAAATATTATCGCTAATTACAATCCACTGTTTAACGCTATCCTCAAATATTACGTGGAAATTTTTGTGCTTTTGCGATAGTTCGCTCAGCTTTTCGCTGTTCCACTCGCTTGGGTGGCGGCGGTAAACAAGCTGCACATCCTCGTTTGCTGAAAGGTATTTATCGAAGTACTCAAGTGTTGCCGCCATGCTTTGCCTATTTGTTTTGGCAAAGCCGGTGAAATCTTCGCCCGCCATTGCGCTAAGCTCTTTAACTTCATCATCGGACATGCTGGCATAGCCGAAAGACGAAATATATAAAAACAGCTTTTTGCTTTCGTCTAAACCGTGGTTTTTGCAAATTTCCTTTTTTGTTTTGAAATAGCCCTTAAACTCGGGCAGTAAAAAATCCATCATAATAGCGCCGGTAACAGGGGTGTTGCGCTTTTCCATGCCGTTTGCTTGCAAGCGCTGTGCTGTTTTTTCGCCCCAGCAAGTTTGCACACATTTCTTTGCGTTGCCGTTCATATTAAACCAAGGTGCCTCTTCCTGGGTGTCGCTAAGCATTTGCTCCCAGTGTAAATTAACTATTTTTTCGCATTTGCCTATATTGTTGTAAACATGGCTGTTTATGGCCTCGTTATCATACATACAACTTGAAACAAGCACTTCGGGCTTTTGCCATGTCATAAAGCTAAGGCGCTTTGCATCTAAAAGCTGGTGCACTTTAGAGGTGTAACCTCTACGGGAAAGCTCCTGTTGCAAAAGCACAATGCTCTCATATTCACGCACAACATGCTCGTACAAAATTAGAAAATCAAGGCGGCGTTTTTTATTGTTCATCTAAGGCTTTAACCTCCTCGAAAAGCATAGTTGTATACTGTGGCAAGCCGTTTAAAACGTCTATATGAAAGCCGTCGTAAAAATAAGCATCATCATAATTAGGGCTGTTTGCCCATTCGTAATCAATCACATTAGCGCCGCTGTCTGCAAGCGCACTTAAAGCTTCTTGCATAGCCTCATCAATGCCCAGAGGCTCGCAAACAAGCTCTCTAACGCTCTCGTCCATTGGCGGCAAAACAAAAATTAAGTTTATACCGTTTTGCTGTGCAAACTCTGCCAATAGTAAAAGCTGCCGGAGCGCGTATTCGTTTATGCTGAATTTAGAGTTTTCTTCGCTTATATCACTTAAAATATAATTAGAAATTTCATGTGCATTTATTAGGTTTGAATTTTCATCATACTGCCTTTGTGGCAATATTTGAGTGCCGCCGCTGGCGCAATTAGTGTAAAGAGTAACAGCGTAATCTATTAAGTTTTTGCGGTGGGAAAGCTGCATATCGCCCTGCATATAGTCTTCTTGTGTGTAGGTTGCGCTTGCTATAACATCGTCGTAAGGTATGCCTCTTATCGCATAGCTTACTCTATCTGCCATAACTGTAAGTGCGTTTATATTATACTCTAAATTAAAAATAAAGGCGGCAGGGTTTTCAAGCTGAGTTTGCACAGTTTGCATACGATTAACAGGGCTGTAAGCCTCGTTTAAAGTGTAAAAAGATAAGCCGAAAACAACAGTGTCTATATCGGGGTTAATGCTGTATAAATAGTAAAACTCGTCTATGCTTTCTTCAAGGCCCGCGCCGCCGTAGGAAACATTTGAAACGCCGCGCTGCATAATATCTTCAACTAATTGCATATCGAAATGCGCCATGCGGCTATCGCCTAAAATAATTGCGTTTTCAGGCTCTGCTTCATATGCTCTTATTCTTGCAATTGGGCTGTTAGTGGAAGAATTATTTTGAAGCCCGAAGTAATTGTTAGGCTCAAAAGCGATGAAAACAGCTAAATAAATGGCTATGGGAATTAAAGCGAGGGCGAATTTTAAAAATAATTTTTTCATACTCGCCTCCGCCTAAAATTGGGCATATGCAAAACTTACGGTGCCAAAACCGCCGCTTTGCATTATAAAGCCAACTAAAATTATTAAAATAAGTGCATAGTAAATTGCCCACTTTAAAAGTGGTTTTTGCTTTGCAAGCACAGTGCTTATATGTGCGCTTTTGTGTTTGAAGCACGAAAGCCAATCGCAGTAAAAAGCGATTGCAAGCGCAAGTAAAACATATAAAAAGTAAAAATAAACCATTAAATCACGCGAGTAAAAACCGCTCTGAGCAAGAGAGAAAACCTCGTTTATAAAGCTATTCGGTGAAAAGTTTAAAGCAAAACTTTTAATATAATTCAGCGCATGTGTTATTGTGCCGTTTTCCATTAAACCTATGCGGAAAAACACAAGGCTTATGCTCCAAAGAATGAAAACACTGCTTGTTTTAAAAATGCGCAAGGGGAGTTTTGGCTTTTTCTGCGGCTTTTTGTAATAGCGGTGAAGCAATTCTTCGCAAACTCTGTAAACAGCCTGTAAAATACCCCATGCAAAAAACGGCAAAGTATTACCGTGCCAAATACCGCTTATTATAAACACAAGTGCAACGCTTGATATTACAGGTGGCTTTTCAAAATATTTTGCGCCAACTACAGGCAGTTTAGACGGCCAGCGGCTCCACACAAGCGGCGTAAAAACATAATCTTGCAGCCACGAGGAAAGGCTTATATGCCAAGCTCCCCAAAACGAGGAAAAATTTGTGGAAAAATAAGGTGTTTTAAAGTTAACGGGTATATCAATTCCTAAAATAAGAGCGGCGCCCCTTGCTATATCACTGTAGCCCGAGAACTCGAAATAAAGCTGCAATGCCCATAAAACGGCGCTTAGCATCAGCGTTGAACCGCCGTAGGAGAGCATAATATCGGCGCTGTTTGGCGCACTGCCGAATACTTCGTTAACAAACAGGCCTAAAACATTTGCAATGGCAATCCATTTAAAATAGCCGAAAAGTATTAAGCGCAGTGCATCGCATGTTTTTTGTGCGTTAAACACTCGCTCTTTTTCAAGTTGCGGCAATATTTTGCCCGCGCGGCAAATAGGGCCGCTTATTACAGTGCCGAAAAATGAAATAAATGCGGCATAGCGAATTATGTTTTTTTCAGCCTTTATATCGCCAGCGCTAACATCGAAAATATAAGAAAGGCTTGTGAATGTGTAAAAGCTTATGCCGAGCGGCAAAGCAAGGCTTGCAATTGTACCGCCGCTAAGCATTAGAAGAACAGGGGCAAGTGCGCCTGTGTATTTAAAAAAGCACAAAACAAGCACTAAAGAAAAAACAGCGGTGAAAGTTAACGCTTTATGCTTTTGTTCTTGCTTTTTCCCTTTGGCGCTTTCTATGTGCTTTGCAATAAAAAACGTAAACAGTATATTGGCATAAAGCACGAGTGGCGGCAATAGCGCTTTAATAATTCCTGCGCTTTGAATACTTGGCATATTTAAAAAGTAAAAAGCGGCGCTACTAAGGCAAAGCAAAGCGTTTTGCATCTTTTTGGGCAAAACATAATAAAGAACAACAACAAATAAAATAAAAAATGCGAAACTAATATTTGTGAATATCATTTTTGCCCCCTTCCTCTTTTTTTGCAGCTTTATTTGGCCTTTTAGATTTTGTGTATTTTGTGTTTACTGTATATATTGCACTGCTAAAAATGTTACTAATAAATTATATATGTTTTTGTGAAATTTGTAAAGGTTTTAAGCGTTATTAAGGCGCCGCATACTTAAATATTAAGTAAGTAGGTATAATATGGCACACGCTTTAAATATATTGATATTTTTTGCAATTTATAGTATAATAAAAAGGTAAGTGCACAATTTTTTTGTTTTCTTGAAAGATAAGAGGTTTTTATGGCGTTGCTACAATATAAATTAAATGAAACTGCGGCAAGCTATATAGCTTCTGTTTACAGCGCGCCGCCAAAAGCCTATGTGCAAACATTCGGCTGCCAGCAAAACGTTAACGATTCAGAGCAACTAAAAGGCGTTTTAAGCGATGTTGGCTTTGAAATATGCGATAAAGCTGAACAGGCAGACTTAATTGTGTTTAACACATGCGCAGTAAGAGAACATGCAGAGCAACGCATATTTGGTAACATAGGTGCACTAAAAAAGCTTAAAGAGGCGAATTCAAAGCTGGTTATAGCTATTTGCGGCTGTATGGTTCAGCAAAAGCACGTAGTGCAAAAAATAAGAAAAAGCTACCCTTATGTTGATATAGTTTTAGGTGTTAACAGAATAAGCGCTTTACCTCAATTAGTTGTTGATAAAATAAGCACTAAAAAGCGAAAATTTGAAGCGAGCGGTGATGTTCACGATATAGTCGAGGGCATGGCAATAAAAAGGGATAATAAATTTAGGGCATGGCTACCTATAATGTACGGCTGCGATAATTTTTGCTCTTTTTGCATTGTGCCTTTTGTTCGAGGCAGAGAGAGAAGCCGCAAAAGCGAAGATGTTTTAACCGAATTTAAAAAGCTAATTGAAGAGGGCTATAAAGATATTACATTGCTTGGGCAGAATGTTAATTCCTACGGCAAGGGTTTAGAGGGTGAAAAGCAAGATTTTTCGGGCCTTTTGAAAATGCTTGATGAAGTTGACGGCGATTTTAGAATTCGTTTTATGACAAGCCATCCAAAAGATGCAACGAGGCGGCTTATAGACACAATAGCCGAAAGCAAGCACATAAGCCACCATCTTCATTTGCCCGTGCAATCGGGTAGTGATGAGATGCTTCGGCAAATGAACCGCCGCTATACCTCGCAAGATTATATGAACCTTATCAACTATGCAAAACAGCGTATACCTGATATGACATATTCAAGCGATATTATTGTGGGCTTCCCAGGTGAGAGCGAAGAGGATTTTGAAAAGACACTTGCGCTTGTGAAAAACGTTAATTATGCACAGCTTTTTACATTTATTTACTCAAAGCGAACAGGTACAAAAGCGGCAGAATTACCCGATTTTTTAAGTAGGCAAGATAAAGCGCAAAGAATAGACACGCTTATTAAAATGCAGGAAAATATTACAGCGCAAAGCACGAAAAAATTTATAGGCGAAGTGCACGAAGTGCTAATTGAATCTTTAGGCAAAGACGCAGTGGGCCTAACCGGCAGAATGGATAATAATATGTCGGTAGATTTTGCGGGCGATGAAAAACTTATGGGCACATTTTGCAATGTTAAAATAACAGGTGCAAAGGGCGCAGTATTAAAAGGTGAATTAGTATAAAAGCTTTAATATTGCTTTTAAAGCGCATATTACGGCAAAATTTGCGATAAATAATGATATATAATTTTGCTGTAAGCATTATGCGGTTTTGTACCATACAAACTAAAGCAAACAAAACATATTTATTATTAAAAAATACAGATAAATTTAATTGTAATTAAATACTAAGGAGAATAAAATGAAAAACGCAATAACAATGTTTCAAGAAGCTGCACAGCAAGTGCAAAATGAAGAGGCATATAAAAAAGTTATGCAAGCGCGCGAATTAAACGATAAAGATGAAAATTTGCAAGCGCTCATAGGTGAGTTTAACCTTGTAAGAGTTGATTTGAATAAAGAAATGACAAATGCAGGCGATAAAGACCAAACTAAAATAAACGAGCTCAATCAAAAAGCAAACGATTTGTATACAGACATTATGGAATGCGACTCTATGATAGAATATAACGAGGCGAAAGATGAAATGGAGCAACTTATCAGCCATATTCAAGCTATTATAGACACAGCAATTAACGGCGGCGACCCATTTAGCGTTACAGAGCCGCCCGCGGGTTGCGATTCAGGCGATTGCTCGGGCTGCTCGGGTTGCGGCTGATTAATAGCTTAAAAACGAATGCTAATCAAAACAATTTTAGCTTTTGTTTTGATTAGCTATTAAAATATATTACAATTTTAGCGGTATATTATGTACCGCTAAAATGCTATGCAGAGTTAAAAACACCCTCTTATGTATATTACTTTTAGGAGAATGCCCCTATGATTATTAGGCAAGAGGAACAAAAGGATTATGATAAAATTGCACAAGTAGTAAAAGCTGCATTTGAGAAAGCAGAGCATACAGATGGAAATGAATTTATATTAGTTGGGAATTTGAGAAATAGCGATGGCTTTATTAAAGAGCTTGCTCTTGTAGCTGAGGAAAACAATGAAATTATAGGCCATATTATGTTTACAAAAGTTAAAGTTTATAAAAAAACAGGGCTTGCACTTGCGCCTTTATCTGTAGCGCCTAAAGCGCAGAAAAAGGGCGTTGGAACAGCATTAATGAATAAAGCGCATGAAATAGCAATGGAAATGGGCTATGAGTTTTCTATTGTTGTGGGCAGTGAAAAGTACTATCCTAAAGTAGGCTATAAAACGGCAAGTGCCTTTGGCATTAAAGCGCCTTTTGATGTTCCCGATGAAAATTTCATGGTTTTATTTTTTACACAAAACATCTCGGAAATTAAAGGAACAGCTGAATATGTAAAAGAAATATTCGAGAGCTAAAGCCGCGTGCTAAGATTTTTACAGCAATTGTTAGCCCGGCAAGTATAAAAACTTGCCATACCGATAGTAGTAATAATTTACTTAAAGCAAAAAAATAAAAGCAGAAAATGCGGCTATTAAATTTTAGCTTAATAAATTAAAAAATATATTCAAAATTGCGAGGTAAAACATGGCTCTTTCACCTATGATGCAACAGTATTTGAACATAAAAAAACATCATCCCGATAAAATTATATTTTTTCGTCTGGGCGATTTTTACGAGATGTTTTTTGAAGATGCCGTTTTGGCGTCAAAAGAATTAGAGCTAACTTTAACGGGCAGGGAGTGTGGCTTAGACGAGCGCGCGCCGATGTGCGGCGTTCCTTATCACGCAAGCGAAAATTACATAGCGCGCCTTATAGAAAAAGGCTATAAAGTTGCCATATGCGAGCAAATGGAAGACCCAAGCGCTACAAAAGGCATTGTTAAGCGCGATATAGTGCGCATAATAACGCCGGGCACGCTTATAGAAAGCAGTATGCTTGAAGACGATAAAAATAACTATATAGCAAGTGTTTATATAAGCGATAAAAAAGCCGGCGTTTGCTTTGCCGATATATCCACAGGTTGTGTGCACACAGCAATCCTCGGCGGTGATAATTTACAGGCAAGCGTTATAACCCAGCTTTGCCGCTTTTCACCGAGAGAAGTGCTAATAAATGAAAAAGTTCTCTCTTGCAATTTAATTGTAGACTACATAAAAACAAAACTTGGCTGTGGCGTTGAGCTTATAGAAAAAGAAGCGTATAACACTGCAATGTGCGAAGAATATATGCGCCTTCATTTTGGCGATAATTACGAAGAGGAAACAGGCATCAAAAGCGCAAGCGAAAACTTCTACACGCTTAGTGTGCTTATAGATTACTTAAAACAAACGCAGAAAAAAGGTGTTGAGCGCCTAAAAAGCGTGCAAATATTCACCGAGGGGCAGTTTATGCACTTATCGCCTGTAACAAGGGCGAATTTAGAGCTTGTGCAAACTATGCGTGCAAGGCAGAAAAAAGGCACATTGCTTTGGGTTTTAGATAAAACTCAAACTGCAATGGGCAAGCGCTTAATGCGCACAAATATTGAACAGCCGCTTTTAGATGAAAAGCTTATAAATATGCGCCTTGATGCTGTGCAAGAGCTTGTTAACGACGGTATTACAAGGGCGGAATTAACCGCGGCACTCTCTAAAATTTACGATATAGAGCGCTTAATGACAAGGGCCGTTTACGGCTCTGCTTCGCCGCGTGAAGTGTATGCGCTTGCGGGCACTTGCGAGCAATTACCGCTTATTTTAAAGCTTACACAAAACTTTAAAAGTGCAGCTATGGTAAACTTTAACGCAAGCACAGACCCTCTTTACGATATATGCGATAGCATAAAACAGCTTATAAGCGAGCAAGCACCTGCTCTTTTGAAGGACGGCAATATTATAGCCGAGGGTGCAAACGAGCAAGTGGACGAGCTTAGAAAAATTGTTAACGGCGGCAAAGATATTTTAACTGAAATGGAAGCAAAGCTCAAAGAAGAAACAGGAATTAGAACGCTGAAAATAGGCTTTAACCGCGTTTTCGGTTATTATATAGAAGTTAGCAAAAGTTTTACAAACAGCGTGCCCGAACATTTTGTAAGAAAACAAACTATAGCGAACTCAGAGCGCTATATCACAGACGATTTAAAGCAGCTTGAAAATAAAATTTTAGGCGCCGGCGAAAGGCTTTTATCGCTTGAACAAAAACTGTTTGCAGAGCTTTTGGAAAGTATTTCATCGCATATTTTGCGCATACAAACAACGGCGGCAAATATTGCAAATTTAGATGTACTTTGTGCGCTTGCAAATGTTGCTGTTCAAAATAATTACACACGCCCTTTAGTTCATTCGGGCTCTGAACTCATTATAAAAGATGGCAGGCACCCTGTTGTTGAGCTACTGCTAACAGGCTCGCTTTTTGTGCCCAACAGCACAACGTTAGACTGTGCCGATAACCGCACAGCCATTATAACAGGCCCGAATATGGCAGGTAAATCTACATATATGCGCCAAACTGCGCTTATAGTTTTAATGGCGCAAATTGGTAGTTTTGTGCCTGCAAGCTCGTGCAGAATGGGTGTTGTTGATGCTATTTTCACAAGGGTTGGCGCAAGCGATGATTTAGCGGCAGGGCAAAGTACCTTTATGGTTGAGATGACAGAAGTTGCCGAAATTATAGAGTATGCAACAAGCAAAAGCCTTGCGATTTTAGATGAAATAGGCAGGGGCACTTCAACATTCGACGGCATGAGCATTGCAAGAGCTGTTGTTGAGCACATTAACAGCAAAGATTGCGGCATAGGTTGCAAAACACTTTTTGCAACGCATTACCACGAGCTAACAGATTTAGAGCATTCGCTTGATGGAGTGAAAAACTACAATATAGCGGCAAAAAAACGCGGAGACGACATAACATTTTTGCGCCGCATTGTAAGAGGCCCCGCTGACGATAGCTATGGAATAGAAGTTGCAAAACTTGCAGGCGTGCCCGAGCGTGTTATAAACCGTGCAAAAAGCATTTTGAAAGTTTTAGAGCAAACAAGCCTTGAAAACGGTGACATAAAGCAATTGCAATTTGACTGCGACGATGTTCAAGAAGAAAAAAAAGCGCCTGTTTGGGCAAAGAAGCTTGAAAATATAGATGTAGAAATTCTAACGCCTTTAGAGGCTTTGAACTTTTTGCACGAGCTTAAAAAACAGATAGATGAAGAGGATAAGTGAAAATGAAAGCGATAAGAGTTATAGCGTTAATTGCGCTAATTATTTCGGTGTTTATCAGCTTAGATTTACTTATTAATTTAATTGCACTCACCGTGCCGCAACTACAAGATGGCTTGGGTTTAACAGTGTTTTGCAAAGTGCTTTCGGTTTGTTAGAAAAAAATGAAATGCAAAGTGCGCAAGACTTCTTTTATGTTTTCAGAAATAGTGCATTTTTAACTTTAGCAATTTTTGCATTTAACGTTGCGCTACAAATAGTTGTAATTATTAGAAAAAATACTTAGCGTATAAATTGGAGAGGGTGAAGTAATGGCGGTAATAAACATACTTGATAAGCACACGGCTGAACTTATTGCCGCAGGCGAAGTTGTTGAGCGCCCGGCTTCTGTTGTGAAAGAGCTTTGCGAGAATTCAATTGACGCAGGCGCTACAGCCATAACGGTATCTATAGAAAAAGGCGGCATTGCCCTAATTCAAATAAGCGATAACGGCAGTGGAATAGAGGCAGATTATATTCAAACAGCTTTCATTCGCCACGCAACCAGTAAAATAAAAACAGGGCAAGACCTTGAAAATATTAACACGCTCGGCTTTAGGGGCGAGGCGCTTGCAAGCGTTAGTGCCGTTGCGAAAGTAGAGCTTATAACAAAAACACAGCAAGATGAATTTGCAAGCAAATATACAGTTCACGGCGGCGAGGAAATTAGCTTTGAAGCGAATGCAAGGCCGGATGGCACAACAATTAATGTGCGAGATTTGTTTTACAACACACCTGCACGAATAAAGTTCTTGAAAAAAGATGTGAGCGAGGCAAATTTTGTAAGCGATGTTGTAATTCAGCTTGCATTATCACACCCCGAAGTATCGTTCACTTTTATAAGAGAGGGCAAAAAGCAGTTTCAAACATCGGGTGACGGCAATTTGAAAGCCGCCGCTTACGAGGCGTTATCGCGTGAATTTGCCAAAGATTTAGTAGAGGTTTGTGAAACAAATGCAGGCTATGAGGTGAAAGGCCTAATAACATTGCCCTCGCAGAGTAGGGCAAGCAGAGCTATGCAGTTCTTTTTTGTAAACGGGCGCTTTGTAAAAAACACAACTATGATGTCTGCACTTGAGGCGGCTTATAAAGGCACGCTTATGCAAAAAAAATACCCCGGCTGTATTTTGTTTTTGCAAATGCCGCCACAGCTTGTAGATGTTAATGTGCACCCCGCAAAAACACAGGTGCGCTTTGCTAAAGAGCGAGATGTTTTCAGCGCGGTTTATGCGGCTGTTAAAGGCGCTCTTTACAGCGTTAAAGGTGAAATGCGAGAGTTTACACTTAGTGAAAATAGCGGTGAAAATTCAAAGTTAGCTCAAAGCGCTACACAGCAAAACAGCGAGGAAAGCGCAAGGGTGCAACAAGCTGCGCAAAATTTTCAAAAAGCTGTTTTTGAAAACGACAGTAAACAAAAAGATGCCTTTAGCGTTTATATTTCAAAAAACGAGCAAGAACAGCAAATAGGCGAGCAGGAAAAACAAAACGCCGCTGAGAGCCAAAACGGAAAATACCCCAAAAGAGGTTATGTGGATATTAAGCCTCACAGCATAGACATATTTGCGGATGATATAGAGCCGCTGCCCTCTATGGAGGATATGCCGCTTGATAGCGATGACATGGTTTTGCGCAAA
Source organism: uncultured Bacteroides sp. (assembly GCA_964371975.1). Lineage (GTDB taxonomy): Bacteria > Bacillota > Clostridia > Oscillospirales > Ruminococcaceae > Ruthenibacterium. Next base: position 23,576 of record CAYJPD010000006.1, read on the forward strand.
GATGAGCTAATAAAATACAAAACCGAGGCAAATGCAGAGGAAAATACATGGCGCAATGCGTTAAAAAGCACAGAAAGTGCGCAAGAGCAAAACGAGCAAACGGAAAATGGCATAGAGGAAAGCGCTCAACTTACGCTTAGCGAAGATGCAAACAAAGCCACAGCTAAAATTGTGGGCGAAGTGTTTAATACATATATAATAATAGAGCGTGACGGCTATATGTGCTTAATAGATAAGCACGCAGCGCACGAGAGAATTTTATACGAGAAGCTTGCAAAGGAATATAAAAGCGTCAACAGCCAGCTTTTGCTCGTGCCTGTTAGTGTTAAACTTTCAGCAACTGAAAAAAACGCAGTTTTGCAGTACGAGCAAATTATAAAAGACAGCGGCATTGAAGTTGAAGATTTTGGCGGCAATGAGGTTATAGTTAGGGCAGTGCCAATGGATGTAAGCCCGAATGAAGCCGGCGAATTGCTAATAGAAATTGCAGATAAGCTTACAAAAAACCCACGTGAGAGCGAAAGCGAAAAAATGCAGTGGACGCTGCACTCAATAGCATGCAAAGCGGCAATAAAGGGCGGCGATAAAACACCGATAGCCTCGTTAATACAGTTAGCAGAAGATGTGTTGCAAGAAAAAATACCGCTTTTTTGCCCACATGGGCGCCCCGTTGTTTTAAAAATTACCAAAAAGGAGATTGAAAAGCAATTTGGCAGATAAAAAGAGGATATTAATTATATGCGGTGCAACCGCCACGGGGAAAACCGCAATATCCATAATGCTTGCAAAAGAGCTTGAGGGCGAAATAATTTGTGCAGACTCTATGCAAATATACAAAGGCCTTGAAATAGGCACCGCCTTGCCTACAAAAGAAGAGCAAAGCGGCGTAAAGCACCATTTATTTGCATTTTTGCCGCCGGAAGAAACCTATAGCGTTGCAATGTATGTGAAACAGGCAAACGAGTGTATAAACGATATATTAAGCAGGGGTAAATTGCCTATAGTTGTGGGCGGCACAGGCCTATATATTGAAAGCCTTGTAAAGGGTTTGCGCTTTACAAATATTGACGTTGATGACAAAGTAAGGCAAAACATATTAAGCCGCCTTGAAAAAGAGGGCGCACAAAAGCTTTACGATGAGCTTTTGCAAATAGACGAACAATATGCAAAAACTTTGCATATTAACCAGCATAAAAGAATTACAAGGGCACTTGAAATTTATGAGCAAACTGGCGTTAGAATGTCAAAGCATATAGAAAACTCTATTCCAAGCGAGCGCCCTTATAACGATTTTATCGTTAATATAGCTTATAACGATAGAAAACAGCTTTATGAAAACATTGAAAAAAGGGTAGATTTAATGCTTGAAAGCGGCCTTTTAAACGAGGCGAAATTTGTGTATGAAAATAAAGATGCCTTTAAAACAGCTGCGCAAGCTATAGGCTATAAAGAATTTTTTGCATATTTTGAGCAAAAAGAAAGCCTTGAAAATTGCGCTGCGCTTTTAAAGCAAAGCACAAGAAGGTATGCAAAGCGCCAAATAACTTGGTTTAAGCGCATGGGCTTTAATATGCAGTTGCAAGCGCATGAAAAAGCGCATTTAGATATAATAATGAAATTTGAAAGCTAAAGCTATTAATGAAATATTAGCCAAAACGCTTTATTAGCTTTGGAAAGTTTTTATAAGTGTTGGTTATGGCAACGCATTAAACGATAAGGAGAGCAAAATGAGAAAAGCACGCACAACAATGGCAGTTTTGTTTTTTTTGCTTATACCTATAATATATATAGCCGTTCAATTGCTTAGCTTTGAGCAAGACAGCGTTTATGCAACAGACACTATTATGAATGTAAAAGTGTCTGATAGTATTGAGGCGCGCGGCATTATTGCGCAAGATGAAGCGCTTATAACTTACAGCGGTGGCGTTTTAGGCTTTGTTGCGGATACAGCAGGCCGTGTATCTCAAAACAGTGTGGTTGCACTTTCTTTTGCCACGCAGGAAAGTGCACAGCAAAGCGCTTATGCCGATATGCTTTTTGAACAATTAGATGTGCTTTTGAAAAGCGAAATCAGCACGACGGGAATAGATACAGCAATGCTTCAAATGCAGGTTCAAACATATACAAATGAGCTTTTGAATGCAATTCATTCAGGCGATTTTGAAAATTACTACGATAAAAAGTTTGATTTACAGCTTTCTGCAAATAAATTGAGCATTGCTATGGGGCAAAGTGCCGATTATGCGCAGAGCATAGCAGAAATTGAAAATTTGATGAACAATGCCAGAAGCTTAGCGCCGGGCACCGAAATAATTGCGCCCATAACAGGTTATTTTGTGCCGCAAAGCGAAAGCAGCCAAAGTATTTATACAATTCAGCAATTAAATGAAATGAATGCGCTTCAATTGCAAGAAGCAGCTTTAACAAGTACACCGCAACATCCCGACGGTGTAGTGGGCAAATTGGCGCAGTCGCATATTTGGAGCTTTTATACGAGCGTGCCTATACAGCAAGCGAATAAGTTTAGAGCAGGGCAAAGTGTAAATATATACTTCGATGGAAATGCAATGGGTTATAAAGCAGATGTAATTAGCGTTGAAGAAAACGAGGCGGCAGGTCTTGCTAAAATAGTGATGCAAAGCAATTTAATTAACGCAGATGTGCTGTCCAAAGAGCATGCATTAGCTCAAATAGAATTTAGGCAAATTGAGGGCCTTAGAATTAGCAAAGATGCACTGAGAGTAAAAGATGCGATAGACGGAGTGTATGTTTTACGCGGAAATATTATAGAGTTTTGCGAAATAGAAATACTATATGAAATGGAAAATTACTATGTTGTTTCAAGTGAATTTGAACTTGGCGAAAATGAAGTGAGATTATACGATGAAGCAATTATAGGCGGAACAGACCTTTACGACGGTAAACTACTGTAAAGAGCATGATGTGCACTAAAATTGAAGTACAAAATAACTTAATTAATGTAACAAAATTTAAAAACATTGCGAATTTTATATTTTTGTGTAAAATATCATCACTTTTATTGACATTTGAATTAAAAAACAGCATAATATATAATAGGATAAATTATACTGTGTGTAAAATAATTAGAATTATATTTATATAAAGGTTAGAAAGCGAGGAGCATATGGGTATTTTTGATAAAATGAAGGACAATTTATCGGACATAATGGGCATGAATCGCGATGAGGATGATGAAATGGAAAACACCGGTGCGATTAATTATGATGAAAATTACGGCGAGTATGAAAGCGACTATGAATATGAAGACGCTAATGAATACGAAAATAGCCAAGCAACTATAAAAGAAAATCAAACAGGTGGTGAGAAGATGTCTAACTGGAGCAGAATGCAAATGGTTATAAAAGTGCCAAAAGCTTTTGATGAAAGCTCTGAAATAGCAGACCACATCAAAGGAAAGCGCATTGTGGGCCTTAATTTGCGCAATACAGATAAAGACACTGCAAGGCGCATGATAGATTTTATTTCGGGCACAGCTTACGCAACAAGAAGCAAAATAATGCGTGTTGATGTTGATGCATTTATTATAGTGCCTGAGAATGTTGAAATTGACGATGATGCACCTGAAGGTTTTTTTCGCAACGGAGTAGTGGTTAAAGATTGAGAGGTTTTATACCCCCAAGCGATGAAAGCGAGTTAATTCTTTGCAAAAAGGCGCAAAATGCAGCGCAAAGTGCAATGAAAAGCGGCGCTTTACGCTTTTTGCCTTTTATGAATGAGCGCGAGCAAGAACTTTGCGTTAGCGCTTTAAATAAGCTAAAATGTAATACATATTATTTTTGGGGCGGTTATGAGGGCGCAATTAGGAAAATGCTTGCAATAGGCGATGAAATGCCAAGCGCACAGCACTTTGACTTGCAGCTGCTTATAATAACGCCGAGTTTTGGCAAGGCAAGTTTAACACACAGAGATTACTTAGGCGCATTGATGTCGCTTGGTATTACAAGAGATTACATAGGGGATATTGTTGTTTTAAGCGATGTAGCCCTACTTTTTGCGGCACAAAAATTCGCGCCTCTTATTTGCGATGAATTAACATCGGTGAAAAACGCGAATGTAAGCGTTCGCAAAGCGGTAGAGGGCGAAGAAAGTTTAATTTATAATGCGAGCGAGTTAAGTGAAAAAACACTTACAATAGCCTCGCTTAGGCTTGATGCAATTATTGCAGCTATGCTTAAAATAAGCAGAACCAATGCCGCAAATTTAATAAAGGCAAAGTGCGTTATGATTAACCATATTAAAACGCAAAATTGCTCGTTTGAAGTGCAAGAGGGAGATATTTTTACAGTTAAGGGCAAAGGCAAATTTAAGCTTAACAGCGTGGGAAATAAAAGTAAAAAGGATAGAATTTTTATAAACTTTACAAAATACTAATTAGGGGGATTGCGCAATGTTAACGGTTGATGACGTAAATAGAGCCGAATTTGAAAAGGCAGTTAGAGGATATCGTGCACAGGATGTTGACGAGTTTTTAAACAAAGTTGCCGATACAATAGCGCAATTAAACAATGCGTTAAGCGAAGAGCAAAAACAAAAAGAAGAGCTTGAAAATGAGCTTGCCGCTCAAAAAGAAATAGCCGATAAAAAGCTATACACTTTAGCGGAAAAAATAGAGCAATACCGCGCAGACGAAGAAAATTTGAGCGCGGCTTTATTGAATGCGCAGCGCCTTAGCGAAAGCATGAACAATAAAGCAAAAGAGAATGCGCAAAATATCATAAACGAGGCAAAGGCAAAAGCTGCAGAAATGCTGCAAGATTTAAAAGTAGATTATGTAAACGAAGAAAAGCGCCTTGCGAATTTGCGAGCTGAAGTTAGCAAATTTAAGGCGGAAGTGCTTTATTTATATAAGCATCATATAGAGCAGCTAAATGCACTACCTGCGGCGCACCAAGAGGAAAAAATGCATATTACAGCTGATGAAAACAGCAATGAGCCGGCAGACAAAAAAAGAAAACGCTCTAATGCAAAAGCTAAAGAAAATTTAGACGGTGAACAGGATAATTCGAGTGAGGTTATCGAAGATATTAGCGATGACAATGAACAAATTTTAAAAGAAAATGCAGAGAGCTTTGAAGAGTATTTAAGCACTGAATTTGATGATTAATTTTTTGCAAATGCGTAATTTATTATGCATTTGCAAATTTATGCGTAAAATAATTTAAAAAATGTTATATAGCTATATTCAAAGCAAAAACAGAGAGGATTGTTTTTTTGATAACTATAGTTTTAGTTGTAGTTTTAATTTTAATAGACCAAATAACAAAATACCTTGCCACGGCTTATTTGCAGCCGGTGGGAAGTGCGCCGTTTATACCGGGCATTATGGAGCTGCGCTATGTTTTAAACGATGGAGCGGCTTTTAGTTTATTTTCGGGCAATAAATGGTTTTTAATAGGCTTTACAAGTGTTGCACTTGTTGCGGTAGCGATATATTTTTATATCAGAAACCCAAAAATGAAGCTTGAACGTCTTTCGCTTATTTTAATTTTAGCGGGCGGTATAGGCAATTTGATAGACAGAATATTGCAAGGCTATGTTGTGGATTTTTTCGCCACAACTTTTATGAATTTTGCAGTATTTAATGTGGCGGATTGTTTTGTGGTTGTTGGTGCTTTTTTACTTGTTTTTATTACAATTTACGATGAAATTAAAATTTCAAAATTAAAAAAGCAAGAAGAACTTGAAAAACAAAAAGCAGAAGAAAATGGCGAAAAAGCGCAAAACTCAAGTGAAAACACAAAAGAAGAATTAGAGTTGAATAGTGAAGAAATTGCTGAATAAGGTGCAATAAATGGGCTTAGTTGAAATAATTGTAAGTGAAGACGGCGCGCGTATAGATGCTTTTTTAGCAAAGAATATGAATGGTATTACAAGGGCGTTTGCCGCACAGCTTATAGAGCAAAATAATGTGACATGCAACGGAAAAAATGTGCAAAAAAGCTATAAAGTTAAAAATGGCGATGCGCTGCAAATTGATGTTCCAAAGCCGAGTGAACTTGATGTTGCTGCGCAAGATATAAAGCTGAATATTATGTATGAAGACGAAGATTTAATTGTTGTTAATAAGGAAAAAGGCATGGTGGTGCACCCGGCTCAAGGCAATTTTGAGGGAACGCTTGTAAATGCACTTTTACACCATTGCAAAGGTGAGCTTTCAGCTATTAATGGCGTGCTTCGCCCCGGCATAGTGCATAGAATAGATAAAGATACAAGCGGTTTAATTGTGTGTGCAAAAAATAATAATGCGCATAATTTTTTGGCGCAGCAATTTGCAAACCACACAATAAAAAGGCGCTATGAGGCTATTGTTTATGGCAATTTTAAGGATGATAGCGGTTTTGTAGAGGGTAACATAGCGCGCCACAAAAATAACAGAAAAAGCATGGCAATGTGTGAAAAGGGCGGGAAATATTCATACACAAGCTATGAGGTTATTGGTAATTACAAAAATTTTAGCCATATTGCAGCTGTGCTGAAAACGGGCAGAACCCATCAAATTAGGGTGCATTTAGCAAGCATTAATCATCCACTTGCAGGCGATGCTTTATATGGCCCGAAAAAAGTTGTGAAGCATTTAAATGGGCAATGTTTGCACGCGAGAACTTTGGGTTTTATACACCCGAAAACAAACGAAGATATGTTATTTGAAAGCGATTTGCCTGATTATTTTGTGAGTTTTTTAAATAAACTGGCAAAAGATAGCGAATAATATTTTGGATAGTTTTGACTCAACGGTTCGGATTATTTTCTAACGACTAACTGAAATATATAAGTTTGAATTACTATTGATCAGCTAAAAAAGGACAATTAAATGGAAAGTATAAAAAAGCTTTACAAAATAGGCAAAGGCCCTTCAAGTTCACATACTATGGGGCCTGTTTTTGCGTGTGAATATATGCTTAGCCGCTATAAAAATGCAAGTTGCTTTGAAGTTGTGCTTTATGGCTCACTTTCAAAAACAGGCAAAGGGCATTTAACAGATAAAGTTATAAAAACCACGCTTGGCGAAAAATGCAAGCAAGTTATTTTTGATAATAGCGATATAGAATTGCCACACCCAAACACTATGCTGTTTGAAGTTTATGACGATAATATGAATGTTATCGCACAGCAAAGGATATTTAGTGTTGGCGGCGGTAAAATTCAAATTGAAAACGCAGATGAAAATGGGAAAAGCGAGGAACATATTTACCCGCACAATAATTTTGAAGAGATAAAACAATATTGCGAGGAAAATAATTTAAGGCTTTGGGAGTATGTTAAGCAGTATGAGGGCGAGGAAATATTTGCTTTTTTAGACCAAATTTACAGCACTATGAAAGCTTGCGTGAAAAAAGGTTTAAGCAGAGAGGGCGAGCTTTTTGGCGGCTTAAATGTGCAAAGAAAGGCAAAATATCTATTTAATCAGCGCCATATGGACGAGTTACCTCAAACGCATGAAAACAGGATTGTTTGCGCTTATGCTTTTGCCGTTAGCGAGGAAAACGCAAGTGCAGGCACAGTTGTAACTGCGCCAACATGTGGTGCTTGCGGCGTTTTGCCGGCTGTTCTTATCTATATGCAGGAAAAACGTGGGTTTACAGATTTTGAAATTGCAAAAGCGCTAAGCGTGGGTGGTTTAATTGGCAATATTATTAAGCAAAATGCGTCTATAAGCGGCGCACAATGTGGCTGCCAAGCAGAAATTGGCAGTGCGTGCTCTATGGCCTCTGCCGCTTTGGCAGAGCTGTTTTCTATGGATTTAGACCAAATAGAATACGCTGCCGAAGTTGCGATGGAGCACCATTTAGGCCTAACATGCGACCCTATAAAAGGGCTTGTGCAAATTCCTTGCATAGAGCGAAATGCAGTTGCCGCTATGCGCGCTATAAATGCAGTAAACCTTGCAAATTTTTTAACTAACACAAGGAAAATATCTTTTGACGTTGTTGTTAAAACCATGTATGAAACAGGTTTAGATTTATTTAGTAAATATAAAGAAACAAGCGAGGGCGGCCTTGCAAAAATTTATATAGAAAATAGAGAAGACGATTAATGTTTTTAAGCTGTTTAATGCAAAAGCAATTAAAAAATTATATTGCGCAATATATATAACGGGAGCTGTTTAAAATGAGCAGTTCCCTTTATTTTTGTGAAGAACGCAAAAAAACGAGCAGCACATAAATAAAACAGCGCAAGCCGCATCTAATGGCATACTCATTCTCCCTGATGATGGTGCAAAATAAACCGGAATGTAAGGAGCAAAAAACTTAAAAAGCACACGAAGAGATAGTATACTGATAGGCAAATGAATTAAACGAGATAATATTAATGGCGCAAGGCTTATTTGAGTGTTTAATAAACTGCGCACTTGTGCAAAAATGCTAACACCCATAAAACTTAGCGCACCACAGCATAAATAAACGGCATAAGCGCTGTTTGAATTAGCGGATACTTCACTGGCGGTTGTAACTTCAAAAAAAATAGCAAGTAATATTTTGATATGCTCGTTTATATTAGGCGGTAAGAACACTGCTATTGCAAAGCTAAAAAACACTACAAAACCACATAAATACAATGTTGATATAACAGCTTCGTTTACTATTTGAACAAAGCTGTTATTTTTATTAGTGCTTTCGTTACATTGATGTTTGCTTATAGTTGCTTCATATGCGCTACTGTTTTTAATTAGCGGTTTAGCTATTAAGCCGCAAAGTAAGCTTGCAATGCAAAGGGAAATATATATCAGAATACCGCTTTGTATGCTGTTTAACATTAAACTGCCAACGCAGGCTATTACAAAAGCGGGCCCTGCGTTTATTATTGCACACAGTAAAATATTTGCCTGCTTTTGCGTTATTTGCTTTTGGGAATACAAACTGTTAAGGCAAACAGCCCCGGTGCCAAAACCGCCAATTAAGCCCAATAAAAGCGCAGTGCATGCCTTGTTGCTTTTTATTTTAAGCAAAAATTTTGTGTAGGGCAAAAGCGGAAACCCTAAAATAAAAGCAAAAGGTGAATTCAGCAGTAGTTTGCTAAGAATGAAAAAGGGAAAGAGGGCAGGAATAATAGAGTTATAGCACAATAATAGCCCGTTTTTCACTGCGCTGTATGCTATATGCACTCGCATGAAAAAGCTTACAATGCAAAAAACAACAATGAACAAAACGGCAAGCTCATAAATAGTTTTGTGAAAATGTTTTGCAGTAATTTTATACATAATTAACACCTCTCTTGCGATATATATTAATAAGCAATTATTATAAAGGAGCAACACATGAAAAGTAAAAATAAAAAAGGTAAGGGCAGAGGTGTGTCGGTGAAAGAGATGTTTGCACTGGACTTTAAACGTGTTAAAGTTGCTTTGCAAGCAGTGCCAATGCTCCATATGAGCGCCGACGGTTTTCTTGAGGCAGAGCGCTGTAAAGGCGTAGAAGAGTATACATCTACAAATATTATATTAAAAATGGGTAATATTAATGCACAAATAAGTGGGGACGATTTAACTTTGGAAACATTAACCAAACAAAAAACCAGAATAAAAGGAAAAATATTTTCTGTAGTGTTTTTATATAATAGCGGTGGTGAGAAAAGTGAAATTATTTAAGGAAATTTGCGGGTTTGTGAAATTTGAAATAATAGGCGGCCTTTATGTGAATTTTTTAAACGATTGCATGAAAAATGATATACCCATATATAAATTAAAAGCAAACAGCTTAGGCTTAACAGCTGTTGTTCCTTTAAGATATTATAAAAAGCTTCATAAAATTGCACGGAAAAGCAGATGTGTTTTAAAAGTGCAAAACAAACATGGCATTTATTTTTGGCTTTGGCCTTACAGACATAGGCTTGGTATTGTAGTAGGTGCTTTTTTGCTGTTTTTATCGCTGGTAATTTTTCCGCAAATGATATGGACGGTGCAGTTTCACAATTTTACAAGTGAAGAACAAATGTTTTTGCGCGCGCAACTTTACGAGGCTAATATACAAGAGGGTGCAATTATTAGCACACACGATTTAAAAACAGTGCAATACGATTTATTTTTGGAAAATGACGCCTATAGCTGGATAAAATTAAATTTTGTGAAAGGCAAGTTGATTGTTGAAAAAGTAGACGCTGTGCCGGTGCCTGAAACACAGCCGGAGGAGCCTGCAGCAATAGTTGCACTTTGCGATGGTATTATTCAAAGGCTTGAAGTGGAGGGCGGCTTTATAGAAAAAAGCGAGGGGCAAAGCGTTAGCGAGGGCGATGTGATTATAAGTGCCTTAATAATAGGCAAATATGATAAATTGCACACAGAGCGCGCAATAGCAAAAGTGTATGCAAGTGTGCAAAAAACTTATGAAATAACCCAGCCGCTACAAATAAATACACAGCTGCCCAATATACAAACCTATAAAGAGCAATCGCTTTTAATATTCGGCGCAGAATTAAGCTGGCCAAATTTTAAAAAACAAGACGAAAACACAGCCGTCACAATTACATATAAGCCGTTAACTATATTTGGCTTGCCGCTGCCAGCAACAATAAAAATGCAAACACACAGGCAAATAGAAGACGAAATTGTAAATTACACAAACGAGCAAGCGGTAGATATTGCAAGGGATAAAATACTAACACAGCTTGCAAACGATTTGCCCGAATGTGAAATTATAAGTGCAAATGAAAGCGTACAAATAGATGAAAAAAGCATTACGATGCGTATAGAGTTTGAAGCAGTAGGCAATATTGCTAAAATAGAGGAAGGCTGGAATAAATAACTTGAAAAATAGCAAAATGAACACTTTTGTAGAAATTAGGGTGTTTTTTTGGTAGTTTTGCACAAGGATAAGAAGTAATTAGCAAGGTAAAATCTAAACGTAAAAATTGCTTAATAGCTTTTTTGTAACCATGTAATATGTTATAATATTAACACAGATATAAATGAGGTGCATAATGGCTGATGTTTTTATAGAGGTACAGGATATAGACACATTACTTGCGATTTTTGGAAACGGTGATGAGTATGCAAAATTAATAGAAAAGAATTTTAATGTAAATATAATTTGCAGAGATACTCAAATTAAAATAGCAGGCGATGAAGAGAACGCAATAAATGCATCTAAAGCAATAAACGCTGTGCTATCAATGTATAAAGACGGTGCAGATTTAACAGAGCAAGCTATTAGGTATTGCATATCGCTTGCTGTTAGCGGGAACGAAGAAAAAGTGGCAGAACTTTTAGGCGACACTGTTTTGGTAACGGCAAAAGGCAAGCCTATACGCCCGAAAACATTGGGGCAAAAAACCTATTTGAACGCTATACGCAAAAATGCAATTACATTTGGCGTTGGCCCTGCCGGTACAGGCAAAACATATTTAGCGGTTGCAATGGCGGTTAAAAGTTTTAAAGCGCATGAGATAGAGCGCATTATTCTAACGCGCCCGGCGGTTGAAGCCGGCGAGAAATTAGGGTTTTTGCCAGGGGATTTACAAAATAAAGTAGACCCTTACTTGCGCCCGCTTTACGATGCCCTTTTCGACATGTTTGGCATGGAAACTTACCAGAAACTACATGAAAAACAAATTATTGAAGTTGCACCGCTTGCATATATGCGCGGAAGAACTTTAGACAATGCATTTATTATTTTAGACGAAGCACAAAATACAAGCCCCGAGCAAATGAAGATGTTTTTAACACGCATGGGTGCAGATAGCAAAGTTGTTGTAACAGGTGATATAACGCAAATAGATTTGCCCCAAAGTTCAAAAAGCGGCCTTGTAGATGCATTAAAAGTGCTTAGCAAAATTGATGGCATAGCGCAGGTTAACTTTAGCGAAAAAGATGTTGTTAGGCACAGATTGGTGCAAGATATTATTAAGGCATACGAAAAAGCTCAAAAAACAAAAGCAAATTATCCAAAAAGATAAGAACGGGAAGTGAATTAATGGCGCATAAAGTTTATATAACAAATAATCAAAAGGAAGTTAAAATACCATCAGGCCTAAGAATTTTAATTAGGCGCGCATGTAATGCTGTGCTTAATGCTGAGGGTATTAATTACGAGGCTGAAGTTAGTGTTATGTTTGTGGACGATATGCAAATAGCCCAATTGAACGAGCAATATAGGAATAAAAAAACCCCAACAGATGTGCTTAGTTTTCCTTTGGGGTGCGAAGGTAAATACGACACAAATAAAGACACAGGCGCAAAAATGTTGGGCGATATTGTAATATCTATGCAAAGGGCTGTAGAGCAATCGGATATGTATGGGCACAATTTGCAGCGTGAAGTAGCGTTTTTAACGGTTCACTCAATGTATCACCTTTTGGGGTACGACCATGAAAACGGTGGGATGGAAGCTGTTAAAATGCGCGAAAAAGAAGAGGCAACGCTAATAAAATTAGGCCTTGCAAGAACATCTTCTTACACAGCAGATGAGGTTTAATATGGCGTTTAAACGCTTTATTCACAGCTTTTATTATGCAGTTAGAGGTTTTTTTACCGCAGTTAAGCATGAGCGGAATTTGCGTTTTCATTTAGTTGCGGCAATATATGTTTTTGCGTTTGCAATATTGTTTTATAACTTTTCAAAAGCGGAGTATATACTTTTAACTCTCATTGTTTGCCTTGTTATTTCTCTTGAGCTAATTAATTCGGCAATAGAGAGGGTTGTAAATAAAATATCGCCCGATAAAAACGATATGGCTCGCGATATAAAAGATATTTGCGCAGCGGCTGTATTGGTAGCGAGTATCGGCGCGGTTTTTTGCGGTGTTTTTTTGTTTTGGGATATTGAAATAATTAGCGGTATTATAAATAAGCTATCAACAAATATTATAGGCGCAGTATCGTTTTTGCTTACTATATTGTTTTCGGCTGTGTTTATTTTCAGAAAGTGAGACGAAATGCAAAATAATGATACAAAATCGGTTTTTGTGGCAATAGTCGGTAGGCCGAATGTTGGGAAATCTTCGCTAACTAATAGCTTTTTAGGCGAAAAGCTTGCCATTGTAACAGATAAACCACAAACAACGCGCACAAAAATAACGGGCGTTTTAACAAAAGATGAATTGCAATATGTTTTTCTTGATACACCGGGCATACATAAACCGAGGACTAAGCTTGGAAAGCGTATGCAAAAAACGTCGCTTACAAGCATAGAGGAAGTTGATGTTGTTCTTATGCTTTTTGAGCCATTTGGCGAGATAAACGAAGCAGAAAAGGAGCTTATTGAGGGCATTAAGGCAAAAAAAGTGCCTGCAATAGCAGCCGTTAATAAAACGGATAAAATGAGTAAGCTCACACAATTACACGAGCGCATAAATTATATAAAAGAGTTTTCTGTGTTCGATGAAGTTTATGCTATAAGCGCAAAGAATAACGAGGGCTGTGAGGCCGTTTTAGATAAAATAAATGATTATGCGGTTTTAGGTGTTCACTATTTTCCGAGCGATGCCTACACAGATATGCCCGAAAAAGTTATTGTAGCTGAGTTAATGCGTGAGAAAATACTTTTAAACTTGCGCGACGAGTTGCCGCACGGTACAGCAGTTACGGTAGAGAGCTTTAAAGAAAGGCAAAACCGCAGCGGTGAAATTATTGATATAGATGTAAATATTTACTGCGAGAAAAAGACGCATAAAGGAATGATAATAGGTAAAAATGGCGCAATGCTTAAAAAAATAGCAAGTGAAGCAAGAGAAGATTGCGAAAAAATGTTAGACTGCAAAGTTAACTTAAAATGCTGGGTAAAAATTAAAGATGACTGGCGCGATAATGATTTCCTTTTAAATAATTTTGGGTTTAAAAGCGAGTGATTTGTATTATATGAGGCAACGAATATAATATAAATTGGCATGTGAGGCATTATTGCCCTGCGCCATAAAATGAGATATGAATAATCGAAGCATAG
>CAYJPD010000007.1:0-37455 GCA_964371975.1 uncultured Bacteroides sp.
CACAAAGCTTAGCCACTAAAGCTAACTAAATAACAAGGCGCAAACCTTGCGAAAAGAAAATAAACCTAATAAAAAAGCTAACCAAAAAACAAGGCACCTACCTTGCGAAAAGCTATAAATTAAAAAGCCGTACAAAGCATAATTGCTCTGCACGGCTTTTTAATTTTATTTCACTATTTAATCTCATTCCAAAGCAACCAAAAACCTTTTGAAAACAACTTTAAAACCTTTTTCGCTAAGCTCTTATTCCTCTTGCGTTAAAAACAAATGCCTGTAATAATCGTTCATTATAACGCCCTCACTCATTTGTGCAAGCAATTGCGTTTCGCTGAAAATTCCCAAAGCATAGCTGTCATCTGCGCTGCTGTTTGCGTTTGGCTCAAATGTATCTGTAAGTGAATTATACGCGCCCTCGTCTGTTATAAAGCTCTTGTTAGAGAAAATTACAAGCCCCGGCGCGGTGCTTAATAAATCGCTACCCATTAAAAGGCGGCTATCGTATTCTATGCCGAATAAGTTTAATAGCGTTGGCAAAATATCAACCGAGGCTGCGGCCTTTTCTATATGCACAGGCTCGCTCATGTCTGCGCTGTAAAGTATAAGCGTGTTTTTATACATCTCGAAGTTCTTGTCCATATTGCCGCCGTAAAACTCGTCCATCGTTTCCTCAGATAAACCATATGGGTGATGGTCGCTCGATAGGCATATAACGGTGTTTTCAAGCTCGCCTGCCTTTTCAAGCTCGTTTAAGGTGTATTCAAGCGCTTTATCCAGCTCTATTTGGCACGCTATATACGCTTTTGCCTCTTCGCTCATGTGTAGGTCTTCAACCGCTTGCATGTTCTTTGTGCTCATGGCGTTGCCGTCGAATGTATAGTATAAATGGCCGCTAACCGTCATGTAGTAGTTATGAAAAGGCATATCGCCCTCTAATGTTTGCGGCAAGCTTAATTCCATCATCTCTAAATCAGATTCAGGCCAAGTTGGTGTAACTTCAAGGCCGTTTCCAAGGCCGAAAAACTCATAGCCCATATTAGGGTGGGTTATATGCCTTGAATAATATGTGTATGTGTGGTTGTGGTAAGCGGTGGTTTCATAGCCTTGCTCGCTCAATATATTCCCCATTGTGTAGGGCGTGTAATTATCGGATACCTCCTGAAACGCCTGTGTGTAATTTAGCGGATACAGGCCGTTTGTTGCCACAAATTCACCGTCAGACGTGCTTGTCCACCAAAGCGGTGTGTAAAAATTATCGAAAACAAAACCCTCGTTTGCAAGCTTATATAATGTGGGCGTATACTCCTCGTTCACAGCGTAATTCCAAAAGCCCTCAGCTGTAATAAATATTAAGTTTTTGCCCTCAAAAAGCCCCGTGTACTCGTTTTTTAAAGTTGGCTGCTTTTCGCTGAAATACTCGTGCAGCTCTATAATATCCTCGTTTGTTTGCTCTCTTATAAGCGCATCAAAATCTATATTCGTTATATTAGCCTCATATGTAATTTCCTGCGGCACAGGTTCTGAGGCCTCGCTGTTATCGGCAGCGCTATCACTCTCGCCCTCGTTTTCAATGCCGCTTTGCGCTGAAACGCTCTGCACATTTCGTTTGCCGTCAAATAAAATTTGCTGGAAATTAAGGCGCAATGTTGTTAAGCTACCGAAGTTTGCCATGGAAAGCTCAGGCGTCCACGCGCTTGTGTAAACGGCGCCCGGGCTTAAAATGCCGCTGTTTGAAGCATATGTAACGCTTATGGCAAGCCCTTGAAAAAGCGCAAAAAATAAAAGGGTGTAAGTTATATATTTTTTATTCACACGCTTAAAACTACTTTTGAAAAATTTAGAAAAAGCAGGCTTTTTAACGCTTAATACGCAAAGCACAGTGAATATAATAAACGGCATATAAACGCCTAAAACAACAGTAAAGCTATCAATTAAGCCTATAAGCGCCTCGCGCCAATAGTTTGCAAAAGCATTTGTTGCCATTTCCAATTTATCTAAAAGTAAAATAGAGTTAAACACAGTGTAGTACACACATTGCGACATATAATATGCGCCTAAAACAAGCAAAATTATATTATAAATTAACTTGTTTGTGCGCTTTTTAAATATAGAGCACAAAAGCGCTAACGCTAAGCAAATTGGCACGCTGAATAAAATAGTGAATGAAAAATTTTCACCTAAAAAAATGCCAAAGTACCAATACTTTAACAAAATTTCCATGTATAAAACCGACAAAAGCAAAAAGCCAAACCTAAAGGCGGCGCATATGTAAGGGGCAAGTTTTTTCAATAGTATCACCAATAATTAATATATAAATATAATGTAATATTATAAACTTTTTCACGAGTTTAGTCAATAAACCTGCTTTTTTGTATATATTTGTAATTTGTGAACAGCTTTTTAGATGTCTTAGTATTTTAACGCCCGATTGTTTTGCAACATATTCATTTTTGTGCTAAAATTAGTTAAAGAGTAATTAATAAAAGCCACAAAACAAAAGTTTTTAGCATTTAAAAACATGCTAAAGGGCTAAAACTATAGCGTGCTGTGCACAGAATGGAGTTTTTATGCAGTGGAGTGATATTCAAATAGCGGTGCCGGCAATGCACACACAAGTTGCGCAAGATGTTGCGCTTTGTGTTTCAAATGCGGGCATATATGTGGAAGACCAAATGCAAGAGGAATTAGAGCTTTTAAAGGAGAGCGAGCGCGATATTCACCACGACGTTTTTTTGTGCGAGCAGCGCACACATGCTATAATTCACCTTTATGTTAGCGAGTGTGATAACAAAGAGGAAATTATGGAAATTTTGCACGAAAAAATGAAGAACACCAATTTGCCCTATGTTATTAAGGACGAGCAAATAAAACAAGAGGACTGGGAAAACAGCTGGAAGGCATATTATAAGCCTATAGAAATAGGCGAGCGCCTTGCAATTGTACCGTGCTGGCAGGAATTTGAAACACAGCGCGTTAAAGTTAATATAGACCCCGGCATGGCATTTGGCACAGGCACACACGAGAGCACCTCGCTTTGCCTTTTGCAATTAGAACAGCGCATAAAAGGCGGCGAGCGCGTTTTAGATATTGGCACAGGCAGCGGTATTTTGGCAATAAGCGCTATAAAGCTTGGGGCAAAAAGCGCCGATGCAATTGACATAGACCCAATGTGCGCCAGGGTAGCTAGCGAGAACTCGCAAATAAACGGCACACAAAACAGCATAAATGTGCACATTGGCGATTTAAGCGATAAAGCCACAGGCACATATGATATAATATGCGCTAATATTATTGCAAGCATAATAATAAAGCTTGCGCCCTCAATTAAAGCGCTTTTAAGTGAAAACGGCGTTTTCATAGCCGCAGGCATTATTGAAGAGCGCCTTAGCGAAGTGCAAAGCGCAATAATAAGCGCCGGGCTAAGTATAGAGCATGTTTTAAGGAAAAACGGCTGGGTTGCGCTTGTAATAACATAACAGCGTTAAAATACATAGTTATATTTTATTATTTACTTATTAATAAAAATAATATATAATAGTAGCAAATATAAAATTAATAGAAGGCTTAGCGCGAAAAATTGCGCTAAAAGCTTATATTATGGCATGCTGTTATAAGCGGCAGCCAGCAATAAATTTCCACTTTATTTGGGAATTTATCAAAACTATTTGTGCTATGCACAGAACGGAGATTTTTATGGCATACAGAGAGCGTAAACGTTGGTTATTTTTAGCACTTCCCTTTACATTTACAGTGTATAATGTAGAGGAGGAAATAATGCGCATAGAAGAAGGTTTTTTTAATAAAAAAGAAAACGACTGCTATATGTACAAAATTCAAGACGTTACATTAAACTCGTCTTTAATTCAAAGAATGTTTGGCATAGGTACAATTGTTTGCCACACAGGCGACACAACCCACCCAACTATTGAAATTAAAAATATTAAAAACGCAAGAGAAATTAAAGATTTCATAATTAAAAAATCGGAGGAGCACCGCATAAAACGCCGCACCGTAAATATGCAAAATATTGGCGCAGACGATAATTTCGACGGTGTAGATTTTAATTGATAAGCAAAACAAAAAGCATTTCCTTTAAAAACAAAAAAGTGAACTTAGCTTTAAATTTTGCGCTTTTTATATTTGTGCCCTTAATAACTATTGTAACTACAGAGTGGATAGCAAGGGGCACATTAGGCGCTCACGAGCGAGATTTAGGCTTTTTCGAGGCCTTGGGTGTTAGACCCTGGGCTTTTTTAATTGCGTATTTATTGCTTTTATTTATATATGCGCTCATGACGCTTTTATTTAAAAGCCATATAGCCGGAACGCTTAGTATTGCGCTTTTAGGGAATGTGCCTGCAACTATAACCTCTTTTAAACTCAGCTTTAGAAACGAGCCGTTTTTGCCGTGGGATTTAAAGCAGATAGACCAGCTTGTTTCCATAACAAGCGAGCTTAATTTTGTTATAACAGCGCCCATGATAATAACGCCTATAATAGTTGCTTTGCTATTGGTTTTAGGCTATTTTGTGAAATTGCCCGAAAGGCGCAATAAGAAAAAAAGCTTAATAATGCGTTTAGCTTTAGCGTTTGTTTTTTTACTGCTAACGCTTTTCATGGTGTTTTTTGTATTCCTTAATAAAAACGCAACACAAACGCTGGGCATAAAAGAAGATATGTGGATGCAAGATAGATACTACCGCTATAACGGCGTTATAACAGGCTTTTTAACAAATTTGCAAATGCTTGCCATTGAAAAACCGCAAGGCTATTCAATAAATACGGTTGAGGAAATTTTGCAAAGTGTAGACGAAAACGCACAGCCGTTTTACGAAAACAGCCCTGTTTCAACAGGCACTGTGCAAGAGCAAAGCCCCGATATAATTTATATTATGGCAGAGGGTTTTTGGGATATGCAATTATTGCCGGGCATAGAGTATAGCCGCCCACTTACCGAAAACTTACAAGCGCTTGCACAAGAGGGCGCCTCGGGCTATGCGTTATCGCCAAGCTATGGCGGCGGCACATGCGACGTTGAGTTTGAGCTATTAACGGGCTTTTCAATGGAATATGTGCCCTCGGGCAGCAAGCCTTACCAGCAATATATAAACGGCGAAGTTTTTTCAATAGCGTGGCATTTAAAAGAGCAAGGCTATGATACGCTTGCAATTCACGGCTATGGCGAGCGCTTTTGGAATAGGGACGTTGTTTACCCAAGAATAGGTATAGACGAGTTTATATCTGAAGAGGATATGCAAGACGCAACAAGAAGGCGCGGTTTAATATCTG
The DNA here is from genome assembly GCA_964371975.1 of uncultured Bacteroides sp. Classification (GTDB taxonomy): domain Bacteria; phylum Bacillota; class Clostridia; order Oscillospirales; family Ruminococcaceae; genus Ruthenibacterium. Next base: position 5,287 of record CAYJPD010000007.1, read on the forward strand.
ATGACGCTATGGTAGAGCGCATAATAAAAGAGCAAAGCGAAAGGGCCGAAAACGGCGCGCCGCTTTTTATACACGCTGTTACAATGCAAAACCACACAACATACTCACCCGATAAATACCCACAAGAGGATATGGTGAGAATTACCGAGAACAGCGCAAATTTATCTCTTGATATAATAGGGCAAATGGAAGATTGCGCCACGGGCATTTATGAAATGGACAGAGCGCTTGGCACATTAACCGATTATTTGCGCACTATAGAGCGCCCAACAATAGTTGTGTTTTTTGGCGACCACTATAACCCAATGTCAGACGGCTACGGCATTTTTGAAGACACGGGCTTTATAGAAGAGGGCGACACACAAAACCCTAAAATGTATGAAATGCCACTGCTTATATGGAGCAATCAATCAAGCGAGCAAATAGATTTAGGCACAGTTTCAACCTATAATTTATCGCCTATAATGATGGATTTATACGGCCTTGAAAAGCCGCTGTTCTTCGATTATTTAATGCAGCAAATGAATTTATACACAGCAAGCAGTAAGGGCGCTATATACCATGCCGATGGCACGCTCACAAGGGAAATTACCCAAAACGAAGAAAACTTACTTTATAATCACTCTGTTTTGCAATACGATTTGCTCTTTGGGCAAAGCTATATAAATGCATTGCAGTAATATTTAAAATTAACTAAAAACAAGAGGCGCTCAAAAATTTTGAGCGCCTCTTGTTTTTTTCGCTTAGCCGTTAGCGAGTAATTTATACCCCTCATTTTATGCGCAAAATTTGCGCTGTGTTTATATTATGCCTTATCTCGCAACGCTAAACATATTTATATGCTTTTGGCTAATTGCAAAGTTATATTAAAGCTTTATACCCCTCGCTTTTAAAAAGTCTTTTCCGTCGCCGTATTTTTCAACTACATAGTCAATATCTTTGTCGCCGCGCCCCGATAAGTTTACAAGTATTGTGCCGTGGCGGTGCTCTTTTGCATACTTCATTGCAAAAGCAAGCGCATGAGAGCTTTCAATAGCAGGTATTATGCCCTCTGTGCGCGATAACATAAAGAACGCTTCCATCGCTTCATCGTCGCTGGCATAGGCGTATTTAACACGGCCAACATCGTGCAAATAAGCGTGCTCGGGGCCTACCGAGGGGTAATCTAAGCCGCTGGCTATAGAATAAACCGGGTCCGGCTCGCCCTCGTTTTCGCTTTGCAGTAAATAGCTCTCAAAGCCGTGAAGAACGCCTTTTTTACCGTAAGTTATAGACGCTGCATGCTCGCCTGTTTTGTGGCCTATGCCAAGAGGCTCTACGCCGTAAATGTCAACAGGGCTATCTAAAAATGCACTGAACAAACCCATTGCGTTAGAGCCGCCGCCAACGCAAGCGCAAATTGCATCGGGCAAAAAGCCTGAAAGCTCTTTAAACTGCGCTTTTGCCTCGTGGCCTATAACGCTTTGGAAATCTCGCACCATCATGGGGAACGGGTGGGGGCCAACAACAGAGCCTATGCAATAAATAGCTTGTTTGTATTCTTTCAAATAAGCCTCGAAAGCGGCATCCACAGCTTCTTTCAGCGTTTTTAGCCCGTGGGAAACAGGCACAACTTTTGCGCCTAACAGCTGCATTCTAACTACATTCGGGTGCTGTTTTGCAATATCCACTTCGCCCATATAAATATCGCACTCAAGGCCGAAGTAAGCGGCGGCAGTGGCAAGCGCAACGCCGTGCTGGCCTGCACCTGTTTCAGCTATAATTTTCTTTTTACCCATGAATTTTGCAAGTAGGCCCTCGCCCATGCAATGGTTAATTTTGTGCGCGCCTGTGTGGTTTAAATCTTCACGCTTCAAATAAATTTGGCAGCCGCCTATTTTTTCGCTTAATGTTGCGCAGTGGTAAATAGGCGTTGGGCGCCCTTGAAACTCCTTGCGTATGCGACGAAGCTCGCTTATAAAATCGCTTCTGTTGCAAATGTCGGTGTAGGCTTTTGTTATCTCTTCAAACGCCGGCATTAAATAATCGGGTAAATATTGTCCGCCGTATTCGCCAAAACGGCCGTTTACATCCGGGTATGTTTTCAAATAATTGTCGAAGTCCTTGTAAGTTTTGTTTTCCATAATAATCTCCATTCTGTGCATTGCACAAATAATTTTGTTTTATAAATATTAGCGTATTTTATAACGCTAACTCTCCTAAAAAAATGTATAAAAAAAGCCCTCATCCTACTATAGGACAAAGACAAACTCTGCGGTACCACCTAAATTGACGAAAAAATCGCCCACCTCTAATATATACTAACATATATATGCCCCTACTAACGGAAGGCACCCGTCGGATATTACTTGCTAAAAAGCTTTCTCTCCGCCCTCACAAGGCCATTCACCAATTTATTACCTGCAATTTCGCACCAAACAATTGCTCTCTTAAAGGCTTTTCAATAGGTTACTCTTCTTGTTCAAAGGTTTAAATTTATTAACTTGTTTGCTATTATACATGCTTTTAAACTTGTTGTCAACATTTTTTTGCGCCATTTGTTTTTTTATAAGCAAACGGCGCAAAAAAATTGTTGTTTTTATAATATTAAAATACTAAATTTATAAGCAATATACCGCAAAACCGCTTACTTTGCTATTGCATAAACACATCTGTCTTTTTGCTGTGCATCTTGCTTAATATTAATGTTTTCATAGCCGTTTTCACATAATATTTCACTAACTGCCGCCGTCTGCCCACTGCCAATTTCAAAAATTAAAATGCCGCCTTTTTTCAATTTGCTTTTATAGTTAGCCGCTATGTGCTTATAAAATAAAAGCCCGTTATCGTCTGCTAAAAGCGCCGTTTGCGGCTCGAATTTAAGCTCGGGCATTATATGCTGCATTTCACTTTGTGAAATATAGGGTGGGTTTGAAATTATCATGTCGAAATAGCATGGCGGCATTTCGCTTTGGTATTTAAAAACATCTGCTTTAACCGCATTTACGCTTGGCGCTAAGCTTTTTTTGTTTTTCACAAGGTATGCGTAAGCGTCTTCGTAAAGCTCCAGCGCTGTTACATGTGCATTTTCAATATTATTGTCAAGCGCTATACTTATTGCGCCACTGCCTGCGCATAAATCTGCTATAAAAAACGGCCGCTTTTCTTTTTGCTCTTTTTGCTCTTTCTTAGCAAGCTGTATTGCAATTTCACAAACGCTCTCTGTATCTTGGCGCGGTATCAAAACGCCGCTGCCAATTTGCAAATCAAAGCCGTAAAAGCTCCACGTTTTTAGAATATATTGAAGAGGCTCCCTGTTTGCACGCCTTTTTATATATTGCTCTAATTTCTGTATTTGGCTGTACTTCGGGATATAATCTTTATGAAGGCGCCTATCAATATTAAAAGCTAAATTTAAAAGCTCGCCTGCATCGTACTGTGGGTTTTCAACGCCGTGCGCCTTTAAATAATTAATGCAATTAATATAAATTTTTTGCGCTGTTTCGCCACTTTTTGCTATATCTACCATGCGCCCTCTGCTTGGTTTTCAGGTAAAACAGGTTTTATTGCCTCTATGGCTACTTCAATCATAGCATCGTCCGGCTCGTTTGTTGTAATATTTTGCAGCCAGCGCCCGGGCGCAGAAATAATTCTGGATAAAATATTATCATATTTGCCGGCAAGCTTAATAATTTCATAGCTTATGCTAACAACAATAGGAAGCGTTATAACTTTAAGCGCAATGCGCAAAAATGTGTTCTCCCACGAAATTACGCTGCCCACAAGCACACTTATAACAATAACAATAAGCAAAAAGCTTGTGCCGCAACGAGGGTGAAGCCTTGAATGTTTTTTTACATTTTCAACAGTTAGCTCCTGCCCGTGTTCATAGCATGTAATTGTTTTATGCTCTGCGCCGTGGTAGCCAAAAACCCTCGCTATATCGGGTATTTTGCTAACGCCATACATATATAAAACCAAAATTGTTATTTTAATACAGCCCTCTATTAATGTTTTAAAAGAGCCGAGTGCAACAAAGCCGTCTATTAAACCAACAATTAAAGTTGGTATTATCATAAATAAAACAAGCGCTAAGCTGCCGCCTAAAATTGCGGCTATTGCCATAAAAAAGTTATTCGCCTTTTCGCCAAATTTTTCTGTTACCCACACATCAAATTTACTTTCGGGCACATCTTCCTCCATGGAAATTTCCGCGCTTTGCATTAGGTATTTATAGCCTAAAATTAATGTATCGGCAAAATTCAAAACGCCGCGCACAAAAGGCCATTTGCTCCAAGGGCGCACTTTAACGTCGTTTACTTCAACAAATATTTCGTTGTTTGGCTTCCTAATCGCCACTGCCGATTTTTTCGGCCCGCGCATCATAAGCCCCTCTAAAAGCGCCTGGCCGCCTATGCTTGTTTTGAACGAGTTGTTGTTTTGTGTCATTATTGCTCCTTTATATTTTATGCTCTCCACATACAAAATACATTTGCAGTGAATAGTGAATATTTTTTATATTTTTAAACAAGTCGCTTTGCTAATTATTGAATTTTCACTGTTAATTATTAGTTTTTGCTCTTTGCTCATTTTAAAAGCGCCCTTTTTATGTGCGTGTTGAAACAGGCAAGCTGAATATAGCTTTAGTTCCAACATTATATGTGCTTTCAAGGGTTAAGTTGCCGCTGTGTGCCGCTGCAATTTCGCTTACAACCGCAAGGCCTATGCCACTGCCGCCAAGCGCACCTTTGCCCTTATAAAAGCGTGTTTTAACATGGGGCAAATCTTCTTTTTCAATGCCCTTGCCCTCGTCTTTTATAATAACGCTCGCTACATCGTTTTTAATATTTATGCTAACTGTTATATTTTGCCCCTCTGCCGAATATTTAACAGCATTATCCAGCAAATTTATAAACGCTTGCTTTAGCCTTGCAGGGTCTGCAAAAACGGGAACGGGAAGCTGCGGCTCGTCGAATATAATATTAACGCCGGCACGCTGTGCACGCTGTTCAACCGTTAGAACACAGTCGCTAACTTCTGCGGCTAAATCTAAATAGTCGCAATCGGGTATAATGCCGTGTTGCATGCGTGAAAAATCTAAAAGCTCCTCCACCATATTGTAGAGGCGCTCGGTTTCACTGCCAAGCACGCTAAAGCCGCGCCTGTATAAATCTTCAGGTGGGTTTTTAGTGTCGCGCAGGGTTTCAACCCAGCCTTTTATTGATGTTAACGGCGTTCTAAGCTCGTGGGAAACGCCCGAAATAAACTCGCTTTTCATTTTTTCGCTCTGCTCTAATTCTGCCGCCATGTGGTTAATTGTATTAACAAGCTTGCCTATTTCATCTTCGCGCTTTTCCTCTTGCAAGCGTATATCAAAATTGCCCTTTGCAATTTTCTCTGCCGTTTTTTCAATAGCGCGAATTGGGTGCACAATGCTTCGAATAAAGAACATACCGCTCCATATACTAAAAAGCAAAATAAGGCCAACAACTATAAGGCTTAAATAAGCATATACTACAATAGTGTTATCTACAAGGCTCATGCTTGTGGCTATGCGCAGCGCTTTAAAATCTCCAACGCTATCGTTTAGCATAAGCGATAGCGCCATAATTTTTTCGCTGTTTTCTGTTGTGTAAACAGCATCGCCCATTTCGCCGTTTTCAGCGGCATTTATATAGTCTTCGGGCACGCCGTAAGCGGAGGAAACATAACCCGTGCTGGATAAAACTATAGCGCCCTCGCCGTTTAAAAGCATTAGCTCAAACTTATCTTTTTCGGTAAACTGCTCTACTAAACGCCTTAAAACAAGCGCTTTACCTTGCGAGGTATCTGCATCGCTTAAATTCAGCTGTGTTAAAACGCTTTGCGCCCTGTTTTCAAGCGCAAATTGAACAGAAGAATAATGGCTTGCTATAACAGCCCATAAAAAAATACCCTCGGCTAAAACAAGCATTAATATTGTTATTAACAAACTGCCGCGAACCCAGCGCTTTGTAATACTGTTCAAGCTAAAACCCCTTTTACTGCCTGTTATTTTGCCTGTTTGCCGCCTGCCTTTTTGCCTTTTAATAAAAAAAACAGACGTAAACTGTACAAAACCGCCTATAAAACAAACAAATTAATTGCCCATAGCCACTATGTAGTGAGCGAAACTTTGCAAAGCAGCTATTTTAAGTATTCCACCTATAGCCATAGCCCCAAACGGTTAATATGTGTTTTGGTGTGCCGGGCTCGTCCTCTATTTTCATGCGCAGGCGCCTAATATTAACGTCTACAATTTTAACATCGCCGTAATAGCCCCGGCCCCAAACGCCCTCAAGTATTTTTTCACGAACTAACGCAACGCCCGGGTTTTCAAAAAATATTTCCATAATTTGAAATTCAACTTGCGTTAAATCTATTTCAACATCGTTTTTATAAAGCATTCGGCTTTTTTGGTCTAACACAAAATTGCCGGAGCTAAGCCTGCCTTCGTTTTGAGGCGCTGTTTCTTTTTGGGTGTTTTGCGCATTTTGCACTCGGCGCACAAGCGCTTCAAGCCGCGCAAGCAACTCGCTAACGCTGAACGGCTTTGTTATATAATCGTCTGCGCCAATGGCAAGCGCACGAATTTTATCTGTTTCCAAAGATTTCGCACTTAGCATAATAATGCCAACATTTGCCGATTTTTGCCTTATGTTCTCACAAAGGCTAAACCCGTTCATGCCCGGCAGCATAATGTCTAAAATAGCGGCATCGAAGCTATCGTCGAAAATTTGCAAAGCTATTTCTGCGCTTTGTGCCTCAACAACTTCATATTGCGCCATGCGAAGGTTTAGCGTTATAATTTCGCGTATTGCCTCTTCATCTTCAACAACAAGTATTTTCCTCATAAAGTGCTCCTGTTCCGCCGCTTTTTGCAGCTATATAAACATTGAGTTTTATAATAGTAAAAGCCCGTTTCTTATAATTTGCCGCTGCTCTTCGCTGCAATGCATGCTAAAGTATAAGAACAAATTATTTTCACCTATATCTGCCATATAAGTGTAATTACCCTCTGTGGTGCCGCTTTTTGCAACACGAACGCCCATTAAAAGCACATTTGAGCCCTGCTCGCGCACTTGCCACTCATCTTGCGCAGATGAATCTGTTACAGTAACTCTTCCCATCCACTCCTCGGGGAACGCTATAAAATAGCCATATAGGGAATCGTATACGCCGAATATAGGTTTTGCCGGCAATATAATATCTTGCGCATCACTTTGCGCATAAAGTATTTCTTCGGGAAGCGCCACTGTGTAAGATTGCCCGAGTATAAATTGGCTATCGTTTTGCTCTGTTTGCCTGCCGCTTGGCATAAAGTCTTCAAAGTTCAACGCCGGAACTGTTGTTTCGCCTAAATAATCGCGCCATGTAACAAAATAAAACCTGTTGTTTTGAAAGCTGGTGCTTATGGGCGTTACATTTGTGGGAATGTGCAAAACGTCCTTTGCACCAAAGCCTGTAGCTGTTAGCTGCTCGTGAGAGCGCAAGCTTAAAAGCGCTGTATCTGTGTTTGTTTGCGGCCATTTTTCAAGGCGACTGTCCTCATTTAAGCGAAAAACTAAATTAGAGTAAAAGCCGTCGGAAAACGTGCCCTCAATTATAACACCCAAATTATCGCCCGAGCTGCTCGCCTTTATTTGCGTGCAGCTAACAAATTCATCGTCAAGCTCAATAGTTTGCACTGTGTCGAAACCGTTTTCGCCTGCCTTCAACCACACCAAGTTTAAAAATGAACTCTCTTCGTTTTTATTAGCCACTAAAAAATCCGCAACGCCGTCGCCCGTTATATCTTGCGCTAAATAATTATAGTACGCCTGCTCGTAAAGGCGGCTAATATGCTCGTCTTTGTATTCGTAAACGCTAATATATTCATCTGTGAACGATGAGTTTGCATAGCCCACAATTATTTGCGTGTTTTGCGAAAAGTTAACAAATTGCACATCGGTAACTTCGCTTGCAACACCTTTTATTTCTTGCACAACCCGCCATTCTTCGCCTGTGTTTTCAAGCACACATAAAAACGCGCTTTGGCTTTCGTCTGTTTTCGTATATAAAGCAAGTGCTTCGCTAAGGCCGTCGCCGTCTAAGTCTTCAATTATAATTGGCGAAAGCTCTTTTTCGCCCCTTGGGTATTTAAGCTGAATTGCGCTTTGCACATAATTGTTTAATGCCGTTTGAACTTCATGCAAGCTGCTTGTTGGTTGGGGCGCCCTAAGCAATTCTTCTATGCTTTGGTTAGGGGAGAACACATTGCAAGCACTTAAAAAAATAACACAAACAAACGCAAAAAGTGCAATGATTTTACGCATTCAAAGCCCCCCTTTACTCGCACTGCGTTAATTTTACCATATATTTATGAATTAGTTGTTAACGCTGTTACTATTTTACACTATTTCGCCCAAGTTTACAAGAAAAAAGATGTATAGCGTTATTTGTAAAACAGGGCATGTTATGGTACAATATTTATAGGTTTTTGGCAGACGAATGTTGCTGTTTTCTCAGCTTCTCTCAAAATAACAAGTGGGCAAAGTTTACAAATTTTGCCGCTCGCTAAACGCCGCCACTCAGCGTGGCGCTTTACGCGCGTATATCAGCACCGCAAAGCGCATATTATTTGTATATAAAAAGGGGTATAATTATTAAAAGCACTAATTTAAAAAAACTAAGAGATAACGGCTTCAATGTGCCTGAATTTATTACAGTTTGCGATGGCGATGTAATAGATTTAAGCTTTTCAAGCTCAAATTTGTTTTCCGTGCGCAGTTCTTTTTCCGATGAAGATGGAAAGCAGCATTCTTTCGCAGGGCAGTTTTTAACGCTGCTTAATGTGCAAAGAAACGATGTTGAAAATGCTGTGAGCCAAGTTTTAAGCAGCGCACAAAATGCAGAGCACTACACCGATGCGCTAAAGCTTACACTCAGCGGTAAAATGAGCGTTATAATTCAAGAGATGGTAACGGCAGATTACTCCGGCGTTATTTTCACGGCAAACCCCCACGGCATATTGAGCGAAACGTTACTTGTTACCTCGCAAGGTTGCGGCAGTGGCGTTGTTGATGGCACTGCACTTACTACCACATACCACTACAGCCGCCCCGACGAAAAATATTACTACCACACGCAAGACAGCGCTATTAAATTGCCCTCTAAAACAGTGCGTGCGCTTGTTTTGCAGGGCGAGAAAATACAAAAGCTGTTCGGCTATTATTGCGATATTGAATTTTGCATAAAAGGCGACGAAATATTTATTTTACAATGCCGCCCAATAACGGCGCTGCCAAAAGGCGGCGAAATAATACTAAACAGCAGTAATATACAAGAGAGCTACCCCGGCGTGTGCCTGCCCGCAACACAAAGTTTTGCGCGCGCTGTTTACAAATGCGTTTTTGAAAGCTGTGTAACTATTTTAACAAATAGCGAGCAAACCGCTAACGATTTTAAGCCTACACTAAGCAATATGGTAGACGTTTTCAATGCGCGCATTTATTACCGCATAGATAACTGGTACTGCCTTTTAAAAATACTGCCGTTTTCAAGCAAAATCATACCCGTTTGGCAGGAGATGCTTGGCGTTGACGATAAAAATATAACAAGTGCAAATATAAATGTTAGCTTTGGCGCAAAGCTTAAAACTGCATGTAATTTTATAAATTTAATGCTTACTGCACCGCAAAAAATGAAAGAGCTCGATAATTATTTCAAGCATGTTTTTGAAAATTACAAAAGTGAAATAGAAAAAGAAAGCGACGCTTTAAAGCTTTTGGATATTTACGAGGCTATGCTGTTTGACATAGGCGGCAAATGGGGCATGACATTAATAAACGACATGTATGCGTTCATTTACACAGCGCTTGCAAAAAGGCGAAACGCCAAAAGCCTAAACAATATTATGCGCCTTGAGAGCTTAAAGCCTATTTATGCGCTTGATAGCCTTGCAAAAACGCTTAAAGAGCACGGCATACAAAGCGAGCAATATAAAGCTGAGAAAAAAGAGTACTTAGAGCTTTACGGCGAAAGGTGCCTTGAAGAGTTAAAGCTTGAAACAAAAACAATGAGCGCTACGCCCGAGGTTTTAGACGCATATTTGCAAAATTACAATGAGCAAAGCCTGCCTTTAGCGCAAAGCGAAAAAGTGAGTGAAACATATTTTGTTAAAAGGGCAAAAACAGGCATTTATAACAGGGAACTTTCCAGAATGCACAGAACACGCCTTTATTCAAGCGCGCGCAAAATTTTCCTTAAAGTTGGCGAAAAGCTAAAAGCGGCTAATTGCATAGAAAACACAGACGACGTTTTTTATTTATATATAGAAGAATTGCGTGATTGTATAGCGCAAGAAACAGATATGAAAAGCATAGTTGAAAAGCGCAAATTTGAAATAGAGCAGTTTAAAAAGTTGCCGTTTTACAGCCAAGTTGTATTTAAGGGTAAAGTTTTTGACCAAAGCCCTTATAATATAAAAGATGGCGAGCAACAATTCATGCAAAACGAGCTTGTTGGCACCCCTTGTGCACCGGGCGAAATAACAGCAGAGGTGCTTGTGGTAGATAAACCCTCTTTAGGCCTGGACACAAGCGGCAAAATACTTATAGCAGATACAACAGACCCCGGCTGGGTGTTTTTAATACGCGGCGCTAAGGGCGTTATAGCACAGCGCGGCTCGCTATTATCGCACACCGCCATAATAACAAGAGAGCTTAAAAAGCCGTGCGTTGTGGGCGTTAAAGGTGCAATGAGCAAGCTTAAAAGCGGCGACGTTGTTACACTTAACGGCAACACGGGCGTTATAACAATTAAAGATAAAATGCGGCAAAGCGAAATATAGCATAGTGTTATATTTTTGCTTTTTAATAAATATGCATATTAAAAACTATAGAAAAAGGGCAAAGGTGCACATTGTGCGCCTTTGCCCTCGCCTTTTTGTTTTCTTATTCAATTTCTTTACTATTTAAATTCAGTAAAATTAACTTGCAAATAAGCTACTGCTTTTTTTAAATTGCACCTTAACCTTTTTTATAAAACAGGCTTAATGCTAAACGCTATTTCAAGCTAAGTGCCGTTAATACTGCGCTCTTTACAATAATCTTCTTTAATGAATTTTGCAACACTGTCTTTTGTGTTATCGCCTATAACCGCTGTTGCTATGCGCTTAAGCTCACTCACAGCGTTTTTTACGGCATAGGCCTCGTCTGCCATTTCAAACATGCACATATCGTTGAAATTATCGCCAAATGCCACCACTTTTTCAAAGTTAAACTTTTGCTGTAAATCTTTTAACGCATCGCCCTTTCCCGTGCCCTCATTAAACACTTCAAGCATATACCCCTCGTTTGCGTGCTCGCAAGGGTATAGCCTGCACAAAAGGCCCGGCGTTGAACTTAGCAGTTCATAGTAAGTGTAAATTTTGCGTAAATCCGGCATACAAAATAGAAACATAACAACGTCTTTATTTTCAAGTGCGTCAAAATAATCTTCTATTTCAAAAAACTCTTTGTAAGGCGTGCCTTCTCGGCTTTTTACAAATTCACGCTCTATTTCACTTTCAATGCGCTTATAATAAACACAAAGTTTACCGCTATCTATAGTATATGCCAGTGCGCTTTGCCCAACAATTTCAAGCATATCGCATATTTCTTCAACTGTGCTTTGCGGCAAACTGTTTGTGTGTACAGTAAGGTTTTTCTCTATATCGAACACCATAGCGCCGTCCATTAAAACCACAGGCAATTTCAAGCCCAAAGGGCGCAATAAATTAACCGCCGTTGCAGGCGTGCGCGCTGAAGCCACAGTGAAGTTTAAGCCCTCTTTTATAAGAGGGCTTAATATATTCACGCTTTCGTTTGAAACTATTGAGTTTTCGTTTAACAAAGTTCCGTCTAAATCGGTTACATATAATTTTTTCATAATAAACCAGCCGTTTAGTTAATAGGGTATTGGCCATTTTATATCAGTAATTATAGCCTATAAAACTTCAGTAATGCAAGGCTAATTTTACAAATTAATTACCTGTTGCTGTTCTGAACTCTGTCCACGCTTTAACATGTGCTTCGTCTGCCTCGGCGCTAACATTGAAAATCATCTCTGTTTCGCTATTAAAATCTTCGGGCAATGTTAAAAATGGTTTGTATGCGTCATCAATAAGCTCGTCTGCTGCGGCATTTGTGCAGTAGTAGCCCAAATATTCAAAAGCCGCTTTGCCGTTTTCAGGTGTTAGCATAAAGTTTAAAAATGCGTGTGCGGCATCTGCGTTAGGCGCATTAGATGGTATAAACTGTGCTATTAGGCCAAAACCTACGCCCTCTTCCGGGTAAACAATTTCAAGCTCGGGGTTTGCAAGTGCCGCCATTGTTACTTGGCTTGTATACATAATTGCAACGCCAACTTCGCCGCTAATAATATCATCTTGTAAATTATCGTCTTTTATAAGGCGAATATTAGGTGCAAGCTCTATCATTTTTGCGCCTGCTGCTTCAATTGTTGCAATGTCTTCTGTGTTATAGCTTTCGCCTAAAACTTTAAGCGCCATGCCGTTCATAACACGGTAGTTGCTTGTAATTGCTATATTGTCTTCAAGGCTTGCGTCCCATAAATCTGTATAACCTGTAATTTCCATATCAATAACCGCCGGGTTATAAACAATTGTTTGAACGCCTGCGCCGTGGGGCACTGTGTATTTGTTTTCAGGGTCGAAAAATTGGCCTTGGTACACAGGGTTAACATTGCCTATGTTAGGAATTTTTGCGCTGTCTATCTCTTGTGCAAGGCCCTCGGCTATAACTGTTTCAACAATATAGTCGTCGGCAATAATAAGGTCGTAATCGCCGCCCTGTGCAGCTTGCAAGCGTGATAGCATTGTTTCGTTTGTATCAAAGCTTGAGTAGTTCACTTTAATACCTGTTTGCTCTGTAAAAGCATCTAAAAGCTCCTCGGGGAACATGCCTTCCCATGTGTATAAGTTAAGCTCGCCGCCTTCTTGTGTGCTTGCCTCGCTTGTCACTTCGCTTGCTTGCTCGTTTGTCGCTTCGCTTGCCGGCTGTGGGCTTTCACTGCAAGCGGCAAAAATGCCAAGACATAAAATTGCGCTTAAGATAATTGCTGTTAGTTTTTTCATTTTTTCCTCCAAATTTTGTTTTACGATTGAATATTTGTATTTATTTTACACTTTTGCTTTTGCCAATAATATTACTTAAAACTACAAGTAATATTGTTACAAAAAGCATTAGTGTGCACAGCGCGTTTATTTCAGGCGTTACACCTGTGCGCAGCTGTGTATACACTTTTATAGGCAATGTGTTAACGTTTACGCCCGTTACAAAAAGGCTAATTATAACGTCGTCGAAGCTCATTGCGAAGCTTAAAAGGAAACCGCTTAAAATGGCGGGCATTAAAAGGGGCAAGGTGATATCGAAAAATGTGCGCACACTGCTTGCGCCAAGGTCTTTCGCGGCGTCGGTGAGGCTTTTATCCATACCCACAAGCCTTGCTTTAACAAGCATATAAATATATGGTATGCAAAATGTTGTGTGCGCTATGATTAATGTTGTCATTCCAAAGGGTAAGCCCAAAAGCGAAAAGAACACTAAAAACACCATAGCAAGTATTATTTCGGGTATCATTATTGGCAGCATGGTTAAATATTCTATGGGCGCTTTTGTTATGGTTTTAACTTTGCTAAAACCTATAGCGCCAAGCGTGCCTATAATTGCGGCGGCAAAGCCCGAGCAAAGCGCAAGCACAATGCTGTTTATAAGCGCTAAGAACATTTGCTCGTCTTTAAAAAGTTCTACATACCATTTTAATGAAAAGCCGCCCCAAATACTTGAAATTTTGCTTTCATTAAACGAATATATAATAACTAAAACAAGCGGTAAATAAATTAAGCAAGTTACAATTGCAATGTAAATATGCGAAAAGCCTATGCGCCTTTTTTTGTTTGCGTCCTTGTTTTCAGCGCTGTTTTTAGCGTTTGCGCCCTCGTTAAGCTGCGCGTTTTCGCTGCCAATGGCTTTATTCTCTGCGGCTTTTGCTCTCTCGTTAAAGCTTCGGTTTTTATCGCTCATCACATTAAACCCTCCAGCTCTTCGCTTTTTGTTATGCGTTTATAAAGCGATATTAAAAGAGTTGTAAGCACCATAAGAACAACGGCAAGCGCAGCGGCGAGTGGCCAGTTATGGGCTTTTAGCAATTGGTCTTGAATTAAGCTACCCACTAAAACAATTTTGTTGCCGCCCAGAATATCCGCTATAAAAAACAGGCCCATGCTGGGTATAAATGTTAGTATAACGCCCGATAAAAGCCCGGGCAAAGTTAGCTTAAATGTCACTGTTAAAAATGCCTCGAGTTTGCTTGCGCCTAAATCTCTTGCGGCTTCAACAAGGCTCCAGTCCATTTTTTCGGCGCTTGAAAACACGCTTAAAATCATAAATTGCAAAAGCGCATATACCATGCCAATAACAACAGCAGGGTATGTGTAAAGCAGTTTTAAAGGCGCATCTGTTATGCCTAAAAACATTAAAAAGCTATCTAATGTGCCGTTTGCACGCAAAATAATTATCCAGCCGTAAAGGCGAATTAAGCTATTTGTCCAAAAGGGAATCATAAGCAAAATTGTTGTTAACTTTTTGCCGCTTGGCGATAACCTTGCCATAAAATAACCAAAAGGGTAGCCTATAAGAACAATGAAAAATGTGCTTATAAGCGCAAGCTGAAACGACTGCAAAAATGTGTTTAAATAAACAGGGTCGAATATATTAATATAGCTTTGAACGCTAAACTCGTTTACAACGCCCCAGCTATCGCTCGGCGTTTGAAAACTTAGGTAAACCATGTAAATAAGCGGCCCTGCAACAAATAAAAGCGTGAAAGCATATAAAGGCAAAAGTGTTAGCCAAATGCTTTTCGATTTTTTCATTATGCTTGCACCTCGCTTTTGTTTTCGGCGCCCTTCGTTTCGTTTGCGTTTGTAACGCTTTTTTCTTTTGCGCTCGCCTCATCGCTTTGCATTGCGCTTTTTTCTTTTGCGCTCGCGGCAGGCTTTTCATGTGCATTTGCATTTATAGCATCGTCTACATCAACCGGCACAGCGCTTTTAGCGCTCCAGTTCATCATAACGTCGTCGTCTACATTAATGCCTATATCAATGCCGTGGCGGCTCGCTATAAGTTTTAGGCCATCGGCAGTTTCAAGGCTTAGGCGCAATTGGCCGCCGGCAAAGCTTTTTTCAACAACTTTAGCTTTCATATCACACTTACATTGCTTATCAAACTGTATATTCTCACTGCGAATTGCAATGCAAACATTATCGCCCTCTTTGAATTTATGCCCTAAAGTGGACGCATTCGCACAGCCCGATTTACATGAAACACGCATAGTGCCCTCTTTTTCATCAACGCTTTGAACAACGCCCTGTATTAAATTTGCATTGCCAACAAATGTTGCAACAAAGTTTGTTTTGGGGTAGTCGTAAATTTGCTCGGGCGTGCCAATTTGCTCGAAATTACCGCCGCGCATAACCGCTATGCGGCTTGACATATTAAGTGCCTCTTCTTGGTCGTGGGTTATATAAATAAAAGTGATACCAAGCTGTTTTTGCAGGCGTTTAAGCTCAATTTGCATTTGGCGGCGCAGCTGTAAATCTAAGGCGCCCAGCGGCTCGTCCAAAAGTAAAATTTTAGGGTTTGAAACAATGCTTCTGGCAATGGCAACACGCTGTTTTTGGCCGCCAGAAAGCTCGTTTGGCATACGGTTTTCATAGCCCTCAAGCTGAACCAGCGTTAGCGCATAGCTAACTTGCTCTTGCATTTCGGTTTTGCTCGCCTTTTTAAGCTTTAAGCTGTAGGCAATATTTGCGCTAACATTCATATGCGGAAAAAGCGCATAACTTTGGAAAACCATGCTCATGTCACGCTTGTTTGGCGCTTTTTGGGTTATATCTTCACCGCCTAAAATAACGCTGCCGCTATCGGGCACTTCAAGGCCGGCTAAAATACGCAGTAAAGTTGTTTTGCCGCAGCCGCTCGAGCCCAAAAGAGTTATAAACTCCCCTGCGCCCACATTTAGGTTTACATTATTCAAAACTTCGTTCGTGCCGAAACTTTTACTTATATTCTTAATTTCCAGTATATTTGCCTGCATAAAAGCTCCTTTATATGGTTTTTGTAAGCATATTATAAAATATTAAATAGTGCTGTTTGTTATAACGCTAAACACATTGTTAAATATAACTTCACTTGCGCACACTATCACATTATATATTATACCAAAAAAACCTTATTAAGTACAGTTTTTTTTAAATTATAGATAAAGTTTTACTAATAGCTAATTGAGATGCCTACCCAAAGCACACTTGACATTTTTAGTATTTTTGATATAATTTAATTAGTTAGTTTTTTCTAACTTATTTAGTGTTAAAGAATGGAGAAAACATGAAAAATATACTAATTTTAATTATTGTGTGCGCTATGGCGCTATTTGCGTTTTCTGCGTGTGCATCAACACCGGCAGAGGAACCTGCATCTTCGGCTTCTACTGTAGTAGAGGAAGCGTCATCAACACCGACGGCAGAGGCAGAGCCGCAAAGTGAGCCTACCGATGTATCGGTAGTGGCGCTTAACGGCCCCACAGCAATGGGTATGGTTAAGTTTATGAGCGATGCTGAAAGTGGCGCTATCACAAGCAACAACTTTACATTTTCAATTGAAACCGCAATTGACGTTGTAACCCCTATGATTGTAAAGGGCGAAGTTAACATTGCAGCAGTGCCTGCAAATGTAGCAAGTGTTTTATACAACAACAGCGAGGGCGGTGTAAAAGTTCTTGCTATTAACACATTGGGTGTGCTTTATATTGCCGAGAGCGGCGACACAGTGCAAAGCATAGAAGATTTAGAGGGCAAAACTATTTACGCAAGCGGAAAAGGCGCAACACCGGAGTATGCTTTAACACAAATTTTAGCGGCAAACGGTTTGAGTGATTCCGTTACAGTAGAATGGAAAGCAGAGCAAGCAGAGGTAGTTGCAGCTTTAGCGGCAGAGGAAAATGCAATAGCAATGTTGCCACAACCTTTTGCAACAACCGCACAAGCTCAAAATGAGAATATCCGCATAGCGCTTGATTTAACAGAAGTTTGGGATAATTCCGAAATAGAGGGAACACTTGTTACAGGCGTGGTGGTTGCAAACACAGCTTTCGCAAACGAAAACCCTGACGCTGTTGCAGATTTTATGGCAAAATATGAAGAGAGCGTAAACTTTGTAAACAGCAATATTGAAGAGGGCGCGGCTTTAGTGGGCACATATGAAATTGTTCCAAAAGCTGTTGCGGAAATAGCAATTCCCGAGTGCAATATAACTTATGTTGCAGGTGCACAGATGAAAGATTTACTTTCAGGTTATCTGAATGTTTTATTTGAGCAAAACCCTGCGGCTATAGGCGGCACATTGCCTGATGATGCATTCTACTATAGCGAATAAAAGCAAAAGCTAATAAAAATGAAAACTGCCGGGGGGGTTACCCTTGGCAGTTTTTTATATTGTAACAAAACAATTAATTATTAGCGCTTTGCGCTGTCGCTTATAAAAAGCGGTTTTTATGTAAACAGTATTTTGCAATTTTAGCGGCCTTTAAACAAAAGTGCAAGCTTAATCGTTTTTTAAGCTGCGCCCTTTTATTGGTTTTATGCGCCAATAAATGTAGCTAAAAGGAAGCTTAGAAGCCCTGCAATAGTAGGTGTTCCAAACCATGCGGCAAATATATTTCGCAATACCTTGAAATCTACATTGCTTACACCGTTTATTAGGCCTGCGCCTATAACAGCGCCTACTACCGCTTGCGAGGACGAAACGGGAATGCCAATAAGCGCATATAAAAAAACCGTTAGCGCACACGAGAAAGTTACTAAGAAGCCTAAAAGCGGCGAAAGGTCGGTTATTTTTGAGCCAACAGTAAACATAACCCTTTTGCTAAAAGTTAAAACACCCAGTGCTATTGTTATGCCGCCAACAAGCGAAGCGCCTGTAACGCTTAAAATGCCCAAATGCCCTGCATAAACAGCCGTTACATTTGCCACATTATTTGCACCCAATGAATATGCCGAGAAAATACCGGCGACGTAAAAGCCTATTTTTATAACAATATCATAAGCTGCAAGTTTTGATATTTTTTTATAAACATATTTTTGCGCCAAAGAACAAAGTATAAAACATATTATGCATGCGCCGAGTGGTGTTACTATCCATGCGCTTACAAAGCCCGAAGTGCGAGATAAATCTACAGCGCCAAAAGAAGCGCCCCAGCCGATTATAGAGCCTATAACACATTGTGAAGTTGAAACCGGAAGCGTTAAAATTGTCATAGCTGTAACGGTAACGCCCGCCGCCAACATAACAAGGAATGCTGCCCGCGCTGTAGAAACGCCGCTTTGAAACGCATAGTCGCTTAAATTTTCAACGCCGGCTGAACCGTTCACCAGCGCACCGATAATTACAAAAATTGCTGTTAGTGTTACCGCAACACTATATTTGATAACCCTTGTGGTAACCGCTGTGCCAAATACATTTGCCGCATCATTAGCACCGAGTGACCAGCCTAAAACCGAACCCGATAAAACCGAAACTATATTAAACATTGCCTGTACTCCATTTCCTATTTAATGCTATCCTCCATAACAATATTGCATAGTAAACTATCAATAAAGGCATGTTAAACCTGGCGGAAAACCACCATAATTTGCATTTCATCCGAGATATTCTCTATAAGGTCGGATATACCTGAAATGCGCTGTACAAATGTGCGCAGTTGCACTTTTTCCGCCAGCCCCATATCTCTTGAGAACAATCTTTCTACAAGCTGTATTTCAATTAAATCAACTTCGTGCTCAAAGTTGTTAAGCTCTTCCAAAAGGCTGTTTTTTCCAACAAGCTTGTTGTAATCATCAAACAATGCCGAAACGGCGTCTGATAAAACGTCCACTTGGCGAGTGGTAATTTTCATTATATCAATAAGATCCTCACGGCTCTTTTTAATAAATTGCGGCTTTTCTAAAAGTATTTCTCTGCTGATATCTTGGCATTTATTGGCAATTTTATCAATTGATTCAACAATGCTTAATATCTCGCGGCGAGTTTGCGCAAGCATACTTCCGCTTGCAAATTCGCTAACGATGGCGCGGCGAAGCATATCGGCTTGATTTTCATCCTTGTTTATTGCTGTGCTTAGCTCTCTTGCTTTTTTTGTGTCGCCGTTTGCCAAATATTCCTTAAGAAAAAGGTCAAACTGTTTAACAGAATCCTGCACCTTATCAAAATGTTGCTCTACTAATTCCATAATTTTTTTTGCTCTAAAAATTCCCATAAAGATATCCTTTCTTTTTTGCCTTATTTTATTTTAGCAACAAACGCATACTTAACATAAAAGGCACCGTATCCATTGCCAAGTACGGGTTATTGCTGTATTTTTGCATAAATTTATTACACAAATCATTTATTATATGTTTATTATAGTATTTTTTACGGTGTTTTGTCAATATTTTAGCAGTGTGCGTTTCAAAACGCAGCGTTTGCCGCTAAAATTTATAGCGTATAATTAAAACTTTAAGCTTTTAATATTGCCCAAAAACACATATTTATTAAAGGCTTATTTTGCCCATTACAACCGCCTCTTTTGCGTTTGTAGCCGAGGGCGCATTATTCGTGTTGCCACACAGTGTTTCGTTGCCAAGAACCGCAAAGGCAATTGCCTCTTTTGCGTCACTGCTAAAGCCTAATTGCTCGTTTGTTATTACCTGTATATCTTTAAGGCAGTGCTTTATATTGCTTAAAAGCGTGTTGTTATAACTGCCGCCGCCGCCTATTATAAGCTGCTTTGGCCTGTTATTTTGCAAATTATTATCAATGCCTATTGCTATGCTTTTTGCGGTGAACATAGTAGCGCAAGCGAGCACATCTATTAGCTCAACATTTAATTCTTGCGCTTTATTGCATAAATCGCTAACATATTTTTCTCCGTAATACTCTCTGCCTGTTGTTTTGGGTAGCGGCATTTTTAAATATTCATCGTTTAGCATATAATTTAGAAGTTGCTCGTTTACAACCCCGCTCGCAGCTAATTTTCCGCCCTCGTCGTAGCGCTGTTTGCCGTTTGTTATTTTAAACATAAGCGCATCTATAACCATATTTCCTGCGCCTGTGTCAAACGCTATTACATCATTTAGCTCGCAGTTTTTAGGCAAAACGGTTATATTGCCTATACCGCCTATGTTTTGAAGCGCTATTGTTTTTTCGCTTTGCCTATATAGCAAAAACTCTGTATAGGGCACAAGCGGCGCGCCAAAGCCGCCAGCGGCAACGTCGCGCACCCTGAAATCGCTAACAACGGGGCAGTTAAGCCTTTGCGCTATAACGCTCGCCTCGCCTATTTGAAGCGTGCTACTGATATTTTTACCGTAATAATTTATGCTTTGCGGTATATGGTATATTGTTTGCCCGTGGCTTGCAACAAAATCTATCTCGTTTTTGTCAACGCCCGCTTTTTTGCAAAGCTGTTCGCATGCGTCTGCAAAAAGCTCGCCCAAAAGGAAATTCAAGCTGCAAATTTCCTTAGAGCCGCCAAACTCGCCGCCTGCTGTTTTAAGTATAAGCTCACGGATACCATCATCATAAGGTGTGCTTATATAATGCACCTGCTGCACATTTGTATCTGTGTAATTGCCGCTTATTTTCACAAGAACGGCATCTATTCCGTCAACAGATGTGCCACTCATTAGGCCAATCGCCAGTTTTTCGTTTTTATCGCTCAATAAAACCATAATATAATCCTTTTTTATAAATTAGTCGCTTAAAACTGCAAAAATTTTTAGCCTATTGCCCTATCAATATGCCCGTCGGCTTTTTTAATAAGTTCGCTCGCCTTATCACTGTCAACATCAAGCAGTATCATAACAATGGCCGTTTTCGCCGATTGCCCGCATTTTGCCAAAGTTTCAATAACTTTTTCACTCTGTGCCCCTGTTGCCTCACAAACAATTTTTATAGTGCGTGAAGCAAGCTTTTTATTTGTTGCCTTAACATCTACCATCAAGTTTTCATAAACTTTGCCAAGCTTAATCATAACAGCGGTTGAAAGCATATTAAGCACAAGTTTTTGCGCCGTGCCGCTCTTCATTCTTGTAGAGCCTGTAACAACCTCGGGCCCACAGTAAACGGCAATGCCTATACCTGCTTTTATGTCCATTTCGCTTTGAGGGCAGCATGTTACAGATATAACAGCCGCGCCTATGCTTTTTGCATATTCCATAGCGCCAAGCACATAGGGCGTGCGCCCCGAAGCAGATAACCCCACAAGCACATCTTTATTTGATAAATTTATATTTTGTAAATCTTCAGCGCCCATTTCAACATCGTCTTCTGCGCCCTCAACCGCCTTTACAAACGCTTTTTCACCGCCTGCCATAACAGCTTGCACCATCTCGTAATCTGTGTTGTATGTGGGTGGGCACTCAACGGCATCAAGCACGCCAAGCCTGCCCGACGTTCCACAGCCGCAGTAAATAAGCCTGCCGTCCTCGTGCAATTTATCGTAAATTACATCAACAGCCTTTTGTATTTGCACCAGCTGCCCCTCTACTGCAAGGGCAACTTTTTTATCCTCGCTGTTTATAACTTTCAGTATGTCTATAGTAGACATTTTATGAATTTGCATTGAGTTTTCGTTGCGCATTTCTGTTTTAATCGCAGATAAGTTTATCATTATTTACCACCTTAATATATTTTACGGTTAGTTTACAGCTTTTTTCCAAGGTTTAAAAAATTGTTATAAATGCCGCTGTCGTCTTTTTTAATTATTGTTGCATTTACGGTTTTTTCGTAAAACGCGGCAGGGCCAACGCCGCCTATTATAGCATAAACATAGCCGCTTTCCCTCATTGCTTGTAACGCTTTAAAAAGAAGCATTTTACCAATGCCTTTACCCCTATGCTCTTCTAAAACGGCGGTAGGTCCGAAAAAATCTTTCGCTATAGCGTCATAACAGGCATAGCCCACGGGTTTGTTATCAATTGTGGCTACAAAGCAGCTAACGGGCAGCCTTGAAAAGCACACTTCAAATTCGTTAAAGGCACATATACCCGATAAGCTTTTCACAAACTCGCATAAATGGTATTTATCGGGTGCCAGCGGCCTGAATATTTTAACGCCTGCTTTTTGCGCCTCTTCATCTGCGCTGTAATTTGGCAAATTTAACAAATTCACTAACATGTCTTCCATCAAAAAACCTCATCTCTTATAATTCACTAACTTTAATAGCGCTTTATTTTAACAATATGTAGTTTAAATTAACATAGGTTTTATCGTGCTCTTTTGCGTAATAATCACCTTTGCACACATAGGTAAAGCCGAATTTCTCAATAATATGCTTTGAAGTGCTGTTATTATCAAAGTGCCCACAAGATAGCCCATCTATAGGCAATTCCTGAAGAGAGTATTCTATAACGGCTTTAACCGCCTGCTGTATTATGCCCTTGCCCCAATAATGTTTCGATAAATAATATACAAGCTCTTTTAACTTCAAATGGCTGTATGGCTGTTTCTCGTTTAGCTGTGAAACGTGCAAGGCAATATTGCCTATAACTTTGTTATGCTCGCTGTGCACAATGGCAAGCGCATTTTTTTGCGCTATGTATTTTTGCAAAAGCGCCTCTGTTTCGCTTTTTGCACTGTGCTTTTTCATTCCAAGCATTTTCACAACATCTTCGCACGATGTAATTAGAAATAAGTCGTCAACATCTTCTTTTCTAAAAGCTCGCATTGTTAAATACTGCGTTTTTATTACAGTGTTTTCTAAATTTATTGCTATATCCATATAAACTCCCGTCATGCGCTTGTAAATTAGCCGGTTGTGGTGTTAAATGCGAAAAAACTGCCTTTCCTGCAATGTGTTTTTTAGCTTTACCTTTTCTGTTTGCATTAAATTTAAAGGCGCCTTACCCTGCTTGCTTATTTTTTTGTAGACATTTTTTACAAAGTGTATTAATATATTATAAAGTAATTTAAAATTTATTAAACGGAGAAAATGAGCATGAGTGAAAGCTTAATTATAAAAAGCATAGAATTATGCGATATTAGCGTGCCGCTTATAACGCCTTTTAAAACGGCTTTGCGCACAGCTTACAGCGTTAATTCAAGCTTAGTAAAAATAACAACGCAAAGCGGTTTGGTAGGCTTTGGCGAAGCACCTGAAACGCCCAAAATAACAGGTGATACAAAAGGCGCAATTTACAGCGCAATAAACGAGAGCATTGCGCCCGTTTTAATAGGCAAAGATATAGCCGATTTTGAAAACACAATGCAAGAACTGCAAACGAGCATTGTGGGTAATTACTCGGCGAAAGCCGCTGTTGATATGGCTATATACGATATATATGCAAAAGCGCTGAAACTGCCGCTTTACAAGCTACTTGGCGGCGCAAAGGGTAGCGTGAAAACCAATATAACAATAAGCGTAAACAGCACCGAGCAAATGGTGCAAGATAGCGTAAAAGCAGTTCAAAACGGCTTTAGTATGCTTAAAATTAAAGTGGGCAAACAAAGCGGCACAAAAGATGCATATACAATAGAGCAAATTCGCAAAGCTGTTGGCGATGGTATTATTTTGCGTGTAGATGCAAACCAAGGCTGGCAGGCAAAACAGGCAGTGGAAATTATAAAGTTAATGGAGCAAAAATGCCTTAATATCGAGCTTGTAGAGCAGCCTGTAAAAGCACACGATTTAAAAGGTATGCAGTATATAACGCAATCTGTTTACACTAATATTTTGGCAGACGAGAGCGTTTTTAGCCCAAAAGATGCCATAGACATATTAAAAATGGGCGCCGCAGATATAATTAACATAAAGCTAATGAAGTGCGGCGGCATTTACAATGCACTTAAAATTTGCGATATAGCGCAAACAATGGGCGCAGAGTGTATGATGGGCTGTATGCTTGAAACAAAAGTTGCAACAAGCGCCGCGGCGCATTTTGCCGCAGGCAAGTTAAATGTAACTAAAGCAGACCTTGACGGCCCACTTCTTTGCAGTGAAGACCCATTCGAAGGCGGCCCTGTTTTCAAGGGTGAAAATATAATTATGCCCAAAAGCTATGGAATTGGCATTGCCTTTGAAGCATAATATAGTAATAGCTTTTGAGTAAAATTGTTACAAATACCTAATGTTTGTGTAAATTTTACCCTTTTCAACTTGTACGATGCCATAGCTTGCTTTTTTTGTATGATACCCATCGCTAAGCGAGCCGGGGTTGAAAAGATGTATGCCGTCAATTTCAGTGTCCAGCGCATTGTGGGTATGCCCGAAAAAGGCGAAACCTACTTTTTCCTCTTTTGCCTCTTTTACAATATGTTCAAAGCCGCTTTTAACATACTGCAAGTGGCCGTGAGTAATTAAAGCTTTAGTTTTTCCAATTGGCATAATAATTCTTTGCGGTGCATCGTTTGTAAAATCGCAGTTGCCTGAAACCTTAAATATTTTTGCCTTTGGCAGCATAGTTTGCACAATATACAAATCTTGCAAGCCGTCGCCCAAAAACACCACAAAGTCGCTGTCGCTTTCTTTTTGTAGCACTTCACACACTGCGTTTATATGCCCGTGTGTGTCTGATAAAACTAAGTACTTCATATTCCTTCCTCTTTAATTTTTTTCTTGCTCGGTGCACATTTTATAAATTTCATTTTTTGCAAAGCCGCTTTTTTCAGCGGCTTTTTTTGATGCCGCACTTACGCTTAAACCTTGCTTTATAAACTCTTTTGCCATTAAAACTGCCTCTTGCAATGTTATTTGCTCTGCCTCTTTAGGCCTTGCGCCCTGCATAACAAGCACAAATTCACCTTTGGGCGCTATATTATTATAGTGCTGTATTGCGCCGCTTATATCTGTTACAAAAATTTCTTCGTGTAATTTTGTAAGCTCGCGGCAAATGGAAAGCGAGCGCTCTTTTTCAAACATATCGCTTAAATCCTGCAAAGTTGTTTTAAGCTTATGCGGCGCTTCGTAAAATATTATTGTGCGCTCTTCCTGTTTTAACGCTATTAGCCTTTGCTTTTTCTGCCTTTTATTTGTTGGCAAAAACCCCTCAAACACAAAGCGCGACGTTATTTGTCCGCTTGCACAAAGTGCCGCCATTGCCGCACACGCGCCGGGTATCGGCTCTACTTTAACGCCGCATTCATGCGCTTTTGCAACTATCATTTCTCCGGGGTCGCTAATTGCAGGCGTTCCTGCATCGCTACATAAAGCGCATGTTTCACCGTCTATTACCCTTTGCAAAATATACTGTGTGCGCTGTTTTAAATTGTGCTCATAATAACTTACCATAGGCTTTTTTATGCCTAAATGATTAAGCAGTTTTGCGCTAACTCTCGTGTCTTCCGCGGCTATGAAATCTGCACTTTCAAACGCGGCGGCCGCGCGCGGGCTTATATCCGATAAATTACCTATCGGCGTTGCCACTATATATAAAATGCCTTTTCGGCTTTTGTTTTTTTCTTCACTTTTCTGCATTTTGTTCCTCAAACAGCTTATTTAAAACCGCTGTATTCAAAGCTCGTATATTCTTTTAACTTCTTCGCTCGGGCGTGTGCCGTCTTCGTTTTCCGTTATAAGTATCGGCAATGTTTTTATGCCGGGCGCTCGGTTTTTTTGCCCCTCTATTAAAATTAGATAAGGCTCTTTATTTGGCCTTGCGCTAACATATTGCAGCCGCTTTGGCTCAATATTAACTTCTCGCATAGCGCATATTATATCTGCGAGGCGCTCGGGGCGCTGGCACATGCAAAGCTTTGCGCCATCTTTTAAAAGGGGCGCCGCCGCCCTGCAAACTTGCTGTGTATTAAGCATGCCCTCGTGCCTTGCAACAGCTTTAGCCTCGCTGGGGCTTACAAAGCCGCCCTTAAAATATGGGGGGTTGCACGTTATAATATCAAACTGTGTATTTTGCAGCAAAGAGGGTTTATTTGCGCTTTGCTGTTCATTTTCCAAATAGCGTTTTGGCATTATCAAGCGCAAATCTAAGCACATAGGCTTTATATTAAATGCATTATTTTCTTTTATGCTTTGCTGTAGTAAATTAATTGCATCTTCATTTATATCAATTGCCACACATAAACCTTTATGGCCCCTATCAAAAAGGCGCAGTGGAATTATGCCGCAGCCTGTGCCGAAATCGCATATATTTTGCGAGCGCTTAGCACCACAAAAATGCGCTAATAATATTGCGTCTGCCCCGAATTTGTGCACATTATCTATAAATATTACCGTACCTTTTAGCAATATTTCTGCTTTTATATTCTGTGGCATAGTAACACCCCTGAGGAATTATAGTAAAATCAAAAATAAGGGGGGCCCAAAAAAGCCCCCCTTACTTTAAAAGGTTTAACCCGCGCTGATTGCCGCTACCGGACATGTGCTCTCACATGAACCGCAGTCAATACAAGCACCTGCATCTATAACATATTGACTATCGCCCTCACTGATACAAGATACAGGACATGATTCTGAACATGCACCACAAGAGATGCATTCTTCGCTAATAACATAAGCCATAATATAACCTCCTTTGTTTTGTTAACTCTCCAATACTAACAAATATTGGTAGATAAAGCGTGATTATTCAGCTTTAATTACATTTTACCACAAATGTATATTTTTTCAAGGTTTTTTTAAAATTCGTCGTCTTTTTCGTGCGGCGCGAATTTACCGCCACGAAGATATGTGCAATCTTTAGTTTTATAAATGCGTGGGTTATAGGGCATATCTTCAAGCTTAACCTTTAAAGTGCCACCTGCTAAATTAACCTCTGTTACAGTGCCGTTGCCCTCGGGCGTGCTAACAATACTGCCAACGCCGGGCGTTGTGCGGCTTAAATATTCATAGGCAGGTTGCTCGTAAGCAAGGCAGCACATAAGCCTGCCGCAACAGCCGCTTATTTTTGCCGGGTTAAGCGAAAGCCCTTGCAATTTTGCCATTTTAATGGAAACCGGCTGGAAATCTTTCAAAAAGCGGCTACAGCAAAACGGCTGGCCGCAAATGCCAAGGCCGCCTATCATTTTGCTTTCGTCCCTTACGCCAATTTGCCTAAGTTCAATTCTTGTGTGGAAAATGGCGGCAAGCTCTTTAACAAGCTCTCTAAAATCTACACGGCCGTCGGCTGTGAAATAAAAAAGTATTTTGCTCCTATCCAGTGTAAATTCAGCGTTAATAAGCTTCATATCAAGCTTGTGCTTTAATATAATCTCTTCGCATTTTGTAAAAGCTTTGCGCTCGTCTTGGCGGTTTTGCTTCATTTTTTGCACGTCTTCATCAGTTGCTATGCGCACAATGGGTTTTAGCTGGCCGGGTATGTTTGCCCGTGCAACGTCGTGCACGCCGCGTGTAACAAGGCCACACTCTATGCCGCGCACAGTTTGCACTACCACATATTGCCCTTTTAATATTTTAAGCTCGCCCGGCGAGAAAAAATAAGCTTTTCCGCCTTTTTGAAATGTTATATTTATAACTTTTTCCATATTTAAAACCCGCTTTGTGCGGTTCTCCTTTAATTCGCCTTAACTATATTAATAACCATGGCGCTTAGTATCAGTTTTATATTTGCGTTTTTTTGTGCAAATTCTCTTGTATTTTGTGCGCTGTTTATAATTGCCGCGGCTGTTTTTCTTTGCTCGCTCTCTTTCGTGTTTCTAAGCATATAGGCGCTGTAATCGTTTAAATAATGTAAAAAATCAAGCATCATGCTCTTATCTTTTTCATAATTGCTTAATATAGCACCAAGGCTATATGCATTTTTTTGCAGTGCTGCTGTGAAAAAATCTTCCACATGCGCAATAATTTTTTCGCTGTTTTTATTTTCAAGCGCCTTTATGCATGTGCCAATTTTACCGCCGAATATTTCTGCATACTTTTGCGATAAATCTCTAATATTCTTATGCTTTTTTAAATGCTCTTGCAAATATTGCGCACACTGCTCGCTGCTTGTGCCCTGCATATTATAAACGGCGCACCTACTGCGTATAGTTTCAATAACAGCCGCTTCGCTATATGCGTTTAAAATAAACAGCACATTTGAGGGCGGCTCTTCAAGCACTTTTAGCAGCGCATTAGCGCTTGATAAATTTAATTTTTGCGCATTTTTAATATGCACTACCCTGTTATTAGAGCTTAGCGCAGTGGCATGTAAATTTTTTCGCGCATTTCTAACGCTATCTATTTTAATATCCGCTATGCCATTTTCGCTTTTTAAAACAATATACTCGGGGCTTTGCCCTAACATAACCGCATTAGCGCCGGCGCTTTGGGCACCGCTTTCAGGCGGATATAAATAATCTGCCGCTAAGCATTTAGCTAAGTAGCCTGCGCCCATACCTTTTGCGCCACAAATTAAAACTGCATGCATAAGCCGCTTTTTATTAAGTGCCTCTTTCAGCTCTTCTACAATTTTTTCGTTGCCGCACACAGTGTTCAGCATCATAATTTTACCTAATTACACCTTTTCAAAGCGCTCTACATTAGTTACAAATATTGTTGCACCGCCAACGGTAACCTCAAGCGGATAAGCCGTTGTAACGCCTATGCCGTAATTTGAAGTACTTGGAACAACCTCTTTGCGCTGTTTGCATTGGCTGGCAATAACCTCAATGCAAGCATCAACTTTTTCATCTTCCGTGCCTATTAGAAGCGTGATATTTCCCGACATTAAAAAGCCGCCTGTTGTGGCAAGTTTTGTAACGCTAAAGCCGCTTTTTGTTAGCGCTGTGCTAACAGCATTAGCATCTTCCTTGTTCACAATTGCCGTTACTAATTTCATATACCATTCCTCCTAATTGTTTGCTTTTCAATAATATTAAGCTATACAATTTAAATAAAATTAATTTACACTGCGCTTAAATTATTAACATTATACCACACAAATTTCATTTTGCCAATTGCAAAAATTTAATTGCGGTAATTATTATTTTGGCGCCACTGCCGCCTTGCCTTTTGGTATTTCAAGTCTTTTGTAATATCTTTTATGAAGCGGTTGCCAAAGAATATTAAGAACGTTACAAGTGCCGCTAAAATAGCAATTCTTGTGCCCCAGTAGCCTGTTATTAAATTGTAAAGCGTTAAAAATGCATAGAAAATGCCCAAATGCTTTGCCTTTAACGGCAAAATGAACATAAAGCGCAACGGCGTTTCGGGGTACATCATAGCAAACACCAAGAAAAGCGAGTAAAAAAACTGCTCTGCTGTGATGAAATTAGCCATTGCCAAATAAGCGCCCCCGGGCAAAAGCAACATAATATAATGTGCTATTATGCCAAAAACCGACGTTAAAAGCACACCGCTTAATATATAAATATTAAACCTAAATGCGCCCATGCTTCTTTCTAAAACAGAGCCAATATAGTAATCGAAAAACAGCGCTATTGCCATGAACATTGGCGATTGAGGGGCCGCAACAAAAACGAAAGTGAACAAACGCCAAACTTGTCCCTCTAAAATAGACGGCCAATGGAAAATTAAAAGCGAATATAAATTTGCGCCGGGCGCTACCATCATTGCGAGGTACACCATTAAATTTCCTATTACAATATAAAGCATTATATTGCTAAGCGCATATTTTTTATATTTATATTCTAATTTATACAGCCATTTCATTATTTTTTTGCTCCATTCTCAAAGCCAAAAAAGCTTTAATATATAATTGCTATTGCATGAATTGTCAACTGGAAATTTGTTGCTATTTCCGATTTTCCTATAAATTTCATTTTCACTAATATTATTCTAACAAAAACAAAATAAATATTCAACTAAATAAAAATTTTTATACATAAAAAAATACATGCTATGTTGAAAACATAAAATGGGAAATCAAGGGTTTTCAACACTTTCAACAGAGTTTTCAACATTAATTTTGCAAACAAGGAAATTTTATGCATTATTTTTGCTGTTTTTGTTGAAAACTTTAAACTTTACTGTATGTTATATTAGCAAATTGTGAACTGAAAAATCTATATACAAAAAGTAAACTTTATGTAAAATTATTGCATTGCAGGAAAATTCGACATAATATTGCCATAAATTACAATTACTAACAGCGCTTAAATTATTTCAAATATAGCGCGCAAAATTAAAAGGCTTATTGTACCGGGCGCACCCAACACCACCACCACAAAAGCCGTAAAATAGTTAACAGCAATAAACACACCTGTTTGCAGCGCAAATAAATTCACAGCGCCAAGCGAAGCAACGCCGCACAGCGCATTTAAAAAAGCCTCTTTAAAAGGCTTTTTTGTTTTTTTAAGTGCAACGCAAATTATTGAAATACAAATTGCGCCAATTATAGTTACAAAAATTAAATTTACAGTCATTTATTTTCACCTCGTTTATATATATTCTTTTAAACGAGGTTTTATTCATTTACATTTAATTGCGCCTTGCACCAAAATAAAAATTTTACTTGCAAACACGTTCGAAATTATCGTCGAATTTTATATTCCAGTTTAAGCCCGTTAAATAGCTATTTGAGCCTATAGCATTAAAAAGCTCTTTTTCTGTTATTTGTTTTCTGTAATATTTCACAGCTTGCGCGCTATAAAACGCGCCGCGTTTTGCGCTTTGCTCAACAAGCTCGTTTGCGCCGCAGTTTTGCTGTTTTTTTGTATAGGGGTTCAGCCACGAGTTTGCAAGGCCGCCCTCGGGTATTTTGCCCGGTGTAACATGGCTTTCCAAATATGCATTTGTTTTAAATGCGCTATCTATGCAGCGTGCAAACATCTTTTTCACACCATGCTTAGAGCGGTTTACGCTGTGAACTATTCTAAAGCAATGGAATGCGTTTATTATATCTGCTACACATGCATTTTTTTCAAAAACTTCTTTAATGCACTCGCTTAAAATTACGCCAATTTGCGCAAGTTCTTGAACTTTTAAAACGGGCGCTGTTATATCGGCTGTGGTTAAAACGCTGCCTGTATCTTGCTCGCATAAGTAGCTTTCAAGTGCCATCTCGCAAAAGCCGTGCCCGCCTGTTATAGCAAATTTTTCGCCCGGCAGCATTTGCGATGCCACATAGGGGTGCACTTCAATGTCTGTTGCATAGTGCTGTAAAAAACCAAGTGCATAACTGCGCTGCACAGGCGTTTTCGCCTTTGTTATAAGCGCTAATAAAAATGTGCCGCACTGCTCATTGTGAATTAAGTGGCCTATCTCGCTTAGTTTTTGCTCTTTTACCTTAGGTA
This sequence comes from uncultured Bacteroides sp., assembly GCA_964371975.1. Lineage (GTDB taxonomy): Bacteria > Bacillota > Clostridia > Oscillospirales > Ruminococcaceae > Ruthenibacterium. The sequence continues at coordinate 36,549 of CAYJPD010000007.1, forward strand.
TAAAATCGCCGCAAAAAAAGGGGTCGGGGCCTTGTGCGCCCATTTCATAAGCGTTTTGGAACGGTATGTTTATTTTAGCAATTTCCTGCGCTTTGCGCGCCGCTTTTATATGTGTGTAAGCTTCTGCCATTATTCACCCTTCTTTCAGTGCGCTTTTGCCCCTTTTTCATCCTACAGCTTTTTTTCAAATATTATACGATTAGCACCATTTGGCAATATTATCTCTCCGCATTGCTCAAAACCGCTTTTCAATAGCGTTTTTTGCATGCCTATATTTTGTTTATGTGTGTCACTTCTCATGGATATAGCGCCATTTTTTTTGCAATATTCGCACGCAAACTTTGCAATGCTCGCCCCTAAGTTATGCCCTTTAAATTTTGTGCCAACAGCTATTCTATGCAAAACGCCATAAAGTGTGCCCTTTGTTAGCCAATCGCCTTTAATGGGTTTTTTTATGTATGTTTCATCAATAATTACGCCCGTCATAAATGTTGCGGCAATTTCGCCGTTTACCCTTGCAACAAAAAAAGCGTTATTTTGCATATCTTGCCTAATATTTGCCTCGTTTGGGTAATCGTCACTGTCTTGCCATTGGTCTATATTAAGGCTTTTCAAATATTTTTTCGCCTCGTTTAATATTAAAACCGCTTTGCTAATATCTTGCTCTTTGCCGTGCTCGAATATAATGTTTTGCATAAATTCCCCTTGTTTTATAATTCGCTTTTTTATTGCATTTTTGCTTAGCTATTAAAACCTATTGATTAACAGCAAGCGGTAAAATTATGTTATACACTTTTTTATATTTCGCATGATGGCACTTTTTCAATATAAAAGGCTTAAACTCTTCATAGCTTCCATAAGTAAACGAGTTTTTTAAAACAAAAACCGCAATACTTCTGTTATCGGT
>CAYJPD010000008.1:0-36560 GCA_964371975.1 uncultured Bacteroides sp.
TTTTGCACATACAAAAAGGTAGCCGCATGGTGGTTTTCCATGTGTCTACCTTTATTTTACTATTGCACATGAAGCTGGTGGTTTTGATAACTGCCCGAAATTCAGGGCAGTTTGTGTCTTTTATAAAAAACTTTTTATTTTACTTTTGTACATGCAGCTGTGCAAAAATAGAAAAAGAATGCAAAAAAATTTAAAAAATTAATTTCAATGCTTATTTGTTTTTTATATTAAAATATACACTGTACATTTCTTTGCCAATTAAATATAAAGGTTTAAAAACAATAGGGAAAGATTGATTTTTGGTGATGAAGCTGTAGTTCCAATCCATCCAATATCGTTCGTCGTGTGGCGTTAGCAAGCAGTTTGGATTATTAAAATCACCTTCCAGCTGATATGCTCTATCACAAAGGCCTGCAAGCGCAAAGCATCCATATCTAAAAGCATACTCATCGTTCGCCCCTAAAAGCGGAACACATTGTAATTCCATTTTAAAATCAATCGATACAGCATCGGTGTTCCAAACTTTTCTTAGCTCTATATAACCGTTTTTAACAATTGTTTTTACTGCGCTTCCATTAAGTGTAACATTAAATTCATTGCACCAAAAGGGAAGCCTAAACTTTACAGTTCTTTTCTTATCGCTCTTGCTTTCAATTGAAAAATTAACTCTCATAATATTAGGTAATTCGTGGTATTGCCTTGCAACATCTTCAATTTCTAATAATTTACCACCTAAATTATCTAAGTTTTGAGAAATGAAAACATCTTCATTTTCTAATTTTAATGTTGAGGGTAAATATTGCGATACAATTATATTATCGTCTTCCAAATAATATATAAATTCGTTATATCGTGAATTTGCTTGCACTAAAGTGGAATGACAGCACCAAAAATGTTGTGTTTTGCTGCCCCATTTTTTTACCGAACCTGATTGCAAAGGAAGGTAATATGAAACTGTTTCAAAATCTTCATTCCAATCGTCTGCCATAGCGAATATAGGACGTTTTCGATAATATCCTTGCGCAAATAATCCGTTATATATATTAAGTTCAATATAATCACTATATAATTTATCCCCGGTCCAGCTAAATAAAAATTGTGCTAATCTTATCATATTATAAACAAAACAATGTTCTTGGTTAAGGCCGCCCAACCTTGCCGCTTGTTTGTTGGGTGCGGTAAAAACTTCTCCGCTTGTTTGGCTGCCGGTAACATATTTACCTCTATCAGTAACTGCCGATTTCCAATATGCTTCAACTATTTGTTTGTATCGTATATCATTTGTTACTTCATAAGCACGTGCGGCGCCATGTAATTCGGGAACAGTTGTGTTTGCATGCATATTTGTAAGTGGGTCTAAATTATTTAATAATCTATCGTACAATTCCGGTCTTTCATAACGCTTTATAAGCTCTAAATGCTTAGGGTTGTTTGTTATAGCGTAAAGGTCAGCAAAAAGCTCCATGATACCGCCGGTTTCTTGTTCGTTCATAATTTTATTCATGGTTTGCCTTGAAATGGCGCCGGTAAAATCATAAAACCAATCTGCCGCATTAATAACAATTTCAAGCGCTTTATTGTTATCGGCATACATATACATGTCAAGCAAACCCATCATTGTTTTATGGCAAACATATTGGGGCGCCCACGCATCTTTACCTTGTGCTATTAAATACATGTATTTTTCAGGAATACCAAAACACCATTTGCCACCGTTCTTTTCTTGGCAAATGCCTATTTCAGACACCATATAATCTGCCTTTGCTTTTATTTGCATGTTTTTAGTTTCGCTATAAATGAAAGCGCAAGCAGATAAAAAATGCCCTGTAAACTGGCTTCTAACTTGGCTTAAAGGCGATTCCCAACCATTGTGCAATTTACTATAGTCGAATGATTGCTCTTTTAATATTGCGGCTTCAAAGTAATAAGGCAGCAATAAATTTTTCTCATCTAATGATAGTAAATATTGAATGTTTAAATCTCTTTTTCTTGAAGCCGTGCTAAATAATAAATTAGTTTGTTTTGTGGTTTTTTTAATCATAAATTTAACCCCTATCATCATTAAGTGTGAGCACATTTATATTCAACATTGAACACAATTGCTTTAAAACTTCAACATTACAATCATATGCTATACCGTAGTGATGCTCTATACCCTCATTTACAATAAGTTCTAAAAACTTATTTGTGTCAAAATCAAATTTTATGTCGCCTTGGTTTCCTGTTACTTGTCTATCGGGTGCTATACATTCTCCGCTTGCTATTAACATTTTATATGGTTTTGCTTCGCTTAATTTGCACATTGTAACATGCCCGGGCTTTAATGTTAACATGCTTGATAACCCTTTAATATTCTTCATAGTAGGGTGTGAGGAAAACATGGTATCTGATTTGCTATTGGCTAATGAAGGTGATGCGCAGCCACAGTGCCAAATTTTCACAATACCGTTTTCAGTAATATTTACAAGATCTGTTAAAAAAACAGCTTGCTTAGTTATTTGCTTTTGTATGAAAATTGTTGTAAGGCCAGTAATATCGCCTTCGCAAGAAGCACATATTCCTTCTTCATTTAACCTTGATATTACACCGCAAACGGCAATGTTATAAACTTCTTGAAAATCAGGCCAACATTTTATGGCAAAACCTTGTATATTGTTTTTCTTTACGTAATTTAAAAGTGCTAAATATAATCTTGCGCTTTTTTCAAGTGAGGATTCATCCGCATTGCAAATAGAAACCATGTTTTTGAAATGGAAAACTTCTTTTGGAATCAAGTCATCTGAAATACTATTTGCATCATTTATTAAGCTTGCTATAGAGTAGTGTTCTATTTGAGGGCCGATGTGCTGCATAAATTGAACTTCATCAACATTTGAAAGGTAAAACCCGGGTACACGTCCGCCTACAACGCAAAATTTAGAGTTGCGCAATTTCATTTTTATTTTCGCAGCTTCAATAGTTGCACTTAATTTGTTTAAAACTTGTTCTTCTTGGGTATCGCCGTAAATAAAAGAAAAATCTTTATTATTCATCCTGTGTAAAAAGCTAATATACATATTTAATGCACATAACGAATTAAGAGGTAGGCCGTTGAAGTTTTCAATAATTGGCTCACGAAATGCCCATAATAATAGATGTGCTCCTTTTATTTTTTCTAAATACATTAAAAGTGCACTTCCATACGAATATGTTCCAAGTTGCAATATAAACAAATGAGGTTGAAATTTTGAAAGAACATCCAGTTCATTTAAAATATCATCTTCATTTATAAGAACTTTTTTTGATGAATATATTTCTACATTATCTAAAGTGTTCAAATATTTTAAAGATTCATCTAAGTTAACTTGAGCAATGTCGTAACGGAAGTTGGGGTAACCTATTGAAATGCAGGCAATTTTAAGCATAATTTTCTTTGTCTCCCTATTAAAATTAATTACAACAGAATGCGCAAGATATTAAGTATAACGGCATTAAAAATAATCTCCATCATTAAATATCTTGCGCATTTTTTAATCAATTAGTTATTTACTCGGATATTAATTCGTTTGTAGTTCTTTCTATTTCTGCTGCAGCCTCTTGTGCAGTAAATTCGTTAAGGGCTAATTTTTCCAAAGATTTATTTGCCTCTGCAATTACTTGTGCCCAATTGTTGGTATAAACAGGTGTTCTGCCTACTTCGATAGCACTTGACCATGCCATGCGGCTATCTTCATCAACATAGTCATAAAGTGTATCTATTTGTGTTTCTGCAAAAGAGATTAAAGAAGGAATTCCTTTTGCAGAGCCTAATGCTAAAGCTTCTTCAGAAACCAAATATTCAAGAACAGTTACAGCTGCATCCGGGTTTTTAGAGCCGGCTGTTACCGACCAAGAATCAATGTAAACGCCTGTAACGGGCTCGTCAACTTTAGGAAGCACAGCAACGCCCCATTCGAAAGTATCTATTTCAGACATTGCATTCATAGACCAGTTGCCGTCCATATACATAGCAATTTTACCTGTAAGGAATAAATCACGAGGGCCCATTGTGTTTAATGTGCTTAAACTCGGAGAGTATTCATTCTCAAACATTAAGTTATCTATATATTCAAGGGTAGCTATGCCTTCAGGAGTGTTAATTGTAGAAGTTGTTCCATCGGCAGATACGAAATCTGCGCCATTTTGCCAAAATAGAGGGAATAAATAAGACAAATCAAAAGTACAGGCAAAGCCGTATTGTTTGTTTGCTCCTTCGCCAACAGTTAATGTTTCCACTAAGTTGTAAAATTCATCATACGACATACCGTTTTGCCAATCTGATGTAGGGTAATCAAGCCCTGCTGCATCAAACAAATCTTTGTTATAATACAAACCCATCATTGTTGTTCCGTTTGGCATTCCGTAAAGCTCATCGCCTCTGCGAAGACCCGAAAATTGAGATTCATAATGTTGTGTAAAATCAAATCCATGCTCATCAAGAATTGGTGCAATATCATATAAATAATCGTCATCAATAAATTGGTCGCGATATAAAATTGCAACATCAATTATATCGGGTGGGTCTTGAGCACCTAACTGTGTCATGAATTTTTGGTTAAATTCATCCCAGTTAGTAACATATTCAGGCATAACTGTAATATTGGTTTGCTCTTCAATCATTGCAAAAACTTCATCGTAAATTTCTCTTCTGGTATCATTCGCAATAGCTAAAAAACGTATTTCTACCGGCTCGGCAGAAACTTCATCTTCACCCAATGCTTCGCTTTCGGTAGCTGTTGCTTGAGAGCCTTGCTCTGCAGGTGGTTGCTCTTGTTGGGTTGTACAGCTCGTTAAAGCAAGTGCAAATACCATCATTAATACCATTAATAGCGCTAATTGTTTTTTCATGTTTAATCCTCCTAATTTTTATATTCTCACACGCATAATGCGTACAAAAAACACAGTTAACCTTTTACACCAGAAAGCGTTATTCCTTCTACAAAATATCGTTGTGTAAAAATGTATACAATAATTATCGGTAAAAGCGACATAGTTGCAGCTGCCATCATCAACTCCCACCTTGAGCCGAATTGCCCTTTAAGTGAATTCATGATAAGAGGCAATGTAAACTTGCTTTCGGTTGTAAGAAGAATGAATGGTGCTAAAAAGTCATTCCACCTTGCAATAATAGAAAAAATAGCAACAGATGCTAAAGCAGGTTTTATTTGTGGCAACATTATAGCTGAAAAAATTTTAGGTTGGGGGCAACCATCTATTTTTGCAGCTTCAACTAAAGCATCGGGAATTCCTGAAAAGAATTGTCTTAGCATAAAAACGCTAAAGCCACTTGTTAGCATATAAGGTATTATCAAGCCATAATGTTGATCAACCCACCCTATATTTGTAAAAATAATAAATTGCGGTATTAGAACTGTTTGCAAGGGTACCATCATAGTTAACAAATATAATGCAAAAATAAATTCTTTGAATTTAAATTTAATTTTTGCGAAAGCATAAGCTGCAATTGAGCTGAAAAACATCAAACCCAAAGTGGTTAAAGCAGTTATATATAAGCTGTTGAAAAAGCCCGATAAGAATGGGAGTTGGTCTACTACATCAAAGTAATTTGAAAACATTATAGGGTTTGGTATCCACTGCGGTGGAACTAAAAACACGTTTGTTCCTTTTTTTAATGATGTTGATAGCATCCATAAGAAAGGTAATAACATTAAAAAAGAGCCAAAAATTAACAGTATATATACAATTGAGGTTTTCAAAACATTTTGTTTACTATTCATTATGCACCCACCTGTCAGAAAATTTAAATTGAACATAAGTTATTCCGGACATAACAATGAATAACACGAATGCGACTGCTGATGCATTGCCAATTTCCTGGAATCTAAAAGCAAAGTCAAACATGTATGTTGCCAAAACATTTGTTGCATCTAACGGGCCTTGATTAGTAAGAACAAAAACCTCTGTAAAAATTTGCAAACCGTAAAAAATATTTGTTATTATTAAGAAGAATGTTGTTGCTGAAAGAAGCGGAAGTTTAATTTTCCAAAACACATTAAACCCTGTTGCGCCATCAATTTGTGCAGCTTCTATAAACGTTCGGGGTATAGATTGCAAAGCTGCTAAATAAATAACCATAGCATAACCAACAGATTGCCACACTGCCATAATTATTACAGAAATCATTGCCCAATTTTCATCGCCTAACCAATCAGGCCCTTTAACATTCAAATAGCTTAAAAAAATATTAATCAAACCAAAGTCATTGCTGTAAAGCCATATCCATACAAATGAAATTGCAACAGCAGACGTTATGGCAGGCAGAAAGAAAATTGCGCGAAAAGCAACAACGCCCTTTATTTTTTTGTTAAGCAAATTAGCAATAAATAACGCTAATATAAGCTTAACAGGCACAAAAATCGATGTGAAAAATAATGTATTATAAACAACTTTGTAAAACAGTGGGTCTGTGAAAATATGTTTATAGTTTTCAAATAATGCAAATGCTGGTGCCGAAACTAAATCCCATTTAAAAAAGCTAAGAGAAAAGGACATTACTATAGGAAACACTGTGAAAAATAATATACCCAATAATGTAGGAGCTATAAATATATACGCCCACATGGAGTCTTTCATTGTTTGTTGGTTTTTTTTCATAATTTTAACACTTAATTTCTTTCTTCATTGTTATAAAATAGAGTTGACTTTTTCAAATACTTGCTTATCATTTTCATGCTTTGAAACAATTATTTCGCATAGCTCAGTTGCAATTTCTTTAAAAGTCGGGCCCTCGTTCGCGCTTTCAACAAGTGCAATCCATTCTTGTGGAATACAGCTTGCACCATTTAAAGCGCCTGCTATAGCTCCTGCAATTGAAGCAGAACTATCGTTATCTCGGCCGAAATTTACACATCCGGTAATAGATTTTGTAAAATCGCCTTTTGATACATGTAAAAAGGCAATTGCTATAGCTAAACTTTCACTTGCATCTGCAAAAAAATCTTGAATTATTGCATCGTTTAATTCTTTGTGAATTTCAATAAGGTCGCTGTGCATATTTGCAATTTCAATTGCTTTTTTTACGAGGTTTTCCGGCTTTTGCCCTACACCTTCATACATATGGCTACTGCTCCAACGCAAACCCTCTCTGTTTTGCTTGTGTGATTTTGCTACGCTCAACATTGTTTTTTCAACGTCAGTGTAAGTTGCATTATCACACATTGCAAAGGAAATTGCACAGGCTGCCATAGCTGTTGCATATCTTGCGTAACCGGATGAAACAAACATTGCCTCAAAAGCATCATTAAAAGCTTTTTTCGGATTGCAAGGGCTAATTACTCCAAATGGTGCTATACCCATTATTGCGCCGTTTGTAGGCTGTCCACCAAATATTTCTTTATCGTTTGCATAAATTGCTTTGTAATAATATTCTTCAATAAAATCTTTTTCTATTTCTGTTTTTGCATTGTGATAATAATTGATATATTCTTTTGCAATATCTTTAGATGTTGCAACGTCTTTTTTATTTATTATACTATTAGCAAAAATTTTAGACATTCTCGAGTCATCTGTATATGCGCCTGCATGCAGCTGAAAAGGACCATGTGCGCTTACGTTTATTTCGCTATAGGGTATTAATGAATTTACAAAACCATAAGTTTTTTTAATTCTTTCAAATGTAAACCCCTCAACAGGGCCTCCCATTGCATCGCCTATTGCAGAGCCTATTAGTGCGCCGTATAACTTGTTAAACAGTTTCGATGTATTCAGCTTTATGCACCCCTTTGTTCAATCATTGGTATGTAATATTTATCGAAAAATCGTACAGTAATTAACAAACAAAATATGGTTGCGTTTGTTAATTAATTGTTCAGGAAAAAGCGAAATAAGTATGCAAGAGAATAAAACCGTGCACTTAATCATTACCTTTTTTCTGTGCTCTACATATATTATACATAAACTCGCCATAATAAATCAATAGAGTTAATCAATTTTTGTAAATATGCACATATATTTTTGTATCGTTTGTAATAAGCTACAAAATTGCATTATTTATATGGTTGATGCTTAAACAAAGTTAATTATTTTTTTTGAATATTTTGGTTCCGAATAATAAATTATCTTCTTTAATCAATTTATAGTTTGATTTTTTGATAATACATGCTATAATAAGTTATACATTTAAATTAAGGTTGTGATTATATGCTTAAAAGTATAAACTTAGATGGTGTTAAAACTAAAAACAGAGGCGCAATTTTAAAGCTTTTAAACAATAACGGTGCAATGTCTCGCAAAGATATTGCAGAAATTATTAACCTTACTTCTGCGTCAATTACAAAGCTATGCACAGAAATGATAGAGGAAAATATCATTGTGGATATAGGGGAGACCATTGACGAAAAAAGAGCAGGACGAAAAAAACAACTTATTGATATAAACTACAAATATAAAATGATTTGTAGCGTAGCTATTGAAAAATATACTACATATATAACAATAACAGACTTAAAAGGAACTTTAGTTGATCAAGATACAATTGAAACTAACACAGAAATATCACCGGAAGAATTTTTGTCAAATATTGTTCAGATATGCAAAAATTTACTAAGCAAAAATAAGATAAAATTATCTTCAGTTTTAGGTATGGGCGTTTCTATGCGCGGAATTGTTGAGAATATAGGCTCAGAAAAAGTGCACACATATGGAATTTGGGATAAAAATGTAGAGATTCAAAAAATATTGGATATGTTAATTCCTATAGATATTGTTGTTGAAAATAATATAAAAGCTTTTGCACAAGCAGAAATTATTTATGGCCTTGGGAAAAAATACAACGAGCTTCTCTTTTTAAAATGGTATCCGGGCGTGGGTTCTGCCATTGTAATTAATGGCGAAGTATATGAGGGGAGAAGGCATAAAGTTGCCGAATTAGGGCATTTTATTATAGAGCCGGATGGGGATAGATGCAAATGTGGGAAAAAAGGTTGCCTTGAAGGGCTAACTTCTATTTCAACAATAGTAAATAGTGTTGAAAAAATTTATTCAAAAAGGCAAACACCGAATCTATATCAAAGCACAGATGGAGATATTTCTAAAATATCTGAATATCTACATGAATATATTGAAAATAAAGTGAACGATGTTGATGATTACGTAAATGAAACTATAATGAAATCTATTAGCAAACTTGCACTGGCAACGGTTAATGCAACAACTATACTTTCGCCTGAAAAAGTAGTTATTTTCGGTAAAATGTTTGAAAGGGAAAATATAAAAAACGAGTTTATAAATCAGTGTTTCAATTATGATAATTCATATAATAATAATTATGTGGTGGAGAGTGAACTTTTTTTAAAGCACTCTTTTATTGGAGGAGTTGCAATTGCTATAAATGAATTATTCTTTAGAGTTGGTGGCAATGAAATTTAATAAACAACGATGTTTTTATTAATTTTAAACTGTAACATTGCGGTTTGTTTTGCTAAAAACTTAACTAATATTAATCCGCGTCGTCGCATGCTTTGCAAAGTTTGCGACGACTTTTTTGTTTACAAAAACGGAAACTGTATTTTAACATTGTTACTTACTATAGTTTCATTATTCATAAACTTCTATATTAAGCATATTAGCTAAAATGATAAGCTCTGCTTTTATGTTTTCATGGCTTATTACAAAATGCGGTTCAAAACCCGAAAGAACGCTTTTGTTAATAATATCTTTTGCGCTATTGTGCGTTTTAACTACTATACTTGTGCCTGAAAATTGTTTTTCTTTTTCTAAAACTTCACCAGTTTCAATGAAAATTCTGAATTTTCCATCGGGCTTTCTTCCTATTCTGAATATTGTAGCATTATCACTACCTTTGCAAGAAAAGTCCATTGTAGGGCCAATTTGACGATTTGGGTGTACACCAAAGTTAGCACCGTACTTCTCGCTGGCAAGTTTTGGCGCTGCAGCTCCGCAATGCCAGTAAGTAATGCTGGACTCGGTATCATTTAAAAGCACAGGATCACCAAAGAAGCACGGTGTGTCTGTTAGCAAAAAGCCTATATACATTGAAAGTGAACCATACACATCTGCCTCGCAACTTGTTGACACGCCCATATCATTTAGCGCTGAAATAACCGCACAAACAGGAGCGCCGTATTCTGTAAAAAAATCAGGCCAACACCTTGAGGCAACGAATGAAATATCATTGTCCTTTATAAATTTCATATAAGCCATAAACAATTTTGTGTGTTTAAGAAGCTGATCTTTACCCATTTTTTCTAAACCAACCATATTTGTGCAAGCTACATTCATATTTTCTTCGCCAACACTATCCAAATAAGCATTTGCGTTATTTATAAGCTCTCTTGTTTCAACTTTTATGGCTTTCACACCGAAATTTTTAAGCAACTCACTTTCATAGGCGCTACCAAAATCAAAGCCTTGTGGAGTAGTGCCAACAATTGCAACAGATGATGTTTTTAGTTTTTGTTTTACCTTTGCAGCCAAAATAAAAGCGTTTATACTCTCAGATGTTTGTTTTTCTGTGGGTGAGCCATAAACATATTCAAAATTGCCCCTACCTACCATATGCATTGCATTTGCTGCTGAATAAGCCCCGGTTAAACTGTTCAATCGCAATCTTTGCCCATCTACAATAGGTTCTTTGAGCGTCCAAAGTAAAATAGGGCAATCGTATTCATTTAAAATTTCATATGTATAAGCCGCATTGGCAAATGTTGTGTTTTGTATAATTACTGCACTCGGGTGGTTGTTGTTGGATAAATACTTTTTTTCTTCATTAGTTGTAAGTAAAATATTGTTAGGATGAATAAGGTTTTCGCACAATTCATTAAGCAATTTTATTGATTCATTGAATTGATCATTTGCAACATCCAAGTCAAAAGTTGGCACGCCTATCGGTACAAAAACCACATTAAAATTATCCATGTTTAACTCCTTATGTAAACGATTTGTACATTGTTTCAAGAATTTCATCAGTAATTTCCACAGGACTATTTTTAATGTTCGGGTGCTTGCTTTTTAACACTAAATTTTTCAGATCCTCGTAATTCAAATTAAGGTGTTTTAAATCGGTAAGCGCACCTATATTTTGCTTAATCCTCTTTATTTCATCGCATAATTGATAGCAATCAGCAAATCCTACAAGCTTTGCAAATCCGTGCATTCTTCCATTTTCCGCCTGTGCGTTAACTCTTAAAAAATAATCTAAAGTTAAGCCACAGGCGTCTCCATGTGGTATATTATATTCATTTGTTAAAACAAATGAGCACGCATGTGATGGTCCTGTTTTTGGTAAAGCAAATCCCATTCCAGCCATCAGTGAAGCAAGCATCATATTAGCTTTTGCCTGCTTATTTATGGGATTCATGCATGCATCTTCTATGTTTTCAAGGGCTAATTTTGTTGCATAAATGCATATAGAATCACAAATAGGTTGATGTAAAATGCTTAAGTAAGCTTCTATAGCATGGGACAAAACATCTAAAGAGGTACTTATACAAATTTTTTTAGGAACAGTATATGTGAGTGTTGGGTCTACAATTGCTATTTTAGGGTAAAGCAAAGAGCTTGACATTGGTGCTTTTACATTAGTTGCCGTATTTGTTAGCACACAAACACTTGTTACTTCACTTCCTGTTCCTGCTGTGGTGGGCACAGCAATTATTGGCAACGCCTCTTTAGGAAAAGGCTCCTGTGTTCCGTGATATGTTTCTATTTCATTGTTTGTTGGAGCAATAAGGCATGCACCTTTGGCACAATCCATAACAGAGCCTCCGCCAATGGCAACAATAAAATCAGCATCATGCTCTCTTAATAATTCAGCGAAATTGTTTACATCATTATCAGTTGGATTAGGATGAACATCACAAGAATAGGCTTTGATGCTACTGCATGCACTCATAATATTTTTTATTAATTCGCTGTTTTCCAAAAACGCATCACATAAAATTACACCGTTTGTTTTCCCTATTTGTTTAATGCGTTCAGGCAAATTATTTAATTCGCCCTCTCCGAAATAAATTTTAACAGGTTGCTCATAAAAAAACATATTTTTTCTCCATTGTATTAATATTTTATTTCAATGTTATCGCCTACGAGCCCCACGAAAGCCCCTTTTTCAACTAATTTACATTCCTCGTGCGCTATAAGCCATTTGTTTTGCTTAAAAAGCAATTCATCTTCATTAGAATGTTTAATAAAAGTGCTTTGAAAATCTTCATTTGTGTTTTTTGTTAACACAATTATAGTTTTATAACCGCTGCTTTCAATTTTGCAAGGTGCAAAATGCAAAGTAGTGGAATATACTTCTATTGCATTTCCTTCGGGAATATAAAACGCCTGTGCTTTACTTGTGTGAAGTGTATTGTCTTTAATATCTCTTAAATCGGCAAAAAGCAAAACACAGTTTGTAACAGCAATAAAAACCTCGCTGCATTTATGGTACTCAAAAGCGTTCAACTTGCAACTGTTGCCGTTGCAATATCCTATTTGTATATTTGATGAACCAAATACATTGTCTTGCAAATAAATTTTACTTTTATTGCTTTCCAACTCATTTGAGCTGGCAACATATATATTGCCTTGTTTCGGTATTTCGGTAGCAATTTTTGCCGTTTCAATTAGGTCAACAAAAGAGTAATTGATTATTTTTGCATATTTATTGAATTTTGCACAATAAATATCGTTAATTTTTATTGTATTTAAATTATTTAAATGCGCTATATTATCAATGTGTTGTTTCATAAAAATTATTTTATATTAGCGGCATCTATTTCACTAATTTTAACAACAGCTTTTTTTAGGAAATCTTTGCGCCACTCCTCCAAATCTTGAGTATGTTCAGTATTTAAAAATACTTTTGTCATTTCCACACCCATTTCAGGCCCTACTATCCAGCCGCCTAAACACAGCACATTAGAGTTGTTAATTGCCCGGCACATTTTCGCTGCAAAAACAGATTCACAACATGCTGCGAAAATTCCTTTGAACTTGTTTGCAACTTGGCTCATACCCATTCCGGTACCACAAATTAATATCGCTCTATCATTTACCGGGTTCTCCATCATTTTTACAGCTACAGGCACAACATTAAAAAAGGGCTTTGGCTGCTCAATATCTGTTGTTCCTACATCCACATAGCTTATATTTTGCTCTTGCAAATAAGCTGTTATGCTTTCCTTAAGCATAAAGCCTGATTTATCCGAACCTATAATTAATTTCATAGTGTTTCTCCATTCTGTTGTCATATATAATAAGTGCTTTATTTTTCTTTTAACTTAATAGCCTCTAAGGCACTTTGAACAATATCGCTTGCGTTTAATTTGTGCTTTTCTTTTAGGTAATCCATCATAGCAACTTCGCCAAATGTATCGTTAACACCAATAGATTTTATTAACAGCGGATATTTTTCGCACAATAATTCAGAAATAGCAGAACGCAAACCTCCGAATAAGTTATGGTTTTCTGCAGTTAACACACAATTTGTTTTTTTAACACTTTGTAAAATTGTTTCTTCATCTAAAGGTTTAATAGTGTGAACATTAATAAGCTCTGCGCTTATATTTTGTTCTTTTAAAATATGAACAGCCTTAAGTGCCTCATGTACCATTAAACCTGTTGCAAAAATTGAAATATCAGTTCCGTCGCATAATTTATCTGCTGTAAATAAATTGAATTCATAATTTTCCGGCATAATATTGGCGATTTCTTTTCTAAAAAGCCTAATATATACAGGCCCGTTATATTCAACAATTTGATAAAGAGATTGCTTTAATTGCACAGCATCGATGGGTTCAAAAATCACTATATTAGGTATGCTTCTAAGTACACCTATATCTTCAAAGCTCATATGTGTGCCACCGTTTAATTCTGCGCTAATACCGGGATCGCTACCAACAATTTTAACGTTCATATTTGAATAGCAAACCGATATAGCTATTTGATCACAGTTTCTTCTTGTTGCGAATGGTGCAAAAGAACCTATAAAAGGTATAAAGCCATAAGAGGCCAGCCCTGCGGCAAACGATGTTAAATTTTGTTCAGCTATGCCTACGTCCAATGCCCTTTCGGGGAAAACATCTCTTAATCTTAATGTTCCGTTTGCACGGGCGAGGTCTGCATCCACTACCATTACCTTTTCGTTTTTGCTCATTATTTCTTCTAATGTATCGCAAAAAACTACTCGCATTTCCTTCGACATTTATTATTCTCCTATCTTAATTCGTTTAGTGCGGTTTGCCATTGCTCTTTTGTAATTACCATATTATGGTTAGTAGCTTTTGCTTCTTGGGTAAAAGTAACGCCCTTGCCTTTTACGGTATTTAATACTATGCATTTTGGTTTTCTGTTTTTGTTAGCTTTTGCCGCATTTATTGAATTTGATATCTGCTCAACATCATGTCCGTTTATTTCAATTACATCAAATCCAAAAGCTTCCCATTTTTTAACAGGGTCTATCAAAGAGCAAATATCATCAACACCACCATCAATTTGATATTTGTTATAGTCTAAAAACAGTATAAAATTATCAAGCTTATATTGAGCAGCTGTCATTGAAGCTTCCCAAACTTGCCCCTCTTGGCTTTCTCCATCACCAACAACGCAATAAATAGTAGCGTTGTCTTTTAAAATTTTTGATGCCTTAGCTATTCCCACAGCACAAGATATACCTTGACCTAAAGATCCTGCGGTCATATCTATTCCGGGCGTTTTATTCATATCGCAGTGGCTTGGCAATTTCGTGTTAGGTTTGTTTAATGTTTCAAGCCAATCTAAACCAAAATAGCCCTTTAATGCCAAAGCTGCATATACCGCAGGACCTGCATGGCCTTTTGAAAACACAATTCTGTCGCGCCCTTCCATCTTATCATTATTGGCATCAATATTCATTTGCTCAAAATAAAGCACTGACAATAGTTCTGCAATAGATAAACACCCTCCTATATGCCCTACACCCAATCTACCTATTTGGTCAACTGTATAATATCTGATTTTTTTTGACATATCATCTAAATATTTTTTTTGTTCAGTTTGCATGTTGTTTCTCCTATTGTTCTATTTTTTTAATCAATTTAAAATCTTGCTCATATTTACTGTTTTCTCTGTAGTATACAGCGGGAAAGCCGAGAGGGGTTTGTACTGTATTAAATCCTTGCTCGGATTTTTCTCCTGTCCATATATTAATCCATTGATTATCAGGTATGAAAATTTTAACATCACGCGCGCCTTGTGTATATGCAGGCGCAATTATTAAATCCTCACCCAGCATATATTGATATTCTAAATCATAACATTCATCAATATTTGGGTATTCTATAAACATTGCACGCATGGCAGGCAACCCTGTGCTGTGATTTATTTGCATCAGTTCAAAATTATACTCAGATAGCTGAGTGTGTATTCGGCTAAATCTACTTATAAATTTCGCTGTTTGCTCATCGCTGTCAAATTGCCAGTTATCGTCAGGCCTATTACCTTCGTGGGTACGCATAACAGGTGTAAAAGCGCTAAATTCCGCCCATCTACATAGCAACTCTTTTGTTCTTTTCATGCCGTATAATGTTGTGTAGCCGCCAATATCACTTGTGTGCATACCGTGCCCCGACATTCCGCTCGACAGCGCTGCTACAACAACAGTTATTAAACCGTCGTCAAGTGACCAATCTACATTTTGATCTCCGGCCCACATCAAAGGTGAGTATTTTTGAATACCTGCACAGCCTGCTCTGAAAAACACTGCGATTTTCCCTAAATTACCGGTTTCTTTTAAAGCATCATAATTAATTTTAGCCCACATTAAAGGCCATTCATTGTGTGCGCTAATGGCATCTTGCTTGTTATGCAAAAGGCAATCAACCGGAAGGTACTCCCCAAAATCTGCCATCCAACCTTCTAAGCCTATATCTATCATGTTTTTCTTTATAACTTCATTTTTATACCATTCACAAGCATTAGGGTTTGTGAAATCGACTATTCCACAGTAAAACTCTCCGAAGTCTATAATGTATTCTTTAAACTTATTATTTAAAACTAAAAAACCCTTCGACTTTGCAATTTTAAACAATTTTTTTTCAACACATAGATAAGGGTTTATATATCCCATAAACCTAATGTTTTCATTGTTATACTTTTTAATAGAAAAAGGTAAGTTGTGATAAAGCTCGTTGTCGTATTCCCAGTTCCACATAAGCCTTTTGCCAAAAGAAGTGTGCCTTACACCTTGCCAATCTTGGCACCATACAGCGGTTATGTGAGTATTGTACTTTTTCATATATTGCACTTTTTCTTCAACTATTTCAGTACCGCCTTGTATACCTAACCAAATGCCTTCAAATGCCCATTTGGGCAGTTTAGGCTGATTGCCAAGCAATTGCGTTAAGCCCTTCAACAAGCATTTGAAATTTTCATAGTGTTGTGTTGCAAGGGAAAATTTGTTGTCCCATATTTCAATTTCGTGAAAATTATCTTGCGTGAAATCCAGCGAAATATAGCAATAGTTTTCCAAATGCACAAAATACTTCAAACTTGATACAAATGTGGGCTGTGGGAAAAAAGTCCAGTCATAATCTCCGCCTGCTTTTTCTTTATCTGCCTCAAATGTTATGGCTGTTGCTTTATTTCTACCAACACCTTGTTCTCTTGTGAAAATTTCGTATGAATGCCCTTTTAAATTAAAGTGAGAAAATTGCTCACCTGCACCATAAATTCTTTCGCCTTCTTGTGAATTTAGCTTAATCCAAATTCTATTATAATTTTTGTCGGATAATTCCCCTTTTAAATGTAGCTGGCAGTTAAACGACTGTATTGTTATTTTCAGCATTGTAGATTTATCGCTTGTGTATAATACTATACCGTCTTCTGTTTTTTTCCAGTGTTTTAAAGGTATTCGCTGTTCAACTCTGTCTTTTATTTGAAAGTTGCCACGATATTCTTCTATTTTTGCATTAGCTATACCTATAAAAAAGCAAGAATTTTGCATTGTATGTGATAACAAAATGTTAGTTCCTTGGACTATATCAAAACCAAATAATGTTTCTACAATGTTGTACATAAAGCTCTCCTAAATAATAAAATATTACGAACTAAAATTAATTTTTTGTAAAAAGTTGGCGCTGTGATAAACAAAATAATTAATTAAGTATTTTAATTGATTGATGATATGATACAATAGATTTATTAAAATAACAATGCAAATCATGTATTTTTGTATATAGTTATAAATGTTTTAATGCGTAAATAGTAAAATTGACTAATAATTGATTAACAAATTTAAATTATTCGCTTTGGCTTTTTTAAGTTTTCTGTAATTTGCCATACTGGAAGAAACAAAAAAGAGAGCATACAACGTAAAGCTAATGAAAAGTTTGGGGTTTAAGCAGGTTCGACATATTTAATTTACAAAGCAAATGAATTGTTGTTTTAAAAATTACCTATATATCGTAAAAAAATACTAATATCGGCATAATATTCAAAAGCAACTCGTTTGCTGCTATTTATTTGCTGCTTTAGCAAAAGCACAAACCCTTTGTTTTTTAATAGTGCTACTTTTATTAAAACATATCTTAATAAGATATAAAGTACTTGCTATAGTTTTTGGATTTAAACGTCGAGTTCATGGAAAATTACTTTCGTAAAAGCGGTTAGCAATAACATTACATGCAATATTCAGGGAGTTTGATATAGCGTGCAAAGCAAAATATAAAACAAATACAATTATTTTATTAAACATTGAAAAAAGCACACCATACCTTTATAATTATCTTATAAAAACACCTCACCAAGCGTTAATTGCACTATACAAATATTACTAAACTTAATAAAGAATATAGTTAATGCAGCAATGATTAAATAAATGCTAAAGAAAAAGGAGTACCTTATGCCAAAAAACATATTAAAAATTTACTTCGGGTACGACAGTTTTAAATTAGGCCAAGAAGAAATAATTAATGAAATTTTAAAAGGCAAGATGCTCTTGGCATAATGCCGACAGGCGCAGGTAAATCTATATGCTATCAAGTGCCTGCAATTGTAAATGAAAAACAATTTATTGATGTTTCTGGCGTAGGCAAACAAAAGCTTGAAAAATATGGCACAGGTTTTACAGAAGAAATTATGCACTTTTGCGAAAGCAATGCAATTGCCCCACCGCCCGATAAAGTGAAAATAAGCAGAGAAAACAGTAAAATTATTGTATTACCAAGCAAGCTGTGTTTGTCAACAAAAAAATGTAGCAAAAATAAAAATAAAAGTGTAGCAGTAAATGAAGGTTTTAAAGATTAACAAGAGCATCTTTAAGCCTATGAGAGTTTCTATTAGTAAAATCCAGAAGATGGCTGTGATGGATAATTCTATCGAGAAGGGCAGCGGTGATTTTGGAGTCGATAAAAATCTCATTCCATTTAGCGAACTCAAGATTAGTAGTGATAATCAGGGATTTTCGTTCATAGCACTCGGAGACAACGCCGAAAAGGAGTTTCGCACCCTCTGAGTCTATCGGGACATAACCCCACTCATCACAAATAAGCAAATCAAGCTTTAAAAACTGTTTCATAAAGGCAGATAATTCACCCCTTTTTTTAGCTTCAGTGAGAGCATTTACAAGGGTAGCAGTGCGATAAAATCTTGTTTTAAAGCCAGCATTACAAGCAGCAATACCGGTAGCTATTGCGAGATGAGTTTTACCGGCACCAACATTTCCATAAAGTATGAGGTTTTGCTTTTTAGATACAAAATTTGCAGTTAAAATATCCTCCAAAGACAAAGAAGGCGGGATTTTAATATCTTCAAAAGAATAATTTTCAAAGGTTTTGATGATGTCAAATTTGGCGGCATTAATGTAAAAGTTTCGTCTTTTTAAATCCCTCGCCTCAATTTTGAAACGTAATTTATTACCGTTTGTTTGCCTACTTCCAATAATAGCGCTGTTTCTTCACAGTTTTTTAGGTCGTTATATATTTTTGTTGCCGTTCTGCGATATTTTCGGCTTCTCTTCATATCTTCCTTTAACCACTTGTCTATTGTGCTTTTTAACGGCTCAAGCTTGCTCACTTTAGCTCTTCTTCTCTCATATTTCCCGTTCCAATCTTCCTTGTCTGCATATTTCTTTATTGTATTGAAATGATGCCCTGTTTTTTCGCTTATTTCCCTTAAACTCGTTCCTTCGTATTCCCTTAAATTGTTTATATAGTTCTGCTTTTTCATTCCTAACACCTTTCCGTGACCCCCTTATTTATCTCAAATAAGTCTATCACTTTCTTTTTTTCGGTGCTACACTTTTTTATTTATATTTGCTATAGTTTTCACTAAGGCAACTCAAGAGCAAATCGACGCAGCAATCGAAGATGATATAATGAACGACTAAATAAGCATGAAAGAATTAACCGACCCGTTCGAAAAGAAATAGGCAAAAAAATTACCCCCCGAGTAGGGGGTAGCCAGTAATTGTTCGTGGTTGTCAGATTATTCAATGCATCTTTTATGATGCCACCACAAGAATTAGACCCTTATAGGGTCTGTTCAAACCACCAGTTCAATGCAATAGTAAAATAAAGGTAGTCGCATGGAAAGGCTTAATGTATACATTCATACCTTAAGCCTTTTGTATATTCTCAACATATCAAACAATGATGAATGTTATTGGCAGCACAAAAGATGACGAGGGTAAACTTTTTACAATAGGCCATTTCGATTTGCTTATTTGCGATGAGGCTCACCGCTCTATTTATAATAAACATTGTGATATTTTTACATATTAATTTGCAAAGTGTATAGAGGCTCGATAGTTACATTTTTTAATGCACATCCCATTTCGCATTCAATATCAAAATAAATTTTGTGTTTTGCGGTAGGGTATATTTTTAAACGTAACATAGTAGGAAAGTTATATCGGGCAAGAGAGATTTGATATGGCAATCCGGTTGTGAACCAATCGCTAATTAAACCTTTATCATACAGCTCAGCTTTATCACCAATATAATCTGCAGTGAGAATACAATCTTGAGTTTCGCCATGATAATCTATTTGCAGCTCATATTCATTATTGTTAAGTTCGTGCGCAATAACGCTTGGTGCCCTTTTTTTCGCACAATAGGTTTTTGTTTTTGCAACACCTTTTGCATTGTATGTGGTTACAGTAATATTTTCTTGCTTTGTTTGAGCATAAATGCAGTTTGCATTATTATATAAAACAGCATCTGATAAATATAAACTATCGCCGAATTGATAAGCGCATTGTGCCTGTTTGGTAGTGAGGGTAACAATATGTGCAGGGTTTCCTTCAAAGTGATAAATGGGATCAACATCGCAAACAAAGAAGTAGCATGAACCAATTTTGGTAAGAGGCATTGCGTTAGTAGAAATTAACCGTGAAGGCTCCATCGGTAAATTGTAAGGAAGAATTTTGATATCACCTGTTTTAATATTGAATGGCGGAAGTGTGATGTTTAGATATTGGTTTTGCAAATGAATGGTAACATTTTCATGTTGCTGCATGGTGCGTTTGCGCAAGTGATTGTTAATTATTACAAAACCGCAATTATCTTTTGCGTTGTGGCGAACACAGCAGCGGATACTAAAGGTGTCTTTTGGGTCTGTACAATTTTCATCGGGTAAAATGGTAGCTGTAGGAGCTACAAGGTGCCCGAAAGTGTGTAAAAACAAGTGTAAAGGCTTTAAATCAAAATAGCTTTGTGCAGGTAACCCGGTTTCTCCAAGTGGTGCTTGAAAGTCATAAGACATGCGAGGTAAATCGTTGGGATAACCTGTTTGTTTTGACTCTTGTAAATAAGTTTTTTTGCCAACAGGGTTTGTGCCACCATGATACATATAGTATCCAAGCAAAACGGCGCCGGAACCTAATTTTGAAACAGCTAAAGCAAGCGTATCATATGGGAATAAAACTACTCTGCGATGCTCTGTTACTTGCATGCCGCCGCCAAGTTCTGCGGTAATAAAAGGATATTTGTTAACATCAAATGTGAAAGCGATACCTTGTTCGTCTTTTTTGTGGTCGCTACCAATTGTGGTATCGTTTAAGGAATGACTCATCAAAAAATTAATGCTTTCAGGCATTTCATCTGTATGTGGCGCCCATGGAGCATCTGAATAGCCACCCATAACCGGAAGTGTTTCGTTATCAATTACAGCAGCACCGGACCAACCCGTAGCTGTGTATAGAGGAACACGAAACCCAATTTCAACTGCAATATCTTTTAGTGTTTGCATGTGTGCCATGCGCTCTTTTGCACCCGGAACAATACCACACGGGCCATATTCGTTATCTAACTGAATGCCGATAATACAACCATTGTGGAAAAACAAAAAATCTTTCACTTGCCTAAAAATTTGTGTGTATAATTGTTTTACATGGTTAAGATAAATAGGGTCATTTTCACGGATGTTAAAAACTGATTGGTCTTGCAACCAATCAGGAAAACCGCCATTGCGGCACTCGCCATGAGCCCACGGCCCAATGCGCAACAATACGGGTATAGAGTGTTTATTACATAGAGAGATAAATTTTTTTAAATTGCGCTGGCCGTGAAAATTCCACTCGCCCTGCACTTCTTCGTGATGAATCCAAAAAACATAAGTGGCAACAATATCAACTCCGCCCGATTTTATTTTAAGCAATTCTACTTCCCACTCTGAAGCGGGATAACGAGAAAAATGAAATTCTCCCATAATAGGAAACCATGGCATACCATTTTTTATAAAAAACTTGCTGTTTACAGCAATGCTTGTACCGGCGCAATTAGTTCCGCCAAAAGGAAGGTTTTGTGTGATAACGGGTGTTTCTGGCAAGCAGATATTTAAATGCATTGCTATGTCCTCTTTCTGACTTTTATAAAGATAAAACGAGAGCTACACAATAAAGTTAATTCTATAATGGTTTTTGCTTAAAATTGAGTATTATAGTGTTTTATTTATGTCGTCGCTCTATAGCCTATCGTTCGAGCGTTTCTAAACTTTTTAAGTTATTTATATACTATTGCGTTATTATCGGCAATAAGCTCGCCATAATTCTTAACAGAAAGAGGCACTTGTGAAGTAGTGTTATCACCCAAAACAGTAAACTTATTGTTTTGCATTGTTAAGGATTTAAAGCTATACCCATAAACAAACGGCATACCATCAAGTTCAACAGAGTTGTTCTCACAGATAATATCACCGTGAAAATAATTGCCGTCTTGCTGTTTTTCCATACCGGGGTCTATATCTATAAGCCCCTTGCCCCATGTGGCAGAATTAGCACGGCGCATTTCGTTATTGCGAATAATAACAGTACTGATTGCACTTGATTCATACCAAAAGTGCATGTCTGAATTTATTTTAATGCATGAGCCCTCTGTGTCTATAATATTATTCTCCACAATAGTTTTTTTAGTGGTAGTGAAAAGCAACCCTCTCGCTCTATTTTTACCGCATTTATTGTTAGAAAAAATTACTTCAGGGTGGCTGTCGACATCGTCAATTGCATATGTATTGCCGCTCACAAATTCGAATTCTTCATCCAATGTTAATAAATAATAACGGCTGTTAATTGTTTTGCTCTCTTTTAACTTGCGGTTTTCAATTGGCATCATTGTTTTTTGGTCGCATATTGTTATGTTTGCGCCATCTGTTAAACTAAAAGCACCAACTTGTTGAAAATGTGGTATTTCAACAAGTAAATTTAAATTATTTATAATTTTCACAACACGCAAATAATTGCCGTGTACATTAATAACATCGTCAAGTTGGCTTTCAAAAACTCCATTTTTAACTAAAACAGTGCCACGGCAGTTTACAAAATGTGTTGCATCGGCGTTTGCTGAAATGCACCTCGACGAATTACAATCGGGCGCAACAACAACACCGTCTAGCGTGATGTTTTCGCTGAACTGTGCAATAACGCCCATTGTGCCTGCATGGCGAATTGTAATATTTTTAAGCGTGATGTTTTTGCAATTGCTAATACCAATTGCCGGCACAAAGCGCTCTTCATGCTTAATTGTCATTATATTGCCGGCGGTGGCAATTTTTTCAAAAGGAATAAATAAACGCAGTAAGCCCTCGCTTATTTCCTCGCCTGTAATAGGGCTTTTGCTCATGTTATCAATAACATTTTTTGCAGGGCGCTTTGTATTTGCATCATATTCAAGCAAACCGTGCATAAAATAACTGCTATAATCTTCACCTGTGAAAATTACAACTTTATTTTTTATGTAGTATGGGTATTCGTCTTTGTTTATTTTTAAAAGCACGCTTTCGCTGTCTGCCTCAATAACTTCGCCTTGTGTATAAAACGGGCGCACATAATCTATTGTAAAGTTTTGCAAAGTAATGTTTTCGCTGTCGAGCAAATAAAAAGGCATTATTCGGCTAATTCCCATAAAGTTTGCACCGCCACCGTCAATTACAAGGTTTTTCTTGCCTATAATCGGCATGGCAATGCTTTTTATTCCGGCATCGTTATTAGATAAGTAGCAAAATTTTTGCATGGCAAAATCACGACGCAATGTGTAAGTTTCAGGCTCAAAATAAATAGTGTCGCCATTGTTTGCATTTGTGCATATTTCATTAAAACAATAAACTGCATCTTGCATGTCTGTTAAAGCGATAGACTCTAAAGAAATTTTATGTTGTGACATATTTTTTTACCTCATTTTTCATAAACAATCATTTCAAAAACACGCGCGTTTTTATCACCGTATGTCTCGTGAACAGTTAGTTTTACGCTGTCACAAAAAACGGGTTTATCAAGCACAATTTGATGTAAACGCTGTATATTATTGTTGTTTTTGTGTTCCCAAACACACTCATCACCGCAAAACGCTTGCACAGTAAAAGATTTAACAAGCGGCGCAGGCAAAGTTTCGGGCTGTAATGCAAGCCTTTTTGGTGTTAAAGTAGGTTGAAGCGAAATTGACAAATCAGGGTCGAACTTTAAATCGACTCTTGTAATTTCGGTTAAGGTTGAAACCTTTGCACAAAGCCAAGCACCGCTATCGGTAAGAGGTGCAACCCATGCATTTTCCTCTGTTTTAATGCGCCTTGTTATGCCGTTGCAAATAAGCTTAGGTGGGCAATTTTCGCAGTGCTTTGAAGATGTTAAAACACAGTCTTTGCGCTTTAACAAATCGTTTTCGTTATTAATAATAATTCCGGGCAAATAGCAGTCATCTGTTGTCAATTGCCTTTGAAGCATATTAATGTTTTGTTCGCCAACTTCACGGGGCGTTAAATTGCACTTAATTGCAATTGCAGCGGCAGTTCCTATTGCTTGCCCTATTACACCGCATGTTGCAATTACACGTGTAGAAGTCATCGCCATGTGGCTTGCGCTTATAGCACGCCCACCTACATATAGGTTGTTAATATCTCGGCTGTATAAACTGCGGTAGGGGATAGTGTAAATACCGGGAAGGTCTATCCACTGAGTGCCTTGCTCGTTTTCGCCTTTAGATTTTATGCCACCAACTGTGTGGTCGTCCATAGTCCAGCCGCCATATGCTACGGTGTCCTCAAAAATGTGTGAAGAGGATAAATCGTTTTCATTTAAAACATAATCGCCTAAAATTCTTCGAGATTCTCTTCGCCCGGGCAAAGTACAAATCCAATCAAGCGCAAGGTTATCCGCATCATACTCACCGCAATTTTTAATGTAGTCAAAAACACCGAACGCCCACTTATAAAGCTCGTCTCTAATATTTTCGCTGTCCTCAATTACTTTTGTGTCATCTCCGCCAAGCTCCACCCACCAATAACCGTGGTTTGTCATTTTTATGGCACGTGCGCCAAGGTCTTCTTTGGTAAATTTATATGCCCAATCAGGCCGAGTAAACGGCATAGGCTTACCCATATCTTTTGTGGTAAACATAACAGTACTGCCCATTGTGTGGCTGTCTGCAACTATTGGCGCATGTAGTTCACCGTATGTCGCTTTTGCCTCACGGCCAATTGTCCAATCTGCACCGCTCTCAAATGCAAGGTGGGCATCACCTGTGGTGTCAACAAAAAGTGTAGAGTTAAAGGTGAACATTGTTTCGCTTGTAAACTGAAATGCCGTTATTGATTTAATGGAATTATTATCGACCAATGCCGTCATAAATTGCGTGTTAAGATAAAGGCTGAGCAGTGGCTCTTTACTTATAATTTCCCATAAAACCATGCAAAAAACATCAATGGAGTTTTGTGGGTTTGCAATTTTATTAGCCAAAATAATCTCCATCATAATGCCGGTTTCCGAAACATCAGGGATTTTACCGTTGCGAGTTGCACCGTTTATGTTTACTTTTATTTCCGAGCTTGCGTTGCCACCTAAAACAGAGCGGTTTTGTATTAAAGCTGTTTTAACGCCGCCACGAGCCGCGGCAAGTGCGGCGCAAATGCCTGAAATTCCACCGCCTACTACTACAACGCTATAAGTTTTTTGGACGTGCTGCATAATATTGCTCCTTTAAATGTTTATAACTCTTTATTTTTTTATATTTATAATATTATTAAATTTCAGGTGCAAGCGTATTCCATTTCATATTACTATTTTTTAATAATTTAAACATTTTGTTTATAATTTTGCCAAGTGCTTGCAATTTTGCATTTTGATATTTGCCATCATTCCATAAGTTAGTTGTTTCTAAAGGGTCTATGTTCAAATCATAAAGCTCACCATAATCTCTGCTTACATAGTAAACCGTTTTAATACCGTTTTCTATAACGGCTTTCATATTATGAGCTTCCATATAAATATAATCACGCTTTTTATAGTCATCATCGCCCCAATAAACAGTATAAGGGTGGTTTTCCATTCCGTCGCAAATTTGCTCTTTTGCACCTACAAGCGTTAGGCAAGTGGAAGCTATATCAATATTTGTAACATAATCATCAACTGTAAAGCCCTTGAAGTTTTTGATAGCAGGCTTAATAAAAAGCGGAACATGCATAAGTGCCTCGCTTAAATATTGAGCTTTGCTCACTAGCCCAAATTCACCCATAAAATCGCCGTGGTCTGTTGTGTATATAATAACTGTGTTGTCGAATTCGCCTTTTTCTTTTAGCATAGAAATAATTTCACCAATTTTTTCATCAATAAGGCTCATGTTCGCATAATAAGAGCGTTTTGTTTTTCTAAAAGCATTTTCATCATATTTATCCACATAAGCAAGAGGGTTAAGTTTTTCAAAATGCGGAGGCTTTGCTTTGCGTGCTTCTTTAGGTGCACCACTATGTGCCATATCATCAAGGCTGTATAAATCGGAATATTTAGTGCCCTCGCAGTCGTAGGGCTGGTGCGGCCCGGGGAAAGAAATAACAGTAAACCATGGCTTTGCCGCAATATCTTGCTTTGTTTTGTCTATATGCTGTGCAAGCCATTTGCGCCCTTTTTCACCTATAAAGCTGTCAATATGGTAGCGCAAATCACTTTTCCATTCTCCGCCTATAATAAGGCTGTCGTCGCTCAAAGCGGAAAAATCCGTTACGCTTTGCGCTGTTAAATAATCTAAATACGGCTTAATTTCATTTTTATTTGCAGTGGCAAAATGCCCGTCAACTATACATTCATAATCATAGCCACGTGCAATTTGTGAGCCAGCAAAATGCTGTTTGCCTATAACTGCTGTATAATACCCGCTTTCTTGCAGACGAGCCATAAAAGTTTTTTCCTCTTTTGGTAGCATGCCTATATAAACAGGGCATTCGCAAAGTGTGGGGTATTTGCCTGTTGCAATTGCCGCACGTGAGGGAACGCAGGAGGGGTTTGAGCAATATGCATTGTTAAAAAAAACACTTTGCTCAATTAGTTTGTTTAAATTGGGTGTTTTCATTATAGGGTTAACACATGTAAAAGTGTCAAATTTTTGCTCATCGGTCATTAAAAATAAAATGTTTGGTTTTTTCAATTACACACCTCTTTAATTATTTAAAAAAGCCACCGTTCACCATTTCTTCAAATTACAATAATCTTTTGTTGTTAAAACAACTGTATGCAGATATTGAGCGAAGAAAGTGTTGAACAGTGGCAAGTGTTTTTGTTTTGAAAATATAGTTTGTGCTTTTGTGAAGTGCAAAACTATTTTAATTACCCTTTAATACCTGTTGTTGCAACGCCCTCTACCAAATATTTTTGGAAAAAGAAGAAAATTAGCACAACGGGGATTAACGATAGAGTTGACATTGCAAGCAGTGCACCCCAGTCGCTTTGCATTGCAGGGTCTGCAAACATTCTAATTGCAACCGCAAATGTAAATTTCTCAGGCGAGGTTAAATAAATCATGGGGTGCAAGAAATTTTGCCAGCGCCAGCAGAAAGAGAAAATCAGAGATGTTATAAGTGCAGGCGATGTGAGCGGAAGTAATATGCTGAAATAAATTCTAAATTTACCGCAACCGTCAATTGTAGCCGCTTCGTCAAGTTCAACAGGTATACCACGCAAAAACTGCATATTTAAAAATACAAAAAAAGGTAGAGCGCAAAAATGTGGAACAATAACAGGTAAAAAGGTATCTACCCAGCCGAAAGCTTCAAACATAATATATTGAGGAACAAGCAAAACTTGCTCGGGCAACATCATTGTACCCATTAAAATTGCAAACCAGAACCCTTTGCCTTTAAAATTTACACGTGCAAAACCATAAGCAACCACCGCAGATGAGGCAACTGCGCCTATTGTTGCAACAACTGAAACAAAAAGAGAGTTTGAAAAGAACACTCCAAAAGTATTTCCGCCCATGCCTGCCCATCCGTTTGCATAGTTTTCCCACATTAGTTTATCGGGTATTAAATTTGCAGCATCATTTAATATGTCTGCGTTTTCTTTTAGCGAGCTTATTATCATCCAAATAAGAGGATACAGCATAATAAGCGCTAAAATCATAACAGGAATATGAAACATTAATGTGCTAAATAATTTTTTGTTTGTTTTGTTCATTATTTGCCACCTTTGCTTTCATAGTAAACCCAGTTATTTGATGAACGGAATATAAACAGGGAGAACACGCCGATAATTAATAGTAAAACCCAGGCAAGTGCACTGCCGTAGCCCATGCTAAAATACTCAAACGATTGTTGATAAGTGTAAAGAGAATAGAACAATGTTTTATCAAGTGGGCCACCTTGTGTTATAATAAAGCCTTCGTTAAAAACTTTAAACGCATTTATAGTTTGCATAATTAAGTTGAAAAAGATTGTAGGTGTTAGCATTGGCAATGTAATAAAAATAAACTGTTTAAAACGTGAAGCACCATCAACTGTGGCAGATTCATAATAGCTAACGGGAATTTGTTTTAATCCTGCTATAAAAATAAGCATGGAAGCGCCAAATTGCCATACGCCAAGCAAAGCAAGAACGCCCATAGCGGTGTCGGGGTTACCTATCCAAGAACCCTCATACTCTATACCTACTACAGCAAGAAGTGCGTTTATAACACCGGTAGAGCCGAAAATTTGCTTCCACATAACAGCTATGGCTACGCTTCCGCCAAGCAGAGATGGAAGATAATAAGCTGCACGGTAAAAACCAATGCCTTTGCGTTTACTGTTTAAAATTATAGCAACAAGCAAAGCAAATGCAAGGCGAGCAGGTACAAGCAAGAAAACATAAGAGAATGTTGCTTGCAAAGCAGACCAGAAACGGTCATCATTAAGCATTCTAATAAAATTATCAATACCTATAAAATTAGGCGAGCTCATACCGTTATAGTCAGTAAAAGAAAGCCCGAATGACGCGCCCATAGGAATAATTGTAAAAATGAAAAGGCCAATTAACCACGGCGAAACAGCAAGGTATCCTATTAAGTTGTCATACGACTTTTTGTTTTGTTTTTTCATAAATATAACCATTCCTTTGTTATAATTTATACCATTTATAAAACCGGGTGCCGGTTTGCGGCAAGCCCGGTTTTATATTTTAAGTTTAATTAAGAATTAGTAAGCGCGGCTGATGCATTTGCCATAAAATCTGCTGCGGCTTCTTGTGGAGTTTGCTCGCCAAAGCATACAGATGCAACTGCTGTTTTGTAGAAGTTTGTAACTTCTGCGGCGCCTGCCGGCCACGGTGGTGCTATCGGTGAAGAGCTATCCATAACTACTTCTAAGCAATCCCAAACATTTTTTGTGTTTTCGCCAAGTGTGCTTGAAACGCCTGCTGCGATTTCGCTATTGATAGGAAGGCCGCGACGCCCTGCTAAAATTTCATTAAATCCGCTATCATTTGTCCACATGTTAATGTATGCGGCTGCGTCGTTTTTATATTCTGAGTTTGTTGGTATTGAAAGAAGTTGCGATGGTTTCATATAGTTTGCGCTTGTGCTTACAGTGCCCGGAACAGGTATCATAGCGCACTCTGCGCCAAGTGTGTTTGCCACTGTGTCTGCTGTATCGCTCCAAATTGTGTCAACTGCGCAATTGCCTTTTGTGAACTGTGAATCTTGTGCGTTTAGCTCTTGTGCAAGTGTATCAATACCTGGGATAGCTTTAGCATCGTGCAAACGTTTTACACGCTCTAGGAATGTAACCATGTCTGCTTCTTCAAAGCCAAGTGCGCCATCTTCATAAAGGTTTTTG
Organism: uncultured Bacteroides sp.; assembly: GCA_964371975.1. GTDB lineage: Bacteria > Bacillota > Clostridia > Oscillospirales > Ruminococcaceae > Ruthenibacterium. Next base: position 29,530 of record CAYJPD010000008.1, read on the forward strand.
CCTTTTGAGCGAAGTTCTAACTCAAACATAGGTGTTGAGTTTGCATAAAATTGTAATGTATTTGCAAATTGGCCTGTTTTTTCTGCAAATTCAATGCACCATGCTTCATAGTCATCAAAAGTGAAGTCGTTACTTGGAATTTCCATTCCGGCTGCTTCAACAAGTTCTACGTTTACAACGGCAATAATTGCGTTTGCGCCAACGCTTATACCGTATAGCTCGCCATTAACGCGTGTTGCGTCAATTAAAGAAGGGTCCACATTACTTACATCAATTACGCCGCTGTCGATAAATTCGTCAAGCGGTGCAAGCATGCCTGTTTCTACATAGCTTGAAAATTGGCCATAGTCTTGACGCATAATGTCGGGCAAATCGCTGCTGGCTGCAAGAACTGTCATTCTTTGCCAGTAATCGCCCCAAGAATTGTATGTAGATTCAAGTGCAATGCCTGTTTGCTCTGTGTAGTAATCGCCTGCTGCAAGTGTGTAATCGTGTACGTCTTGTACACCCCACCAGCCAATTGTTAAGCTTTCGGCAGATGGTGCATCATCTTCGGCAGGTGCCTCAGAAGTTGTTTCAGCAGGAGCTGTAGAGGCAGGTGCCTCTTCTGTGGCAGGTGTGCCGCAAGCCACAAGCCCAAGCATAAGCCCAAATAAAATGGTGCATGTTCCAAATAATTGCAAGAATTTTTTTAGGGGTAAATTTTTCATGATTTTAACTCCTTTTTCTATTATATTGCATTAATTATTAAAAATATATATGTGCAATATTTCTGTAACTGAATTATATCAAATTAAACCATTCAAAAAAACAATAAAAACTGTGCGCTTACCCCAAAAAAGTAACTCTTTGTTAAAATTAGAAGCCATTTTATGCAAACTTGACAAATTAAGCAATATCATATACAGTAAAATATAGTTATAAGTTTGCATGTGGCTTTGCTAAGACATAAAGTAGGTTTTATATAATTTGTTGTTTCAAACAAGATAATTGTTCTAAGCTATATTATAATGTAGAAAAAGGATGAACCGTGAGTATAAGTATTAAGAAATCACAGAAAAAAGAAAAACCTTTAAAGAGGCGGTTAATACGCATTTTTTTTACATGTGTTGCGTGTTTAATACTTCTAAGCGGTTTTGCCATTTTTGTGTTTTACCGATTTGCAATGCAAAATATGTCGAATTTAAATGTACAATTAAACCAATTGGCGGCACAAAATGTTGAATATTCCATTAATGTGCGTGCTAAAGAATATTTAGATTTTTTTGTAAGCAGTGCAACAAGCGCGGTTTTAAACGATATTAAAGAGGGCAACGATAAAAGCTCTCATTATCAAAGTATATATAATGATTGGAAAAACAGCATTGCAGAAAACGCATCATGGCTGCCTCCGTTCGTTCACAGTATTGCGGTAATAGATAATAATTACGACTTTCACACATGGGGCAGGTATGTCCCTGATGATATAAAAGACTATTTATTAGATATAATTTCAAATGATGGCATTGCAAATACAGGCGAAATTCAATATCTTTACGAGGGTGAAAAAGGTGAAGAATATTTAATTGCAATAAGGTCTTTGCGCAATATAGAAACTTTTGATTTACAGCTTGTGGGGTACTCTATTAGCTTGCTTGATTTTAATGCTATTGTCAGAGATTCATACATAAGGTATATAGACATAGGCAACGCCACGGTTTGCGGTTATTTAGGTGATGAGCTAATTTATATATACCCCGATAACCAAGATGGTGAATTATCCGCCGCTCAAGCTGATGCCACAAAGGCTGTAGAATATGAAGCATATTTATTGAGTAAAACTGTTATAAAAGGTACTAATATAAGCATTGGAACATACCAAGATATCAGCAGCGCACAGCAAGTGCTTTCAATAGTGTTTTTTGCACTATTGTTAATAGTGTTTGTGGGCGGTGTGGTAATTGTTGTTTACAACAATTACCATATAACACGCCTTTTACACCGTTTGGAAATTTTAACTAACACTATAGACAGCATTTTCCAAAATGATGTTTATAACAGCGATGTTGTTATAGACCTTGAGCCTTTTTCAAATCCACATGTTGATGAACTTACAAGGGTTGCAAAAGCGTATAAAGAAGTTTACGATAAAACAAACGAGCTAATAAACGAAAATTTAATGAGAAAATTATTGTTTCAAGAACAACAATTTGTGTTTTTACAATCGCAAATAAACCCGCATTTTTTATACAATACACTGGATACTATAAAAGTGCTTTCACAAGACCCTGCTAAAAGTGGAGCAGTTAGTGAGCTTGTAACATCGCTTGCGTCAATTATGCGTTACTCGCTTTCAAAGGATATGCTTTCTTATGTGGGGGAAGAAGTAGAAATTTTACGCAAGTACATGGTTATTCAGCGCACACGGTTTGCTACGCGTTTAGTGCTAAGAGCTATAATAAAAGAAAATTGTGTGGATATTGAACTGCCTAAAATGATATTGCAACCTTTAATTGAAAATGCAATTCAATATAGTATAGAGTGCAAAGGCACTGTTTCAAATATTCTGCTTAGAATTTACACAAAAAATAAAACGCTTTATATTACTATAATAGATACGGGCATCGGAATGCCTTTAGATGTTTTAAAATATTTACAAAGCAGAAAATTTAATGCATTGCCGGGGCACGGTCTTAAAAATGTTATGATACGTTTGGAAAATATTTTTAAAGAGCGTTTTACGGTTAAGGTTAGAACAAAGCAAGGCGAGTATACCGCAATAAGAATTTGCATTTCAAATCAAACAGAATTTAGAAAAAATGATGTATTACCGAAAAAATCTTAATAAAGTTTAAAAGAGGATAAAATGAGAATTCTAATAGCAGATGATGAGGCCATTTTACTTGGATTTTTACAAAAGACATTAAAGGAAATGAAATTGCCCTTTGAATGTGAAATTTTTTGTGCGGAAAATGGGAAAATAGCCTATGATGCAATTTGCAATATGCCTATTGATGTTGCAATTGTAGATATTGTTATGCCTGAAATGACGGGAATAGAATTAATTGAAACAGCCAAGAATAACCCTCTTTTAAAAACAGAATTTATTGTGTATTCGGGGTATCAAGAATTTAGTTATGCACAAAAAGCATTAAAACTCGGTGCGTTTGATTATTTAGTAAAACCGGTTGACAGAGAAGTTTTGTATGAAACTCTTATACATGTAAGCAATAAAATTTACAAAAAAAACGACGATACAAATATACATAAGAACAATTACGGTGCGCTTGTAAATAAATTACTTGAAGAACTTGAAGATAATATATATTGTGCTGAACTTTCGCTAAAGTGGCTGTGCCAAACACGCCTTTATATAGACGAAACTCATGCAGGCAGAATGTTTAACAAGCAAGTGGGTGTAAAGTTTAGCGACTATGTTAAAAATTTGCGTTTGAAAAAAGCAATTGAAATATTGGAAAGCAACACCAACATAAGCGTAATGGACGCCGCACGTGCTTTGGGATATGAGAATAACCCTGATTATTTTATAGAAATATTTAAAAAGAAATATCAAATGACGCCTAAACAATATCAAAAGTTTTTAAGGCAATAATTTGTAAATTATGCCGAGTATTTGCACAGGCACTGTTTTGGGGATTTTGTGGTTTAATTTGCAATTACACTATATATAAATAACAAGAAAAATCTTACCTAAATTACATATTTAGGTAAGATTTTTTAGCGTATAGAGCAAGTGCTTTCAAGTTAGCATTACTACTTGCATAATGTAAAAGTTTTTATTTAACCGGTATAATTTTAATCATTACACTTTCATGAGGTAAAAGTTTTTGTGAAGTATAAGACTTTTCAAAAGTGCCAAGCTCGCTATGGGTGTTTAAATTGCGCAATGCAAATTTAGCACCTTTCAAAGAGTATTCTTCGCCAGTTACTTCGTTGTAAAATTGCAGCTCACTAAAATCAAACGATATTTCAGCAGTGTCGTCATTTGTGTTGTTGAGCAAAACAACAGCAAAACTATTGTCACAAAGAGGTTTTGCCCACAGCTCCAGTGCATGTGCTGTATCTTCTACGCTTTCGCCATTTGGTGTTTTTTTGCGCAAGCGTCGCCCTTGCACACCTAAAACATCTTGGTTTACTGCAATTACTTCTTCGTTTGTTATAGTTTCAATGGTTTTTTCGCTCATATTGCGCAAATCATTGCCTAAAAAAAGAGGTGAGGCCATTATGCACCACAAATTAAAATGTGAAATGCCCTCAATGTCCGTTAAGCCCGCATCACCTACAACACACATTTCAGCGTCATTAAACGCACCCGGCTTTGCAAAATCGGCAGATAAATTAGAATAATTTGCACAATCATAAACACTGTGAAATTGCCCGGGTGTGTTCCAACGTGCACCACAAGGGTTGTTTGTGTTTTCAACCGTGGCAATGTCTCCGCTTATGCGCCACATGTTTGCCACCTCGTGTTGCCAACCGTCAAAGTGATAATTACTTATGCTGTAAACGGTTTCGCTGCCGCTGTTATCCATAAAAAATTTATGGCGTATGTATAACCAGCGTGCATAATCAAACATATCGTTTAAAGGATATGGGCGATAGTCGCATTGGTCTATTTTTAAAAATGTTAAACCCCAATTGCTAAATTGCTCATAGTGCTTTGCCTCGTTCCATTTTGCGCCTATTGGTTGAGACATACAATCTCTATCTCCGGGAGAAATATGCAAACCTAATTTTAACCCCATTTTAGCTGCTGTTTGCGATAATTTGAGTATACCGTCTTTGCCACCCATAAGCAAGCTTGGCATCATTTCACCGTTTTCATCAAGGAAATTTTCGCGCCAACCACCGTCAACAACGCAGGTGTTATACCCTATGTCTTTAAGGCTTTTTCCGTCTTTGGTTATAGGTTTTACCATTGTTTCAAGTGTTTGTGTTATATTATTCACATTAACTTTGCGCAAAAAACAGTTCCAACTATTCCAGCCCATTGGTGGTGTTTTTGCAATGGCGGTTTTTTCACGGCGTGCAACAACAACGTCACATGCGGCGCAAACTTCGCCTGTTTTAGTGTTGATAGCTTTAATTAAAACATTACCCTGTGCAATTAAAGACACTTCTATACCGTTTTCTATCGGTGTAATGCACACAATTTCTTCCGGTGCAATAAGTGCATTTTTATGTGTAGCATGAATAATAGTTTCGCATTGCCATTCAATGGGGTGTGTAGCGTTTATGGCGGTTAAGTTGAAATTTTCATCAGGGAAGCCGCCGTATAACTCGTGGCTTAAAGTTACACTGCCCTCTGTGCGGAAACGTGCGGTTTCATGGCCGTAGTAAGCCACATTATTTGCAATTGCAAATGCACGTATACAATAGTTTGTAAATGGAGAAAGGTTTTTTACAGTGGCACAAAATTCGCCGTTTTCGTTTAAGTCTGCAAATGTTATAATGTCTGCTATTGTGGGTGTTCCGCTTGCAGAGCAAACAAAGCCAACATGTGTTATTCTGTGCTTGCCCACAGCGGCAATGCACTGTGTGGCAAATGCTGAATTTTGTGTTATATCGCTTACAAAATAGGGAGAAAAATTAAAGCGATTGAATACGGGGCGAGTGGAAAAATCTACAAAGTCTATAACTGCACGGCAAACATCGGGAGAGCCATTTGGCGCATCGCCTGTTTGTAAAACCATAGTGTGCTCGGTGTCGTTTAAATTATATGTTTCGAAAAGCAAGTTATATGCTTTGCTGTTGTTTGTGTTTTTATCTGTTGCATTGTCTGAAAAAGATTCAAGCTTTTCGCCTATTGCAGTTGCTTTTTCGAGGCGTGGGCGATAGAAGCTTACGGGGACAGGTTTGTTATTATCAATAGTTACAGTTGCATTTCCTCCATAGCTATCTGCAAGTGAGAAAATACGCAAATTCTTACCTTTAAATTTCAGCGTTGCAGTTTCGTTTGATAGCTTTGTGCCATGAGCGTCTGTGTTATAAAGCACTTGGTTTTTTAGCACATCTGCAATTGCTTGGTCACCCGGGTAAGCGTTGTAATATTGCCAGTTTTCGCTGTAAGTGATATGGTTTTCAAGCGTTTCGTCGTTTATAACTTCACTTTCCCAACTTGTAAAGGGCGTGAGGGAATATTCACCGCCTGATGCGGCAAGCAAAAGTTCAAAATAGCCTTCTTTTTGCACTGTGACATAATCGCTTGTAGCAGTAATGTTTGCAATTCCGTGCTCGTTTGTTAAAGCTTGTTTAGATTTATCAATTAAATCTGTAATTATAACATCACAAAGCGGTTTGTTTAAACAATCTCGTATTACCCAAGTAGCCATATAATTACCCTTTCGTTTATAAACACTAATTAAAACCTACTGAGCAACTCGTTATTCAGTAGGCTTTAATTATATCAAAATAAAAATGTGAAAAGGAGGTAAAAGATCGAGTTTTTTTCCCAAAAAAATGACTGCTTTTGAAAATAGCACTTGTTTCAATTGACTTAGATTTTTTAATTTGGTAAAATCAAGCAAATAGCTAATCAAGCCGTACAGGTTTTTTTATACATAACAAAAACATTCTGTTAAAATTACCGGAAGGAAATAATAATATGAAAAATGCACCGAATATAGTGGTTTTTATGACAGACCAACAAAACGCACAAACAATTAAACCGAACCATGCGGCAATAACACCTAATATTGACAAATTTTATAAAAAAGCAGTAGTGTTTGACAATGCATTTTGCCCTGCGCCGCACTGCTGCCCATCAAGGGCAACATTTTTTAGCGGACTTTACCCCTCACAGCATGGCGTATGGCACAATGTAGAGGTAGACAACGCAATTTCACGCAGTTTATATGATGATGTGCGCTTATTTCCCGAGCAACTAAAAAAGGCAGGGTATGAAACAGTGTTTTCAGGCAAGTGGCACGTTAGCGCATATGAAGGGCCCGATGCATACGGCTTTGATGAGGTGCTTTGTGAGCGCACTACAAATTATGGGCGTTTTCCAAGAGAGCGAAAACGTTATTGTA
>CAYJPD010000009.1:0-36508 GCA_964371975.1 uncultured Bacteroides sp.
AGCGGCTTTTGCTTAAATTAAGCGGTGAAGCGCTAAGTGGAGATAAGGGCTTTGGCCTTTGTGAAAACGCGGTTAATAATATATGTAAAGGAATAAAAAACGCAACAACTTTAGGTGCTCAAATTGCCATTGTTGTTGGTGGCGGCAACTTTTGGCGCGGTCGCTCCAGCGGAAATATGGAAAGAATAAGGGCCGACCAAATGGGTATGCTTGCCACTGTTATGAACTCTCTTGCAGTTGCCGATGCACTTGAAAATATGGGCGTTGATGTTAGAGTGCAAACAGCGCTGTCTATGCAACAAATTGCTGAGCCTTATATTCGCAATCGCGCTGTTCGCCATTTAGAAAAAGGCAGAGTTGTTATTTTAGCTTGTGGTACAGGCAACCCATATTTTTCAACAGATACCGCTGCTGCGCTTCGCGCCGCAGAAATTAATGCAGATATTATATTAAAAGCTACTTTAGTTGACGGCGTATATGATAAGGACCCAAAAAAGCACGACAACGCAGTAAAATATGATACATTGAGCTTTAGCAAAATGATAGTGGATAACTTAGAAGTTATGGATAGCACAGCTGCAACAATGTGCAGAGATAATAATTTGCCAATTCTTGTGTTCAGCTTGCAAAACCCCGATAATATTTCAAAAGCCATAAACGGTGAAACCATTGGCACACTTGTTTGTGAATAAAATAAAGAGGAGGATAAATTTATGAGTACAGAAACAAAAAAATATGAAGACAAAATGAGCGGTGTTATTAATCACTTAAGTAAAGAACTTGCATCTATTAGAGCAGGACGGGCAAACCCCGCAGTTTTAGATAAGGTATTTGTAGACTACTACGGCGTTGAAACACCAATTCAACAAGTAGCAGCTGTTAGCGTTGCCGAAGCCAGAGTTTTAACCATAAGCCCTTGGGATGCTTCGCTTATGGGCGCAATTGAAAAAGCAATTTATTCTTCCGATATAGGTATAACCCCCACAAACGACGGTAGAATTATGCGCCTTGTGTTCCCCTCTCCCACCGAAGATCGCCGCAAGCAAATTGTTAAAGAAGTTTTAAAGCACGGTGAAGAAAGCAAAGTTTCGTTAAGGAATATCCGAAGAGATGCTATTGAAAAATTCAAAGGGATGAAAAAAACTTCTGAAATAACAGAGGATGATTTAAAAGAGCTTGAAACAGAAATGCAAAAGCTAACCGATAAATTTGTTAAAGAAATTGATGCAGTATGCGAATCTAAGAAAAAAGAAGTAATGGAAATTTAATTGCTTTAAAATATAATTATACCGCAAACATAAAGAAGTTTTTTGATTGAACAATAAAAATTATTTCATACCCAGCATAAATTTTTACGCTATTTTTGTTTTAAACACTTCTTTAAATGTGCGCGGTTTTTATTTGAAAGGATAATTATTTTTATGGCAGATAACATAAATGCTCAAGGTTTAAGCATAGGCATTATAATGGACGGAAACGGCAGATGGGCTAAAAAGAGAAATTTGCCCAGAAGTGCCGGACACACAAAAGGTGCTGAGGTATTTAAAGAAATTATCAGATATTGCAACGAGCTAAAAATAGCAAGCGTTACCTTCTATGCTTTTTCAACTGAAAATTGGGTTAGACCTAAAGATGAAATTAATAGTATTATGCGCTTATTCGGTGAATACCTAATAATGGCATACGATTACGAAAAAGAAAATAATAGGGTTGTATTTTTAGGCGACAGAACACCTTTAAGCGATAAGCATAAAGAAATGATGAACGATATCGAAACCAAAACCGCAAAAAATACCGGCACTATACTAAACATAGCTATTAATTACGGCGCAAGGCAAGAAATATTGCGAGCAGTGCAATTATTAGCAGAGCAAGTTGAGCAAAACTCATTAAAACCAAGCGATATTACAATGCAAATGATAAGCGATAATTTATATACCAAAGGCCAAAAAGACCCTGATTTTATTTTGCGCCCAAGCGGCGAAAAACGATTATCTAATTTTATGCTTTGGCAGGCTTCTTATTCGGAATTTGTAGATATGCAAGTGCTGTGGCCTGATTTTACTAAAGCGCATTTAGACGAGGCAATTGAAATATATAACACACGCTCGAGGCGGTTTGGCGGCTTATAAAATTTTGGAGGATCACTAATGAAAATAAGAATTATAACCGCAGTTGTATTGCTTTGCGTGTTAGCACTGGCACTCGTCACCTTAACAACGTTTATTTTCGATATAATTGTAACTGTTTTTTGCATTTGGGCGCTTTGGGAAATATTCAGCGCAGCAAAACTAACTAAATCTTTTTATGTATTTATAGGTTTTGTGCTTTTTTCTATCACAGCTCTTTTTACAGTCAATTTCATAAGCACTTCTTTGCTAATTAGTTTATGTTACCTGTTTGCAGTATTTTTAATTATTTATATAATGAAAAACATTAACAACGAGCAATTAAGTAAAATTTTGCTTATATTTGCCTTGAAATTTATAGTTGTTGCTTGTTTTTATTCAGTTTTGTATATTAAATATTATGCCATAAGTAACGGTTTTGGCGCTAATTCTCTTTATTTCATTTTATTAGCGCTTAATTGTGCTTGGGGCGCAGATTCTTTTGCTTATTTCGCAGGTAGGTTTTTTGGAAAAAGAAAATTAGCTCCAACTATAAGTCCTAACAAAACTGTTGAAGGCGCTATAGGCGGAATTTTCGGCAGCATAATTATTGGGCAAATTGTAACATTTATTTATGCTTTTATCGCAGGCAGCTTATTGGGCACTCCTTTAAGCGAATTAAGCATAACTTTTTATATCTTTATTATTATTATTTGTGCTTTGGGCGCTGTTTTTGGCATTATTGGCGATTTATTTGCATCAAGCATAAAGCGCGTTTGTAACGTTAAAGATTACGGCTCTATTTTCCCCGGGCACGGTGGAATTATGGATAGATTTGACAGTGTAACTTTTACAATGCCATTTATTAGCATTTCAGCCACAGTATTTTTATCTTATATATTTTAGGAGTACACATGCAAAAAAATATTAGCATTTTAGGTTGCACCGGCTCTATAGGAACACAAAGTTTAGATGTGGCACGCTTTCAAAACTACAATGTGGTTGCACTTGCCGCATACAGTAATATAGATTTATTGCAAAAACAAATTGAAGAGTTTAAGCCGCTTTCCGTTGCCGTTGTAGATGAGCACGCCGCTCAACTATTAAGCGATAGGCTTAGCGGCACTTTAAATGCGCCTAAAGTATACAAAGGTAAACAAGGGCTTGTAGAGCTTGCAAAAATAGAGCAAAGCGATATTGTATTAAACGCTGTTGTTGGAATAGCAGGTTTAAATGCAACTTTAGCCGCGCTTGAATGCGGTAAGAATGTTGCACTCGCCAACAAAGAAAGCCTTGTAGCAGGCGGTAATTTAGTTATGAACGCCGCAAAAAAAAGCGGCGCAAAACTTTTACCTGTAGACAGTGAGCACTCTGCTATTTTTCAGTGTATACAAGATGAAAATTCCGCTAAAGCTATTGATAAAATTCTATTAACAGCTTCGGGCGGCCCATTTTACGGCAAAACAAAAGACGAGCTTATAAATATAAAAGCTAAAGATGCCCTAAAGCACCCAAACTGGGCAATGGGCGCTAAAATTACTATAGATTCTTCTACTTTAATGAACAAGGGCCTTGAATTTATTGAGGCGGCTTGGCTTTTTAATTTACCGGGAGATAAAATAGACATCATCGTCCAGCGCCAAAGCATTATCCATTCAATGGTACAGTTTTGTGACAATTCAATATTAGCGCAATTAGGTGTGCCCGATATGCGCATACCTATTCAGTACGCCTTAACTTGGCCTTTGCGCACTAAAGGCAATGCACCAAAGCTTGATTTCAGCACTTTAAAAAGCATAACTTTTGATGCTCCAAATGAAGATGTGTTCCGCTGTTTACCCGCTTGTAAAAAAGCAATGGATATAGGCGGGCTTGCCCCTTGCGCGGTAAACGGCGCAAACGAGCAAGCTGTTGAGTTATTCCTGCAAGATAAAATTTCATTTTTGAAAATTGGTGAATTAGTTGAAAAAACGCTTGAAAGCGATAATTTTTCAGGTTCATATTCCCTTGCGGATGTATATGAATGTGATTTAAAAGCAAGAAAATTTGTTAGAGAGAATACACAATAATATTTACTAATTTATATATAAACATATTTTTTTAATAAATTTATCATATACTATTACTATGCAGTACAATATAAATTGTACTTGGCTATGCAATTTATTAAAATCGCCCCAAAAAGGAGTATTCAATGCAAGATTTTATCAATTCCATTTTACCTTTCATAACCACAACAATTGCCTCTGTTTTAGTGTTTGGCAGTGTTATTTTTATTCACGAGCTCGGCCATTTTATAGCTGCAAAAAAAAGCGGCATAACTGTGCACGAGTTTGCTTTGGGCATGGGCCCTACCATTTTAAAATTCGAAAAAAATTCAACAGTTTACGCATTGCGTTTATTCCCAATTGGCGGTTTTGTAAGCATGGAGGGTGAAGACGAAGAAAGCGATATTCCGGGCTCTTTCACAAAAGCGCCTTTATTAAACCGTGTTATTGTTATAGTTGCAGGCGCGGTTATGAATTTAATTTTAGGCTTTTTGGTTCTTATCATTGTAGTGAATATGAGCTCTGTAGTTATAACAAGAACTATAGCCGAGTTTGACGAAAACGCCAGCACGCAGGCCTCAGGGCTACAAGTTAACGACACAATACTTTCTGTGAATGGTAGGCGCTGCTTTACAGCAAACGATTTAATATATGAATTTGCAAGAACGCAAGAAGGCACAGCAGATTTAACAGTTCTGAGAAACGGTGAAACAGTAGCGCTTGACGATGTTGTTTTTGAAACTTATATCGATGACAACGGTACTAAACAATTAGTGCTGGATTTTAAAGTTGTGGGCGAGCCTAAAACTGTGCTTAATGTTATAGAGGCTGCTTTTAACTGGGGTTTATCCTTAATAAGAATGGTTTTTGTTAGCTTAACAGATTTAATAACAGGCAGAATAGCTGTCAATTCCCTTTCAGGGCCTGTTGGAATTGTTACCGCTATTGGCGAGGCCTCTGGAATGGGGCTTGAAAACTTACTGTTACTAACAGCTTTAATATCAATCAACCTCGGCGTTTTCAATTTATTGCCTGTGCCGGCTTTAGATGGCGGGCGCCTTATGTTTTTAATTTTAGAAGCTATTAGAAGAAAACCTATACCTCCAAAATATGAAATTGCAGTTAACGCAATAGGTTTTATACTTTTAATAGGCCTTATGCTTTTCACAACATTTAACGATATTACACGCTTAATTAGTTGAGGTAAAATATGCCCATTACACGAAAAATAACAAAAGAGGTTAAAATAGGCAATGTTAAAATTGGCGCACACAACGACATTGCGGTTCAAAGTATGCTAAATGCGCCCGTTCAAGATATTAAAGCAAATATAAAACAAGCAGTGGCTCTACAAGAAGAAGGCTGCCAAATTTTACGCGTTACTGTTCCCACGCAAAGCGACGCTATTTTGGTTAGCGAGTTAAAAAAGCACTTGCATATACCATTGGTTGCAGATATCCACTTCGATTATAAAGCTGCTTTAGCTTGTGTATCAAACGGCATTGACAAAATTCGCATAAACCCCGGTAATATAGGTAGCGATGAAAAAATTAAGCAAGTTGTTAATGCATGTTCATTAAACAATATACCTATAAGGATAGGCGTAAATGCAGGTAGCCTTGAAAAGCATATACTTGAAAAGCATAAAAGCGCAAACCCCGACGCACTGGTTGAAAGCGCATTATATCATATAAATCTTTTAGAAAAGTTTGATTTTACCAATATAGTGGTTTCAATAAAATCTTCAAATGTTTCTAATGTAATAGCGGCTTATGAAAAGCTTAGCAATATTTGCGAGTACCCACTTCATATTGGCGTTACGGAAGCGGGCACCTATCGCATGGGGCTTATAAAATCTGCAATGGGTATAGGCTCGCTTTTAATGCAAGGAATAGGCGATACTTTACGCGTTTCATTAACAGACGAGCCCATTAAAGAAATTAAGGCCGGTTTTGATATTTTACGGGCGGCAGGGCATAATGTGCAAGGGCCTGAAATTATAAGTTGCCCTACTTGTGGCAGAACTATAATTGATGTTGCAAAAATAGCAAACGAAGTTGAAGAGCGCTTAAAACATATTAAAAAGCCGATAAAAGTGGCTGTTATGGGCTGCGTTGTAAACGGGCCAGGCGAGGCTAAAGGTGCAGATATAGGCATAGCAGGCGGTAAAGATTGTGCTATGCTTTTTGTTAAAGGTGAGCAAAAGCGAATATTGCGCGGCGATATTGTAGGCCAATTATGCGAAGAAATAGATAAAATGACTTAAGGCTTTTTAAAAATTATTTTTGTGCTCTACATAGCTAAGCTGTTATAATCCTATTGCGAATTATATTTGTTTGGATGATTAGGACATATAGTTTGTTTATTAAAATTTATTTATAAAACCTGTGTGCTTAACAATAACCACACAGGGTTTTTGTTAATTTATAGCGCAATATAACAAAAAATATTATGATATAGCGAAAAAAATGAAAGGAATGGCTACTATTATGAACACCGCAAATAACGAAGAAAAAAATATATTGTCCTTGTGGCCATTTTTAAAAAATAATGAAAAACTTTCGCAACATCTAACAAATATTTATATAGATAGGGTTGAACTTAACAGAAAAACTTCAACAGTGCTTATTGTTTACCAAAGCGAAAGTTCTTTGCATTTCGAGCTTGTCGAGCAATTAAGGCAATTGCTAATGCCTGAATTCCCCTCTCATAAAATAGAACTTTTAGGGCTTATGCCTTATGAAATGTTGAATGAACAAGCTGTTTATAATATTATTGAAGATATGAAAAACAAAGGAATTCCAATAAACGGCTTTTTTCGTAATTGCGACATTGAATTTCTAAGTGAAAACAATGCGCCGACAATAATTTTCAATTTAAAACACGGCCTATCACTTTTAAGTGAAATTAAGTTCGACAAAAAGTTGCAAAAAGAAATATTTTTGCGCACAGGTGTGGAAATTTGTGTGAAATTAGTATGCGATAATGAAGTATCCGTTGCAGAAGTTGAAAAGCAAATAATGAAAAAAATGCCCACCAGTGCTAAAGTGCCAAAACAAAGTGCTCCTATTAAAATAGCCGGTGTTGAAGTTGAAGATAAGCCTTCAACACTAATTTATGGTCAATTTTTCAAACCAAAACCAAGCGATTTCTCAAAGTTGATAGATGTTACTAATCTTAGCGGTAAAACAACTATTTGGGGCGATATTTTTTATATTTCAATAATGAAAAGGCGCAAAACAATAATTACTGTTTCCATAACGGATTACACAGGTTCAATTAACCTAAAAATATTTCAAGATAATAATGTTAGCTGTGCAAAATGGGAAAATTTAAGCAAAAATGATACAATTGTTATTCGTGGAGAGTGCTTATACGATAAGTACGAAAGCGACTATGTAATGTTCCCAAATGACGTAATTCAAATTGAGCGCAAAACACGCACAGATAATGCCGAGCAAAAGCGCGCTGAACTGCATTTGCACACAAAGCAAAGTAATATGGACGCATTTTGCGATGTAAAAAGCGTTATAAATTTAGCGCATAAAATGGGTCACAAAGGTATTGCTATAACTGACCACGGCGTTGTTCAAGCTTTTCCCGAAGCTATGCTTGCTGTTGATGCACTGCACAAAAAAGGTAGCGATTTCAAGCTTGTTTACGGTTGCGAAGCATATTTTGTTGATGATATGATACCTATAGTATATGGAAATGATAATTGCGATATAAATGCGCCAATTGTATCTTTTGACCTTGAAACAACAGGGCTTTCCCCTACTGCCGACAGAATAACCGAAATTGGTGCTGTTATAATTGAAAATGGTGAAACAAAAGAAGTTTTTAACACATTTGTTAACCCAAAAAGGCGCCTTACACCTAAGATTATCGAACTTACAGGTATAACAGACACTATGCTTAAAGATGCCCCTTTGGAAAAAGAGGCACTTGAGAATTTTTTTGAATTTGTGAATGGCAAAGTATTAATTGCACACAATGCGCATGGCTTTGATATGCGCTTTATAATCGAAAGTGCAAAGCGCTGTAATATTCCGTGCAATTTTACTTATATCGATACATTACCTTTGGCACAAGCTTTGTGCAGAGGGCTTAAAAACTATAAACTGAACACCATAGGCAAATACTTAAATATTCCGAATTTTCGCCATCATCGTGCAAGTGATGATGCGCTTGCGCTTGCCCGTGTTTACATTAATTTTATAGATGATTTAAAGCAACTAAATATCAATAATATACAGGATATTAACACAGGGCTTGGCTCTTCAAGAGAGCTTGCAAAAAGAAATTTTCATGCTATTATTCTTGTAAAAGATACCCAAGGCCTTAAAAACTTATATCGTATAATATCAAAGGCGCACTTAGATTATTTTTACAAAGTACCACGTGTGCCACGCAGTGTTTTATCCGCTCACAGAGCAGGTTTGATAGTAGGCTCTGCATGTGAAGCCGGTGAGCTTTACAGGGCTGTTGTTGACGGTAGAAGCAACGAGGATTTAAAAAATATAGCCTCTTATTACGATTTTTTAGAAGTTCAACCTATTGCCAATAATGAATATATGGTGCGCGAGAATATTGTAGACAGCTTAAAAACAATTGAAAATTTCAACAAAAAAATTATTGATTTAGGCGATGAACTCAATATTCCGGTAATTGCAACAGGTGATGTGCACTATATTGAGCCATATGAAAATATTTTCAGGGCAGTGTTGCAGGCAGGCAACGGCTTTAGCGATGCCGATAATCAAGCGCCTTTATACTATAGAAGCACCGAGGATATGCTTGAAGAATTTAAATATTTAAGCCATGAAAAAGCGCATGAAATTGTAGTTGAAAACCCAAACAAATTGCTTGATGTTATCGACGGCGATATACGTGCAATCCCAAAAGAGCTTTTTATCCCCTTTATTGAGGGCGCAGATGAAAGTTTAAGAAAAGACACTATGCAAAGCGCTATTAAGCGCTATGGCGAGCCTTTACCTCAAATTGTTGAAAAACAGCTTGAAAAAGAGTTGAACGCCATAATCAAACACGGCTTCGCAGTATTATACGTTATATCGCAAAAAATAGTTAAAAAAAGCGAGGAGTACGGTTACCTTGTGGGTTCGCGTGGCTCTGTTGGCTCGTCTGCTGTTGCTCATTTTGCAGGTATATCCGAGGTTAACAGCCTACCGGCGCACTATGTGTGCGAGCACTGCAAATACAGCGAGTTTTTTACAGATGGCTCTGTTGCCGACGGCTTTGATTTACCCGATAAAAACTGCCCTAATTGCGATAGGAAGCTAACGGTTGACGGACATGATATCCCATTTGAAACCTTTCTTGGCTTTAACGGTGACAAAGTTCCCGATATTGATTTAAATTTCTCGGGCGATGTGCAAGGTCGCATACACAAATATACTGAAGAACTTTTCGGGCAAGATTATGTTTTTAAAGCCGGAACTATTTCAGGTTTACAAGATAAAACAGCTTACGGCTATGTAAAAAAATATCTTGAAGAGCGTGGAAATGTTGTAAACAAGGCTGAAGAAAACAGGCTTGTTCAAGGCTGTGTTGGCGTTAAACGCACAACAGGCCAGCACCCGGGCGGCATGGTTGTTGTGCCCGAGGGCTATGATGTGCACGATTTCACCCCTGTTCAGCACCCTGCAGACGATAAACAAAAGGGCGTTATAACAACACATTTTGAGTTTAAATACCTGCATGATACAATATTAAAATTAGATGAGCTTGGCCACGATGTACCCACTATGTATAAGTATTTGGAAGATTTCACAGGCGTTAAAATTGAAGATGTTCCTATGAATGACGAGAAAGTGTTATCTTTGCTTATATCTCCCGAAGCACTTGGCGTTAGCGCAAAAGACATTGAA
This sequence comes from uncultured Bacteroides sp., assembly GCA_964371975.1. Taxonomy (GTDB): domain Bacteria; phylum Bacillota; class Clostridia; order Oscillospirales; family Ruminococcaceae; genus Ruthenibacterium. Next base: position 10,045 of record CAYJPD010000009.1, read on the forward strand.
AGTGAAACGGGCACCCTTGGTATACCCGAGCTTGGCACGCATTTTGTACGCAATATGCTTATAGAAGCACAGCCAAAAAGCTTCAGCGATTTAATACAAATTAGCGGCCTTTCTCACGGCACTGACGTTTGGACAGGTAATGCGCAAGATTTGATTAAACAAGGTACTTGCACTATCTCAGACGTTATAGGCACACGTGATAGCATTATGATTTACTTAATGCATAAGGGAATAGCACCTGTAGATGCATTTTTTATAATGGAGAAAACGCGCAAAGGCGATATTGCAAGGAATGGTTTTCCAAAAGGCACAGAAGAATTACTGCGTGAAAATAATATCCCCGATTGGTATATTCAGTCTTGCAAAAAAATAAAATATATGTTCCCGAAAGCCCATGCTGTTGCCTATTTAATAGCTGCCATTAGGCTTATGTGGTATAAAATTAATTACCCACTTGCTTATTATGCAACACACTTTACCGTGCGGGGCGAAGACATAGATTATGAGGCGGCACTCGGTGGAAAACAAGCAGCTATGAAAGCCATGAAAATAGTTAGCGCACGCCTTAAAAACGAAAAAAAGGCAAAGGATGACGATATTTTAAACACATTGCAAATTGTAAATGAAATGCTTGCAAGGGGCTATGAATTTTTACCGATAGAGCTTGGCAAAAGTTATGCAAAAAAATATGTTATTGAAGACGGTAAAATACGTTTGCCGTTCATGGCAATAAAAGGGCTTGGTGAAAATGCTGCTATAGCGCTTGAAAACGCAACAATAAACGGCCAAAAATATATATCTGCTGAAGAGCTGCAAGGCGAGGGAAAAATTACAAACTCTGTAATTGATTTATTAGACAGCGTAGGCGCATTGGGCGATTTGCCAAAAAGCAGCCAAACATCGTTCTTCACTTAAATATTTATTTTTAATCGCGATAAGCTATTGCAAATTTGCATTCAGCTATAAAGCGTTATAAAATAAAAGAAGTACTAATAATCTGAGCATAGCGAAGATTATTAGTATTATATCATTTATAAAAACAGGAGGATAAGCATGAAAGTATTATTAATAAATGGAAGCCCCAACGCAAACGGGTGCACATTTCGCGCGTTAACCGAGGTTGAAAACACATTAAAATCTAATGGCATACAATCTGAAATTGTTCAAACAGGCAAAGGCCCCATAAGAGATTGCGTAGCTTGTTATGCCTGTCGCAAAGCGTCAACTAACTGTGTGTTTAAAGACGATATTGTTAACGAAATAATTGAAAAAGCCAAAGAGGCAGATGGATTTGTGTTTGGAACTCCTGTTTACTACGCCCACCCAAGCGGTAGAATTTTATCGGTTTTAAACCGTGTTTTCTTCGCAGGTGCGTCTGCTTTTTCACATAAGCCCGGTATGGCGGTAATTTCTGCAAGAAGAGGCGGCACAACGGCGTCTTTTGATGTTTTAAATAAATATTTTACTATATCACAAATGCCAATAGTGTCCTCCACATATTGGAACATGGTGCACGGAATGACACCTCAAGATGTTGAAAAAGATTTAGAAGGCTTGGAAACATTGAGAAACGCAGCACAAAATATGACGTGGCTTTTAAAATGTATTGAAAACGGCAAGGCAAACGGCATTTTGACCCCGCAAACAAAAAAAGAACATGTAACCAATTTTATACGTTAAGCAAAGCAGTATTTTTCAACTATTAATGCTATCTATATGCATAAAAAAGGCAAACCGTAAGCCATTCTACATGGTAACGGTTTGCCTTTTTTGGGTCTACCTTTTTACTTTGCTATTTTCTAAAACAGGCTTCAAATATTTGCCTGTATATGAATTTTTGTTTTTTGCTATTTGCTCCGGTGTTCCTTTTGCAATAACTTCACCGCCTGCGCCGCCGCCCTCTGGGCCTAAATCAATTACATAATCGGCACATTTTATAAGCTCTAAATTATGCTCTATAACAATAACGGTATTGCCTGCATTTACTAATTTATTAAGCACCTTTACAAGCTTATGCGCATCTGCTATATGCAGGCCTGTTGTGGGCTCGTCTAAAATATAAACCGTTTGCCCTGTTTCACGCTTTGCAAGCTCCAGCGCAAGTTTAACACGTTGCGCTTCTCCGCCCGAAAGCGTTGTTGCACTTTGCCCAAGTTTTATATAACCTAAGCCAACATCTAAAAGCGTTTTTAGCTTGCGGTGTATTTTAGGTATATTTTCAAAAAATGCGCATGCTTCCTCAACCGTCATTGCTAAAACGTCTGATATGCTTTTATCCTTATACTTTACTTCAAGCGTTTCTCTATTATAACGTGCGCTTTTGCACACATCGCAAGGCACATAAATATCGGGTAAAAAGTGCATTTCTATTTTTATTATACCATCGCCCTCACACGCTTCGCACCTGCCACCCTTAACATTAAAGCTAAAGCGGCCTGCTGTGTAACCGCGCATTTTAGAGGCCTGTGTTTGCGCAAACAAGTTGCGAATATCTGTAAAAACGCCTGTGTATGTTGCAGGGTTCGAGCGTGGCGTTCTGCCTATAGGGCTTTGGTCTATGCCTATAACTTTATCAACCCACTCAAGGCCTTTCATATCTTTGTGTTTACCGGCTTTTATTCTCGAGCCGTTTAATTCAGAGCTAAGGCGTTTATAAAGTATTTCATTAATAAGCGATGATTTTCCACTGCCTGAAATTCCCGTTATGCAGTTCATAACACCAAGAGGTATTTTAACATTTATATCTTTCAAATTATTCTGCGTTGCACCTATAATTTCAATGTGATGTCCATTATGTTTTCTTCGCTCTTTAGGTAGTTTAATGCTCTTTTTACCGCATAAATATTGCCCTGTTATGCTTTTAGGTTCTTTGCAAATATCGTCCAAACTACCTTGTGCTATAATTTCGCCTCCATGCACGCCTGCCCCGGGGCCTATATCTACAACATAATCAGCGGCCCTCATTGTATCTTCGTCGTGCTCAACAATAATAAGCGTATTGCCCAAATCTCTAAGGCGCTTTAATGTTGCAATAAGCTTTTCGTTATCCCTTTGGTGCAAGCCTATGCTCGGCTCGTCTAAAACGTATAATACTCCCACTAATGCACTGCCAATTTGCGTTGCAAGGCGAATTCGCTGGCTTTCACCGCCTGATAATGTGGACGCACTTCGTGATAGCGTTAAATAGTCGAGCCCTACACTTTGTAAAAAACCAAGCCTTTCGCTAACTTCTTTTAAAATACCGTCTGCAATCATGCGGCTGCGCTCATTAAGCACAAGTTGGTTCTTTAAAAAATCCAGGCATTGTCTAACGCTCATATGTGTAAATTGGCTTATATTATAATTGCCAACAGTTACCGCCAAAGAGGCTTTATTTAACCTCGCACCTTTGCAAACAGGGCATTCAACGCTCGTCATTACATTTTGAATTTCATCTTTCATCCAATCGGAACTTGTTTCCCTAAAGCGGCGCTCTAAATTATTAACAACGCCCTCAAATTCATTCACATAAGTGCCATATCCCCTGTCGCTTTCCCTTGTCATCTCTATTTTTTTACCGTTTGTACCGTATAAAATAGCGTTTAAACCCTCTGCATGAATATTTTTCACCGGTACATCTAAAGAAAACTTATATGTTTTAGCAAGCGCTTTATAATACATTTCGCTTATAGAGCCCTCGGCATAATACCAACCGCTCGCCTTAATTGCACCCTCTCTAATTGTTAAGTTCTTATTTGGCATAATAAGCTCGGGGTCTACTTGCATAAAAGTGCCAAGGCCTGTACACCTATCACATGCACCAAACGGGTTATTAAACGAAAACATTCTGGGCGCTAATTCTTCAATGCTAACACCGTGCTCAGGGCATGCATAGCTTTGGCTAAACTGCATAAGCTCGCCGTCAATTACATCAACGCTAACAAGCCCACCTGTAAGTGAAACAGCTATTTCAACAGAATCTGCAAGGCGCGTTCTAACATCTTCGCTCATAACAAGCCTATCTACAACTATTTCAACTGTGTGCCTTTTATTTTTATCAAGCACAATCTCTTCGTCGAGCTCATACATATTACCGTCTACTCTAACACGTGCAAAGCCACTTTTTCTCGCGGCTTCAAACTCTTTTTGCTGTGTACCCTTTCGCCCTCTAACAACAGGCGCAAGCACTTGAAATTTTGTATCCATAGGTAGTTTAAGCACTTCGTCCACCATTTGGTCTACTGTTTGCTGGCTAATTTCACGCCCGCAATCAGGACAATGCGGAATACCTATTCTCGCATACATCAAGCGCAAATAATCGTATATTTCAGTAACGGTACCCACTGTTGAACGTGGGTTTTTGCTTGTTGTTTTTTGATCTATTGATATAGCGGGTGAAAGCCCTTGAATTTCGTCCACATCCGGTTTTTCCATTTGCCCTAAAAATTGGCGCGCATAGCTGGATAAGCTCTCCATATAGCGGCGCTGACCATCGGCATATATTGTATCGAATGCAAGGCTGGATTTTCCGCTTCCCGAAAGCCCTGTCATAACTATCATTTTATCGCGCGGTATAGTTAAATCTATATTTTTTAAGTTATTTTCTCTTGCGCCTTTTATAACTATTTTGTTTTGACTCAAAGTTTTGTTTTCCTTTCAAGTTGTTTTCTAAGCTTCTCAATTCTATCACGAAGATAAGCCGCATGCTCGAATTCAAGTATTTTAGCTGCATCTTTCATTTGGCGAGTAAGCTCTGCTAATTTGCGCTCTATTTCAGCTTTGCTCATGCGTTTTGGCGCACTATCGTCGCCGTCGTCTTTGCGGCTTATTTCAAGCACACTTTCATCTCTTATTGCTTTTATTATTGTTTTAGGCGTAATGCCGTTTTCGCTATTATATTGCATTTGAATTTCTCTGCGCCTATCTGTTTCAAAAATAGCGCGCTCCATAGAAGGCGTAACAGTGTCTGCATACATTATAACAATGCCGTCTATATTTCTTGCCGCGCGGCCTATTGTTTGTATTAAGCTTGTTTCACTGCGCAAAAAGCCCTCTTTATCGGCATCTAAAATTGCCACAAGGGAAACCTCGGGTAAATCTAACCCCTCACGAAGCAAGTTTATGCCAACTACAACGTCAATATCGCCTTTGCGCAAATCACGCATTATTTCTATGCGTTCAAATGTATCAATTTCATGGTGTAAATATTTAACTTTTACGCTGTGCTCTACTAAAAATGTTGTTAAATCTTCCGCCATTTTTTTTGTTAAGGTAGTAACTAATACCCTCTCGTTTCGCTGCGCGCGCAAATTTATTTCGCTTAGCAAGTCTTCAATTTGCCCCTCTACTGGTTTTACTATAACTTGTGGGTCTATAAGGCCTGTTGGTCGAATAACTTGCTCTACAATTTGCTCGCTGTTTTGTTTTTCATACTCAGCAGGCGTTGCGGAAACAAATATAACTTGGTTAAGCTTAGAGTTAACCTCATCAAAGCGCAATGGGCGGTTATCAAAAGCACTTGGAAGCCTAAAGCCAAAGTTTACAAGGCTTTCTTTCCTTGCTCTATCGCCGCCATACATAGCTCTAAGCTGTGGCAACATAACGTGGCTTTCGTCTACAAAAAGCAAAAAGTCTTTTGGGAAGTAATCAAGTAAAGTTGTGGGTGTAGAGCCTGCTTTTCGCCCTGAAAGAACCGCAGAGTAGTTTTCAATACCCTTACACATGCCCACTTCATTAAGCATTTCCATATCGTAATTTGTGCGCTGTGCTATTCTTTGCGCCTCTATTAATTTCCCTTGCTCTGTAAAGGTTTTAACCTGTTCATCACATTCAAGTTTAATTTTATTTAAGCCGGTTCTCATCTTTTCTTCGCCTACAATATAATGGCTTGCAGGAAAAATAGCTATATGCCGCAAAACTTTCTTTTTCTCGCCGGTAAGCGGTACCACTTCGCTTATTTTTTCTATTTCGTCGCCAAAAAATTCAACCCTAATTGCCAAATCGGAAACATATGCTAAGTTTATTTCTACAACATCGCCGCGCACCCTAAATTTATTGCGCACAAAGTTTATATCATTTCTCTCATACTGCAAAAAAACAAGCTTTGCCATAAGCTCTTCACGCTTTATTTTCATACCCGTGCGCAAGCTTATAACCATATTACGGTAATCTATAGGGTCGCCCAAAGAGTAAATGCACGAAACGCTCGCAACAATTATAACGTCTCTGCGCTCACTTAATGCGGCCGTTGCAGAGTGGCGCAAGCGGTCTATCTCTTCGTTTATGGCGCTGTCTTTTTCAATATAGGTATCTGTAGAGGGTATATAAGCCTCAGGCTGATAATAATCGTAGTAGCTAACAAAATATTCAACGGCATTATTGGGAAAAAAGCTTTTAAACTCTGTGCATAGCTGTGCTGCAAGGGTTTTATTGTGCGCCAGCACTAAAGTGGGCCTGTTTAATTTTTCAATAATGTTTGCCATTGTGAAAGTTTTACCGCTACCGGTAACGCCAAGCATAGTTTGCCCTTTATAGCCGTTTTCCACTCCGTTTGCAAGTAGTTCTATTGCCTTGGGCTGGTCTCCCATTGGTTTATACTCGCTAACAAGTTCAAATTTTTCCAATTAAACCTCCGTTGTTGCGTTAAACTAAATATATAGTATAACAATTTATATAAACTGATTTTTTGTATATGTAATTATTGCTTTAATCGCACAAACACACTAAAATTTCACATACTGTTTTAAACTAACATTCACTTCTTTTAATATGTGCTCTTATAACGTTTTCATGCGCTATGCAATATGTGTAAGATTTTTTCATAAATGTTTTAATATCCATTGACGTATACATTTCGCTTAGCGTTTTTAAAATATTTTTACCTACTATGTCCAGTGTATAAAAATATGAGTACACACATCCTTCTTCAAAATATGGGTTAATCTCACTAAGACGTTTGTCTTGCATTATGCAATCAACTACCATTTCACTTAATATCCACTTTAAATGTGGTGTTTCATATTCTTTTGCATCATCTTGAAACATATTATTCCAAACATAAAACCACACAAAGTGAATAATTTCATGTATAGATATTCCGAGTGCACCACGCTCGCTGTTTAAATAAAAAAAATCAAATCTGTTTTGTGCTAAATATCTTGGGCAAATGGGGCAAAAAGAAATAACACCTATCAAATCATTAAATATATTATCAAGCTTTATTTCAAACGCATCTTCAAGTGCATTAATAATGCTGCTTGCATTATTATTCCAATGCTCGTTATACTTTTCTAATTTTTCATTAATTAATGCTTGATTTCCCTTTTGAAATTCATTAAAATAATTGGTTAATAAATCGTATTTTTCTTTAAAGCTAATTTTTTCAAAATGTGCCCTATCAATATCAGGGTAAAATTTAAAAAAAGGGTCTGCCCAGTAACCGGTATTGTCTTCACTTGTAAATTCTAATATAGTTTTAACATTATAGGCTATATCTTTTTCTATGAAATTTAGTTTCATGAAAATCTCCCATGTAATAAATAATCTTTACATAATAATGCTTTTCGTGTAAATGTTAAACCGAGAAGTTCAATTAAATGGCAAAAAATTATCTGCCCCTAAAACGCTCTTTTATTGTATTCATATAGCTTGTCTGTGCAAAAGATATATATTCGTCGTTGTAGAAAATTAAATGGTCGAGCAATGTTATATTAACTGTGTTTAGTGCCGCATAAATATTTTGCGTGCAAATTATATCGCTACTTGAGGGTAGTGTTGCACTTCTTGGGTGATTATGCGCTAAAATAACTGCCGTTGCATTGCACCTTGTAGCCATAGCAACAATTTTAGATATTGAAACAGATGTAGCATTTCCCGTGCCCTCACTAACAAGCATACTTCTAAGCAAGTTTCTTTTATCATCAAGTGCCACAGCAAAAAACAACTCGTTTGTTTTACCAAAAAACTTCGGCATAAAAAACTCACTAACAGCTTGTGTTGTATCAAGCTTTGCTTTTTTATCGCGCTTATTTTCTATATAATAAGCGCACATTTCAGGAATAAATTTAAGCGTTGTTGCTGTAACTTCGCCAACTCCTTTTACTTTAAGCAATTCTTCAATATCTGCTTCAAGCACTGCGCAAAGGCTGCCGAATTCATTTATTAAATTGTGTGCAAGCGCGTTAGTGTCTCCTCTTGCCTTTGCTAAAAACAACAAAAACTCAAGAGCGTTATGCTCTTCAAAGCCCATTAGTCCCTCGTTTAAAAAGCGCTTATAAACTCGCTTTCGGTGGTTATCATGTAAATTGTTATTCAATAACAACTCCCCTTTTAACAATTGATAAATATTAAAGCACATAGTATAATATAACTTATCAAGTTTCAACTTATACACTAATATTATACACCAAAACTATATTAAAGAAAAGAGCAGATATATATTATGAAGCAATTTATTGCAGGAAAAAACGAGCACGATGTTAGGTTATCTCGTTTTGTTATTAATGTAACACAAAATTTACCAACATCATTGCTTTATAAATATTTTAGAAACAAGCGTATTAAAGTAAACGGTAAAAAAGCACTGCCCGATGCACGCATAAAACAAGGCGATATTATAGAGCTTTATATTAACGATGAATTTTTCAACTATAGCGAAAAAGGCAATGAGAAACCGCTAAAAAATACACAATACCCACCTCTTGACGTTTTATATGAAGATGAGAATATTTTGGCGGTTTTTAAGCCGGTTAATTTGCTTTGCCACTCTGATAAAACAGGCAAAATAAGCCTTGTAGACATTATTCGCAATTACTTAATGCTAAAAGGTGAATACAAAAAGGAAAATGAACACACATTTTCACCTTCTATTTGCAATAGGCTTGATACTAACACGCAAGGAATTGTAATAGCCGCTAAAAATTATGCAGCGCTCAGGGACATGAATTTGATAATTAAAGAGAATTTGCTTAAAAAAATATATAAGTGCATTACAGTAGCAACACCTAACGAGGGTATATTTAAAGCGTATTTAAAAAAAGATGAAAGCAAAAATAAAGTTAGCATAAAAGGAACAAATTCTGTAGGCTATAAAGAAATTATTACTGGTGTAAAAGTAGTAAAATCTCAAAACGAGCTTTGCCTATGCAACATAGAGCTTATTACAGGGCGCACGCACCAAATTAGGGCACATTTAGCATACCTTGGCGCTCCTATTTTAGGCGATACCAAATATTCAAATACATCCAGCGCAAAAAAATATAATATAAGCGCTCAAATGCTTTGTGCTTATAGTGTTGAATTTAGCAACGATATAGCTGAGGATAATATTTTGCATTATTTAAAGGGCAAAAAAATTGTGCTGCAAAATTGCAGCACAGACATGGAATTTGAACGCTTAACTTCAAAAAAACACAGGAACGAACACGATTGACAACGCGGCACTAAATAAGCTGGCAATTAAAATTGCAATACAGAAATATAAAAAAGACCGTAAAAACATTTTCAATTTTAAAGGCACATCGTTTTTATTAAACACTATTAATTTAAGCAAATTTATTGATAGTTTAATTGATTTAGTGCTAAATAACAAAAGCAATATACTGTTTATAATTTGAGGAAGTAAAAACACAAATAAATTTGCAATTAAGCCATATGCACCCATGTTAGAGTAAAGAAAGCTACTTATTAAGCCATAGACAAAACCGTTTGAAAACACCGCTAATAAAATAAAAGGTGCGCCAAGGCAAGAAAACGCATTTAAGAAAACAAAAAAATGTGTAAATAGTAGCGTTAAATAAACATATGACATAATTTGTGTAAAAGGCAAACTATGAGCGTTTATAATTTCGTTTGCAAAAAAAACAGCAAAATCACTATTACTATTTAAGCTTAATTGCATAATAACAGAGCCTGCTAAAACACCTATAACTAAAAAAGCCGCAGGTAATTTTGATATGTAGTAGCTTTTCAAAAAAGGCCTTCTCATACCCTTGGCCTTTAAAAACCTTGCTTTATATCTATAATTATTTTGCATATTTAAACTCCTTGCATTTATACATTAAAAGGCAAAACTATTTTTAACAATTAGTTTTGCCTTTTGTTTTACATAATAAATATTTATGCAAGGTTATTAAGTTTTATGAATACAATTTTTTAATTGCATATGTTATTCAACAACATCTATATACGATATGCCGTAGTATTTTAGCTTTTCAATAATATCATCATCTATTATTTCACCACTTACTGCTATAGGCACTGCAGGCGGGCACGAAATACAAATATCTGCGCAAATTTTGCCTTTCGCATGGCTTACATCAACTGTTTTTATGCGGCTAAGCAGCGCTTTTGACGGGCTTATTGTAAGCTGGCTTATTTTATTTTTAAACACGCATTTTTCATTTATGCTCTCTTTTTGTTTAATGCTTAAACACGCTTTTAAAAGTATAGTAAAATCACTTTCTTCATTTTCAGTTGTAAACATAAACACTATAAATTTTTCATCGTAAAACTCGGGCTCTATATTAAATTTACGTAAATACTCTGCTATTTCTTCGCCTTTAAAGCCAATAGTATTTACATTTAAAACAAGCCTTAAATCATCAGATTTTAAAACATTAAAGCCTTTGCTTTCAAGCTTTGCTTTAAGTGCGTTTATTTTTTTTATACAGTTTTCTAATCTTTCGCTATAATTATGCGCCAAAATTTTGTTGCAATAATCAAGCGATTGCAGCACTAAGTATGATGGGCTGCTTGAGCCAAAAAGCAGTAATGCCTTTTTAGCACTTGTTTCGTAATCATACTTTGCGTTTTTGCCAATGTGTAAATAAGCAGCTCCCGTTAAAGCGGGCAAAGTTTTATGTGCGGAATCACAACATAAATCTGCCCCTAACTCTATAGGGTGTTTATTTAAAAACTTTAAATATGCACCGTGGGCATTATCTACCAAAAGCACAGTATTATACTTTTTGCAAATGAATGAAAGCTCTTCAATATTCTGCATAGTGCCTAAATAATCTGGCGATGTAATAAATACTGCAAGCGGTGGCTCATTTAAAGCATTAAGTGTTTCTTCAAGGGCTTGCGCACTTATTTGCTCATTGTAAAACATATTACTCATATTTTGATTTATAAAATACGGCATTAAATTCAATAGTGCACATGCACTATAAAATGATTGATGGGCAGCTTTTGCACAAACAACTATACTACCTGTGTTATCACTTTTAATTTTTGCTAAATAGAGCATGGCCTTTAAAGCTTGTGACGAGCCACCTGTAGAGTAAAATGTTCTTCGCGAGTTAAACAACAAGCTCGCATTTCTTTCGCTTTTAGCAATTATGCCGTTTGAATTATATAGAAAATCTGCGCCCTGTACTTCGGTAATATCAATATTTTCAACACCTAAAAAAACTTTGCCTTTATGCCCCGGCATGTGCAAACGCACAGCTTGCTTTTTTGTATAAGCCTTTATAAAATCGCAAATAGGAGTATCCATAATTAAAGAGCCTCTTCGTTTTGCGCAATTTGCATGAAAATTGCACACTCAATTCTTTTTTTAAACAAGTCACAGCCAAAACCATAAACTTTTTTTATATCATTGTTAGCGTGATAATTATTAGCAGCACAGCCGCCTGCGCAATATAGCTTAGCCCAGCAATTTTCACACTCTTTTTGCGAATAAATATTGCAGCTGTTAAAATCTTCTTGTATTTTATTGTTTATAACCCCGTCAAAAACATTACCCATGCAGTATTCTTCATCACCTACAAATTGGTGGCAAGGGTAAAGTTTGCCTGCGGGCGTAACTGACATATACTCAGTGCCGCTGCCGCAGCCTGTTATCCTTTTATAAATGCAAGGCCCGTGTTTTAAATCTAAAATATAATGGTAAAATTCAAAAGGTTTGTTTTCTCTTTTCCTTTTTATCATTTGCTTTGCAAGTAATTCATATTGCTCATACAGCTGTGGTAAATGCTCGCTATTAAGCGCATTTTCGTCACTTTCGTTTCCTACCATAGGTTCCATACTTAGCATGGTAAATCCTAAATCTGCCATATGCAAAACATCATTTGTAAAATCTAAATTCTCATTTGTAAATGTGCCGCGCATATAATAGTTTTTTTCTTGTCTTTCCTTTGCAAGCTTTTGAAATTTAGGAACAATTGTATCATAAGAGCCCTGCCCATGCCTATCAATTCGGTATTTATCATGCACATGCTTTCTGCCGTCCAGCGATAGCACCACGTTGTGCATTTCTTTATTTAAATAGTGTATTTTTTCATCGTCTAACAAAACGCCGTTAGTTGTTAATGTAAAACGAAAATTCTTATTATATTGCTTTTCAATATCACGCGCATAACTAACAAGCTTTTTTACAACATCAAAGTTCATTAAAGGCTCGCCGCCGAAAAAATCAACCTCTAAATTCTTGCGACTGCCCGAGTTTTTAATTAAAAAGTCAAACGCTGCTTTGCCTGTTTCAAAGCTCATTAAAGCTTGTTCGCCTTTGTATTTTCCTTGCGCCGCAAAACAGTAACTACATGTTAAATTACATGTGTGTGCAACATGTAAGCACATTGCTTTAATTACGCTTTCTTTGCTTATAAAAACTTCCGCAAGGCCTGTGTAATCTGCATTTGAAAAAAGTTTGTTCTCATTTTTTAATTCTTGCAAATCTTCTAAGCAAATATTTAGCTCTTGTTCGTTTACATCTTGCCTATGTTTATATTTGCTTAATATACTATTTATTATCTGTTGTTTTGTATTTGTTTCAAATAAAGCTATTACGTCATACATAACTTCATCTACAATATGTACGCTACCGCTGTATACATCTAAAACTATATTATATTCATCAAATTTAAATTGATGTATCATTTTTCCTCCACATAATTCAAAACCGGCAGTAAACTGCCGGTTTTGGGTTACTGATAATTAATTATTTTGCTGCTAATTGTAAATTAGCTTTATTTTCGCTATTATTCTCACAGGGCTGGTTTGCAACACCGCAAGAAGTTTTACATGCCGATTGGCAAGAAGTTTGGCACTCTTTGCAGCCGCCGTTTTCGATGCTTTTTGCTAAATCTCTTGTTTCAATTGTTTTAATTCTGCGCATAATTATAATCTCCGTTCATTAATGCTATAATTTAATTAGTATAATAAAATTTTAATTCATATTATGCATTTTGTCAAGGGTTTACACATTAATGTATTATGCAGCCGCTTATGTGCAAGTTAAAATTTTATTTAGACATACATTTATGTAAACATTATAAAGGAAAAATTATATCAACTGCTCATTTAAAACTTTTTCATAAAACCATGGTTTTTTTGCTTCAAATTTCTTTCCGTTTAAATATTTGCATACGCCGTTTATATTTTCAAAAGTAATACTATGTGCACATAGCAGCTGATATTTTGCTTTATAGCGCCTGTTTTGCTTTAAAATTCCATATTTGCTATCACCTATTATCGGTGCACCTATATGCGCTAAATGTGCCCTTATTTGATGTGTGCGCCCTGTAATTAGCTCTATTTCTAAAAGGGTTTCATTTGCACTTTTATATATTGTTTTGTAATTTGTTATTATCTCTTTGCTGTTTTTAACTTTTTTATCAAATATTCTAACAATTCCCTCATTTGAATTTTTCACAAGGTAAGCTTTTAACTGCCCGCTTTTTTTCAGTTCACCGCAAACAACACATAAATATTTCTTTACTATATGCCTATTTTTTATGGCATCTGTTATGCATAAAAGTGCATCATTTGTTTTTGCAATAATAATTAGGCCGCTTGTTCCTGTGTCTATCCTATGGCACAAATTAGGCTGTGTTTTTTCGTTTTTATTATGTAAATATAGTAAGACTCTATTTAGCAAAGTGTCTGCAATTTTTGCGCTTTCGTCATAAACTAATAAGCCGGCAGGTTTATTTACTACCATAATTTGCTCGTCTTCAAATACAATATCAATGCTTTTGGCGGCGTGCATATAAAGCGGTGAATTATCGTTAATTTCCTCTAATTCACGAATGTATAAGTGCACAATATCGCCCTTGTTAACCTTTTCCTTTAAGGGTATTTTTTTACCGTTAACTTTAATTTTATTCTCGCGCATATATTTATGTAATGTGCCAATTTTAAAAACAGGATATTTTTTTAGCAAAAGCGCATCAAGGCGCGTTTGCTCTTCAACATTTATAATTTGCATTTTAACACCTTAATTAATTTATTATTCAATATTATTATAATATCAAATTTTTTCCATTTTGAAAAGCAATAAAAGTAATTATGTGCACATTCTCTTTACTAACAAAGTATAAAATGGTATAATAAATAAAATTTTCATATTATAGGAGTACTAAAAATGCATGATGTCATGATTAAATTCACAAATGAAAACAATGTGCAGAATTTTGTAAAATTAATTTGTGCATTAAAAGGCGAATTTGAGCTGATAAACGGAAATTTTATATTAGACGCGCGCTCTCTTATGGGAATTTACAGTTTAGATTTAACTCAGCCAATAAAATTAAGAATATATGATTACAGCGAAGATATAGACAAAACGCTTGTAAATTATATAATAAGTTAGGAGATATAAATGAGCGATAATTACATAGATTTAACGCTTGAAAAGCAAAAAAACATTGCCCTTATAGCGCATGACGGAAAAAAAGATGATATGCTTGAATGGTGTGTAAAAAACAAAAAAATACTGCAAAAACACTTTCTTTGCGGAACCGGAACCACTGCAACCATGATTGCAGAGCGCACAGGCATGCCTGTTAGGGCATATAACAGCGGCCCACTTGGGGGCGACCAGCAAATAGGCGCCAAAATAGTTGAAGGCGCCATAGATTTTATAGTGTTCTTTTCCGACCCTTTGTGTGCGCAGCCACACGACCCGGACGTTAAGGCACTTTTAAGAATTGCCCTTGTGTATGATATACCAATAGCTACAAACCGTTCCTCTGCAGATTTTATGATAACAAGCGAATTTATGGATAAAGAATACACACGCAAAGTAGAAAATTTCAAGCTTACCGTTAAAAAACGCAGTGAAGATTTAAAAAAATAAATTAGCTATAAAAGGAAAACATCATGACACAATATATTTTAAATTTAATTAGCCATATATTGCCCGGATTAATTAATTTTGCGGTATTTTTTGTTTTATTGCTAATTTGGAATTTAATACTAATTCCTATTATTAACAAAGTGGCAAAGCGCGCAAAAGCTAATTGGCTTTTGATAATGATAAAATCAATTAGAAAGCCCATAAATATTTTACTAATAATAAGCGGCTTAATTTTTTTCTTCAGTGCTGTTTCCTACACAGCAGATTTCACAAAGCTGTATATATTAGCAATTTACAGAGCGTTTATTGTTGTAATGCTGGCTTGGGGTTTAATTAGATGCAAAGAAATAATAAGGTCATTATTATCAAAAAACGAGTTCAATGCAAGAAGCGAAACAATAATTGTTTTTTTTACAAGAATTTATATTGTTATTATTGCAACTTTTGCATTTTTAATGGTATTAAGCGAATTGCATTTTGATGTGACAGGTATTTTAACAGGCCTTGGGCTTGGCAGTTTAACTATTGCCCTTGCAGCTCAGGATGCCGCAAGCAATTTTTTTGGCGGAGTAATTATTATTATAGAGCGCCCGTTTGAAGTTGGCGACTGGATAACCGCAGATGTAATTGAGGGCGAAGTTGAGGATATAACATTCAGAAGTACAAAAATACGCACTTTAGAGGGCTCTCTTACAATAGTGCCTAATAGCAAGCTTACAGCAAGTGCCCTTACAAATTGGACAAAGCTTGAGCACAGGCTATCGCGCTTTAAAATAGGCCTAACTTATAACACCGATGCCGCCACACTAATGGCCGTTAGTGAAGACTTAAAGCAAATGCTGATTAACTATGACGGTGTAGAAAATGACAGCATTGAAATTTGCCTTGACAGCTTCAACGACAGCAGTATTGATGTATTAATTACTATGTATATTGCCGCAGTAAAAATTAAAGAGTACCGCAGTGTTATGAGTGAAATTAATTATAAAATTATTGATATAATGCAAAATAATAACGCAAGTTTTGCTTACCCTTCACAAAGTATCTATTTTGAAAATAATATACCTAAACAGTAAAAAATTACTGTTATTGCCAATGTGCAAAAATACTAAATGAAAATAGAAGAGGATAAAAGCATGAGCCAATATAAACGTGTATTTTTAATTGTTATAGATTCTTTAGGCGTGGGTTATATGGACGACGCCCATTTATACGATGATGTAGGTGCTGATACCTTAGGTAACATAGCAAATAGTGTTAATAATTTTAACATACCAAATTTACAAAAACTTGGTCTTGCAAATTTGCATAATATTAAGCATGTTAATCCCATTGAAAAGCCTTTATCTTATTACTGCAAATTAAACGAAAAAAGTGTTGGGAAAGATACAATGACAGGCCACTGGGAGCTTATGGGTCTTCATACAACAAAGCCATTTAAGACTTTTACCGAAACAGGTTTCCCAAAAGAGCTTATTGATGAGCTGTCTAAAAGAATAGGGCGCGAGATTATTGGAAACAAAAGCGCCAGTGGCACTGAAATTTTAGAGGAGCTTGCAGAGCAAGAAGTAAACGAAGGTAAAATAATTGTGTACACTTCAGCAGATTCTGTTTTGCAAATTTGTGGCAACGAAGATTTAATGCCTATTGAGGAACTTTATAGGTACTGTGAAATTGCCAGGGAGCTTTGCATGAAAGACGAATGGAAAGTTGGGCGTGTTATTGCAAGGCCTTATAGGGGCTTAAAAAAAGGCGAGTTTAAAAGAACATCAAACAGGCACGATTATGCATTAAAACCTTTTGACACAACTGTTTTAGATGTTTTAAAGCAGGAAAATTATGATTGCATATCTGTGGGAAAAATAAACGATATTTTTAATGGTGAGGGTATAACGCAGGCAAATAAATCTAAAAGCTCAGTGCATGGAATGGAGCAAACAATAGAAATTGCTAAAAACGATTTTAATGGTATTTGCTTTACAAATTTAGTGGACTTCGATGCGCTTTGGGGGCATAGGCGAAACGCAATAGGATATGCACAGGAGCTTGAACGTTTTGATGTTAAATTGGGCGAGCTATTGCCTTTATTAAAACCCGACGACATGCTTATGATTACAGCAGACCACGGAAACGACCCCACTTTTAAAGGAACAGACCACACAAGAGAAAAAATACCCTTTATTGCACACTCGCCCTCTTTTGTTGGCTTTGGCCCTTTGGGCGAGCAAGATACTTTTGCCTGCATTGGTGCCACTATTGCAGATATTTTTAATGTACAAATGCCTAAGAACACAATTGGTCACAGTTTGCTCAACAAATTAAAATGATAATTATTACAAGTTTTTAAAAGCATCGAATGAAATATCATTTGATGCTTTTAATTCTTATGCAAAAAATATTTTTTCAGCATTTTATACAGTAATTTTCAAAAAAACATCATAAAACCGTAAAAATTTCTTGACAATTGGCATATAAAAGCATAATATTATTAATATAACATTATTATAAGGAGAATATAATGAAACAGATAATTACAACGGATAACGCACCCGGTGCAATAGGCCCTTATTCACAGGCAACTATGGCAAACGGAATGCTTTTTGTATCAGGACAGATACCTTTAAACCCTAAAACGGGCACTTTAGCAGGTGAGGACATTGTTAGCCAAACAAAGCAATCGCTAAGCAATTTAAAGGCAATAGTAGAAGCTGCGGGATTAACACTTGATAATGTTGTGCGCGTTGGCGTTTTTTTAAAGGATATGAACGATTTCGCCCAAATGAATGAAGTTTATTCTAACTTTTTTAAAGAAAATTGCCCTGCTCGTGCTGCGGTTGAAGTTGCACGCCTACCCAAAGACGTACTTGTTGAAATTGACTGCATAGCAGTTAAATAATGTGATATTAGGAGAATATTATGGGTAAACGAATTATAATTGCCCTTGGCGGCAATGCATTAGGTAATAATTTAACAGAACAAAAAATTGCAGTTAAGCAAACTGCGAAAGCAATAGTAGATTTAATTGAAGAAGGTCATCAAGTTAGCATAGTTCACGGTAACGGCCCACAAGTTGGCATGATACAAAAAGCCATGGCAGAGCTAACAAAAATAGATGCTGAAAAGTATGTTCCCTGCCCTCTTTCTGTTTGCGTAGCTATGAGCCAAGGTTATATTGGTTTTGACTTGCAAAATTCTCTGCAAGAAGAACTTGCAAACCGAAACATTAAAAAAAGTGTTTCAACTGTTTTAACGCAAGTTGAAGTTGACGCTAATGATGAAGCCTTTAAAAACCTTACAAAACCTATAGGCTCTTTTATGAGCAAAGAAGAGGCTGATGAATTAGTTAAAGCTCGTGGATTTACAGTTGTTGAGGATTCAGGGCGCGGTTATAGGCGTGTTGTTGCCTCGCCTAAACCTAAAGCTATAGTTGAAATAGATAGTATAAGGGAAATGGTTGATGCAGGCACAGTAGTTATAGCTTGTGGCGGCGGCGGTATACCTGTTGTAGCTGAGGGCGGCAATAGCTTACAAGGTGCAGAAGCTGTTATAGATAAAGATTTAGCAGCTTGTTTCTTAGCAAAAGAGTTAGATGCCGACTGCTTAATTATTCTAACCGCGGTTGAAAAAGTTGCCGTTAATTACGGTAAACCTAACCAAGAATGGCTTAGCACTTTAACGCCTGAAACTGCTCAAATGCACATTGCAGATAACCAATTTGCACCCGGCTCTATGCTTCCTAAAGTGCTTGCAGCTATAGATTTTGCACAGTCTAAAAAAGGGCGCACAGCTTTGATAACATTGCTTGAAAAAGCAAAAGAAGGCATAGCCGGCAAAACAGGAACGCATATTTCACTTTAACAAATATTTTACATAAAGACATTTTATTTTCATACAGAAAAAACACAGTACAAACTTTAAACGTTTGTGCTGTGTTTTTATATTTATTAACTAAACCTAATTTATAATAAACCAACCCAAAAAAACAAATATTAAGCACTATCCTTTGTATAATACTGTGCCTGAGCATCCCACAGCTCTTTATATTTTCCGCCTTTTTCAAGTAGCTGTTCATGGCTGCCTTTCTCTTTAATTTCACCACTGTCAAACACAACTATTTCATCACAAAATTTACAGCTTGAAAGCCTGTGGCTTATATAAACTGCTGTTCTATCGTCTATAATCTCGTTGAATTTAGAGTATATTTCAGTTTCTGCAAGCGGGTCGAGCGCTGCTGTTGGCTCATCTAATATAACAAAAGGTGCATCTTTATAAATAGCCCTTGCAAGCGCTATTTTTTGCGCCTCACCACCGGATATCTCAACACCGTCTTTCTCCAAATCTTTATATATATTCGTGTAAATCCCCTTCGGCATTTTTTCAAGCCTATCGCTAAAACCTGCTTTTGCCAAGCACTCTTTCACCTTGTTTTCATCAAAGCTCTTGCTGGATGCAACGTTTTGGGCAATTGTATAAGCAAGCAGCTTGAAATCTTGAAACACCACTGAAAAAATATTGATATAATCATCGTAATCGTATTTACTAATGTCAATACCGTTTAGCAAAATTTCGCCCTCTGTTGGCTCGTATAATCTGCAAAGTAGCTTAATAAATGTGGTTTTACCGGAGCCATTCTCGCCAACAACCGCGAGTTTACCGCCCACTTTAAACTTAAGCGATACATTTTTCAGTACATAATTTTCTGTGTCGGGGTATTTAAAGCTTACATTCTTAAATTCAACATCATATTTTTTATCGCTGCGTTTCTCTGTTGTAAGCGAGCCGCGATACATTACATTTTCAGTGTCTAAATACTCAAAAGTTGTTTTTAAAAATTCGGCATTTGGCACTGCAAGTGCTGTTGCCTGAAGAAGCGTACCTATTGCAGAAATAAATTTTATAGCGCTTGCAATATATTGTGCTACAAGCCCTATTCCAAATGCGCCCCCTAATGCTTTAAGGCAAACAAAAAGGTAAATTATGCCTGTCAGAGCAGATGAAATAGCAGAGGAAACGCCTTTTAAAATTCCCACAATACCTTTATTCAATTTATAAAAACTTGAATTTTTTCCAAATATATTAGTATTATTAAGATAATCATTACAAATACTAAGCTGGTTGTACATTCTCATATCCAGCGCCCTTTTTTTATTGTAAACTTCAGCGCCAAAAAAAGTGAAAAGGCGATTTCCAAACCTAATTTCTTCACCGAGGTTTATATAATAACTATCGGCTTTAACAGATATAGCAGATGAAATAATTGTAATAACCACCACAATTAGAATTAATATTAGAAATGCAAACGGACTGTTTAAAAAATCAAATTGACCACCTACTGTTTTTGAAGTAAAAAGGCTAACAGTAAGCGCAACAGAAGTAATTAAAGACGTCAGTGCGCTAATTATCGGTGCAAATATATGTTTTACAAACGGTATTCCCCACCCGCCCCAGTTAATATCTTGATGGATTTTCGAGCGCAAATCTCTAACTTTTTGGCTGTCTGTAACACAAAAATCCATTGAAAGCCTTTTTGTTCTGAATATATCGTTTAAATTATACCAAAGATCTGCAGAATTATGCACATTTTTCCACCTTGTTACAATTGCGTTTAATAGCGCTAAAACTGCCGCAGATATTAAAGAAATAATAACCCAAGACCAAACTACATTTGCGTTTGCGCCGTTTGCAAGCGCATCAATTAGCCGTGCAGATATAAAAATTGCAACAAAAGGTGTTACCGCTGTTAAAATACTGTATAGTGCCAGTGACAATAGCGTTTGCGGGAAGAAGTCATAGTAAATTTTAAGCGCTCTTAAATTTAATTTTATAGCTTTTGTAACACTTGTTTTTTCTTTACTCATCAATACTTTCCCCCTCTTTGTAATATTTGCTTTGTACTTCAAATAAGTTTGCGTATATACCGTTTAAAGCTATAAGCTCATCGTGTGTTCCCTCTTCTTTTATTTCGCCTGTGTCTATAAGAATTATCTTATCGCAAAACCTTGTTGAGGCAAGCCTATGAGAAATATAAACGGAAGATTTACCTTTTGTCATCTCGTTATACTTATTATAAATATCGCTCTCTGCAAGTGGGTCGAGCGCGGCGGTGGGCTCATCAAGCACAATTATCGGTGCATTTTTATAAAGCGCGCGTGCAAGCATTAAACGCTGTGTTTCGCCGCCTGAAAGCTCTATGCCATCTTCATAAACATCCCTTAGTATATTTGTTTCAACACCCTTTTCTAAAGAGATTATTTTTTTAGTAAGCCCTGCTTTTTCTAAAGAATCTTTCACGCGCTCAATATCAATTTTTTTACCGTTTTGCGCAACATTTTGCGCTATGGTACCTGCAAGCAAAGAAAACTCTTGAAAGACAGCTGTAAAAAACTTATAATAATCTCTTCTGTTAAAATTTATTATATCTTCACCGTTTAAAAGCACTTCGCCCTCGCTGGGGTCATAATAACCACACATCAATTTTACCAGTGTTGTTTTTCCTGCACCGTTAAGGCCAACAACCGCAAGTTTTTCGCCCGGTTTTAATGTTAAATTTATATTTTTCAAAGTGTACTTTTCAGCTTCCGGATATTTAAAGCTTACATTGTTAAGTTTTATTTCATATTCCTTATTATTATCCGGCGTTATGCTTTTGCCGTCTTCAAATTTAAAAACTTCTTTTAAATTTAAAAATTCAAGCACCGAGCGAAGTTCTATGCTCTTTTTTTGAAGCTCTGTCATTTGCGATAAAAATTGCACCAGCATTGCACTAAACGCACTAATTGCACTAAAGTAAAGTAAAAACTCTGATGCTGTAATTTCTGCGCTTAAGCTTAAATTTATAAGGTAAATATAAGCTATAGCGTTTCTTGCAAATGTAAGCAGCAAATCAATAAAATCTGCCTTTATATATTTCTTTTCAGCTTTAATCCTAAAGCCGCGTAGTAAACTCGTTGCGGCATAATACATATCGTCCATCCATTGCTTCATGCCAAAAATTCTAATATCTTTTGCAAATTCAACATCTTCGCTTTTCTTTTGCGCATAGTTAACTTTATTTTGAAGCTCTTCAAGCTCCTGTGTATGCCTATAGCCCCAATTGTTTATTTTTTTGCATACAAAATAGCTTAAAGCGCAAGTAATGCTAACAACGCTAATCATAATTACATTCACATTTGTAAGCAAAATTATATAAATTAAAAGTAAAAAAAACGCTGTTAGGACATCTGTTAGTGTTAGCCAAATTGCTTCACTTGCAGAATCATTCGCTCCTGTTGTATTTTCAGCTTTTTCATGCTTTTTAATAATGCTTTCATCCTCGGTTAGCGGGTAGGACATTAGTGCTTTTTTATTGTTAAGCATTTGCATTATATCTAATCTAACTTCTATTTTCCCCGAGCGAATAGCCTCATTATAATAAGCTTTAAGCGCATTTAAAATAATAATCAAAATGCTAAAAAACAAAATTGTGACAATTACATTTTCTGTATTTGCGCCCTGTTGCAATTCGCCTAAAATTGTAGGCGTAACAAAAAGCTCGCAAAGGCTTAATAAAACCGCAATTACAACTATTATAACATTGTTAATTATTAATCTTTTTCTCTTGTTCCAAGCAGTTCTAAGCATAAATTTTGTAACTTTAAACATTCCATATTCTATTTTCTCTTTGCTTTGTTTATTACTATTCATACATTTCCTCCTTTGCAAAGCTTATATAAAACAAGTAATTATTATTGCCTATTAAACATTATTTTATCGATAACACATTATATATTAAAGCTTTTGCTAATTGTATAATAAAGCAAAAACGCCCCCTTGTGTAAACTTGGGGACGAGTTGTATATTATTAGGGACGAATTGTCAAATGCAAGGCAATAGAATTTCTGTTGTAAAAGCGCCGTTTTCGCTGTTTCTATTTATATAACCGTTTAACTTATTTACTGTATTATCAATTCTTAAAAGGCCAAAACCATGTTTTTCCCCTTTAGTAGATTTAAAAATATTACCTGATTTTTTTCTTTTATTATCTTTTGTGAAATTAGTAAAGCTAATATAAACTTGCGTGTTTTTAATATCCATATAAATACGAATTAGCCTGTTTTCTTCGCTGAGTGCAAGGCTTGCCTCAATTGCATTATCAAACAAATTGCCAATTATAACGCATAAATCTATATCCGACAAATTCAGCTTTATTGGTATATTGGCATCAATTATCACTTTTATATTACTCGCTTTTGCAAGCGAAAGTTTGCTGTTCATAATGGCATCAACCATTGAATTTCCTGTTTTCACTATTGTGTCAACTGTTTTTAAATCGTTCTCGAGTAAATCAAGGTAGTTTTTAATAGCACTTAAATCGCCATTTTGTGCATGAACTTTCATAACTTGAATGTGATTAGCATAATCGTGGCGCCAGCCTCTAATTTTTTTATACATATTTTCAACTTCAGAATAATGCGTTTTTAAAAGCTCTGCTTGATAAAGTTCAATTCTATTTTCGGCTTTTTTATGCCCAAACACGCTAACACCACCTTTATTAACATATAGCTTATGAATTATAAGCTATTATAAATCTATAATTGCTCTGTTAAGTTTATCATACATGCCCCTTGGCAACGGTACTATGCTGCCATTTGTAAAGTTCACATGTGTTTTGCTTACGCTATTTATATAAGTTAAATTTACAATATACGACCTTCCAATTTTAAAAAATTGCCTATCAAGTTTTTCAAAAACATCAGTTAATGTCATTCTTGCTGTATAATTTTCTTTAGCATACACCGTAATATAATTTTTTACAACTTCAATATACACTATTTGATATATAGGAACAGCAAAAAGCCCTTCACTGCTCTCTAATAATAGTTTTTTTTCGTTCCTCTTAACTTTTTCAAGCGCTCTGTTTAATGTTTCATAAAATTTCTCTTCATCTAACGGTTTCATTAAATAATGCAAAGCTGAAACTTCATAGCCGTCTGCAATATAATCTGAATAGCCAGTTATAAAAATAATTTGCACGCTATCGCTATATTTTCTAATACGTTTCGCAAGCTCTACCCCATTAATTTCACCCATTTCAATATCAAGCAGAATAATATCATAATTAATATTGCCCTCATTATGAAACAAAAAACTTTCAGCACTTATGAATTCTTTTATATTTACAGTGAAATCAAGCCTGCTTGCCCAAAGGCTTACAAGCTGTTTAATATTATCAATTTGTACTAAATCGTCATCACATACCGCTAAATTTAAAATCATAATCATGCTCCTTAAATATATTATAAAATATTAGTTAAGTGATAGTCAAGGTAAATAACAATATTGTAAATTTTATTTTTCAACTAAATGCTGTTATATTTTTGCGCTTAATTATATATTATGAATAGCTAAAATTATGAAATTTATATCAAAGCTGTTATCATTTTTATTTTTTACTTTATAATTTGAATTTTTACATTTAGTGTAAAAAATAAATTTTATCAAAAAAAGTTGAATTTTGCAGCAAAAAATGCTATAATGTAAAAAAAGAATACAACTTATTAAGAGTGGCAGAGGGAACAGGCCCTGTGAAGCCCGGCAACCTACGTTTGTAAGGTGCCAAATCCTGCGGTATTACACCGAAAGATAAGCTTTATACAGCTCGGTGTTATACTCACCGGGTTTTTTCATGCCATAAAAAGGAGAAAATATGAACAAAGTAAAACTTTTTACATCGGAATCAGTTACCGAAGGGCATCCCGATAAAATATGCGATCAAATTTCAGACGCTATTTTAGATGCTTTACTTGAGCAAGACTCAAACAGCCGTGTCGCGCTTGAAACAACTGCAAGCACAGGTCTAATTCATTTAATGGGCGAAGTTAGCACTGCTTGTTATGTCGATTTTCAGAAAATTGTGCGCGATGTTGTAGCAGATATAGGCTATACCAGGGCAAAATTTGGTTTTGATGCCGATACTTGTGCGGTTCTTGCAAATATCAACGAGCAAAGTGCAGATATAGCACTTGGCGTAGACACAGGCGGCGCAGGCGACCAAGGTATGATGTTTGGCTACGCTTGCGATGAAACAAAAGAGCTTATGCCACTACCTATTAGCCTTGCGCATGATTTATGCAAGAAACTAACACAAGTGCGCAAAGATAACACATTGCCATTTTTACGCCCGGACGGCAAAAGTCAAGTTACTGTTGCCTACGAAGACGATAAGCCTGTAAGAATAGATGCAGTAGTTGTATCTTCTCAACATTCGCCTGACGTTTCTACCGAAGAATTACGCAAGCAAATTATGGAACATGTTATAATGCCTGTTCTTCCTAAAGAATATTTGCATGAGAGCACAAAATATTTTATTAACCCAACAGGGCGCTTTGTGGTTGGCGGCCCTCAAGGTGACACCGGCCTTACAGGGAGAAAAATTATTGTAGATACTTATGGCGGCATGGGTAGGCACGGTGGCGGCGCATTTAGCGGTAAAGACCCAACTAAAGTTGATAGAAGCGCAGCATATGCCGCTCGCTGGGTAGCAAAGAACATTGTAGCTGCAAAGCTTGCTAAACGCTGTGAAGTTCAGCTTGCTTACGCTATTGGCGTTAAAGAGCCTGTTAGTGTTAGGGTAGATACTTTCGGCACAGCAACTGTTAGCGAAGATGCAATTGAAAATGTTGTTTTAAAAGTGTTCAAATTAAGCCCACAAGATATTATAGAGCAATTAGATTTAAGAAAGCCTATTTACAGAAAACTTGCGGCTTACGGCCATATGGGCAGAGAAGATTTAAATGTTAAATGGGAGCAAACAGATAAAGCAAAAGAATTGCAAGAATTGATATAATAACATTTTATTTTGTACTATTATTTACACAAACAAAAACCGCTTACAGCAACTTTTACTTGCTGTAAGCGGTTTATTAATTTGATATTGAATTAAGCGATAATTGCTAACATTATAATTTAATTATACTTTAAAAATAAATACTATAATTGCAACACTTAACTTATATTTTAGCTGTTTGCGCTTGCTATATAT
Organism: uncultured Bacteroides sp.; assembly: GCA_964371975.1. Lineage (GTDB taxonomy): Bacteria > Bacillota > Clostridia > Oscillospirales > Ruminococcaceae > Ruthenibacterium. Next base: position 36,123 of record CAYJPD010000009.1, read on the forward strand.
TCTTCAAGCGTTAAACCACTTGCTTTAATTAAGCTCGCTTGCTCTGTGCCAACATATCTATAGTGCCAAGGCTCATAAGCAAAGCCGGTTACTGCCTCTTTATCTGCGGGGTAGCGAAGAATAAAGCCATAGTTCACAGCATTTTCCATCAACCATTTAGACGCATCGGATTGTTCAAATACTGCAGTATCATATTCATCATTGCCAACCGCAAATATATCAACACCAAGGCCTAAATTATGCTCAGAGGTACCCGGAGGCGCTGTTATTTGTGCCGCTGCCGCCTCTGCATCTGCTTGCGCTAAACCATTTTGTAATTGCACGCTAACTTGATAATCATAATTTGTTTGTTGGCGCTCATAGGTTCTGTAACCACTGCGAACATA
>CAYJPD010000010.1:0-33167 GCA_964371975.1 uncultured Bacteroides sp.
TAAAACTGAACATTTAAGTTTCAAAAGCTTGAAACAAGCTAAATTTTGCTTGTCTTAAGCTTTTTATTTTGTTGTAAATTAAATTGGAATGCTAAATAAATGTTTGAGTTTTACTGTTAATTATAATTGAATTGTGATATTATATATAAAGTTAAATATAAAAAAAGAGGTAATTATGCAAGAAATACCAAACAAAGCTTTTACGCACGCAGGGCGTTTTCACGCCGATGACGTTTTCAGTGCGGCACTGCTTAAAATTTTAAATCCAAATATAGTGATAAAACGCGGTTTTAAAGTGCCAAATAATTATGATGGCATAGTGTTTGATATAGGCGATGGCGAATTTGACCACCACGCTAAGAACAGCCCTGTTAGGGAAAATAAAGTGCCTTATGCGGCTTTTGGGCTACTATGGAAGAAATATGGCGAAGAGCTGTTGCCGAAAGAACAAGCACAAAGGGTAGATTATCACTTTATTCAGCCGCTGGACTTAGACGATAACACAGGCAGTGGCAATCAATTAGCGCAGCTTATTAGTGCATATAACCCGGCGTGGGACAGTGACGAAGATATAGAGGATTGCTTTGAAAAAGCCGTTGAAACCGCAACAGAATTGCTCAGCCGTAAAATTGAGGGTTTGCAGGCGATTAATCGCGCTGAAAATTATGTAAATGAAGCACTTAGCAATATGAAAAACGGCATAGTAACATTGGAAAAATATGCGCCGTGGAAACAGCAGTTAATACCGAATAGCAAAGCTGAATTTGTTGTGTATCCCTCACAAAGGGGCGGTTTTTGCGCGCAAGCAGTGCCTGTTTCTTTTAGCTCGAATGCCTTGAAAATAAGTTTTCCTGCTGAATGGGCGGGCATGCAAGAACACGAGCTGAGAGCTATTAGCAACCTTGAAACACTGCGCTTTTGCCATGTTGGGCGCTTTTTGGTAACAACGCAAACAAAAGAAGACGCAATTAATGCATGCATATTAGCAAAAGAATTGCACAGTGAAGAATAATGGCAAACGAAAATAGTATAACTTATGTATATTTGGTGAAATGTGCCGATAATACGCTATATTGTGGCTATACAAATAATGTTGAAAAAAGAATTCTTGCGCATAACAATGCAAAAGGTGCAAAGTACACTAAAACCCGTTTACCGGTTGAACTGGTTTATTGTGAGCAATGCCTTGGGAAAGGTGAAGCACTAAAACGAGAGCACCAAATTAAAAAGCTTACAAGAGAGCAAAAACTCAAACTATGCGCTGAGTATTTAGCTTAGATGCTGTTTTTTAATTTAATAATATTAAGGAATAAAATTATTATGCAACAAAAAATTATTGCCGATAACATAATGTTTATTGAAGAAAAAATAGCAAACGCTTGCCAAAAAGCGAATGTTAAAAGGCAAGATGTAACTTTGATGGCGGTTTCTAAAACGCAGAGCATTGAAAAGTTGCAAATTGCAAAAGATTGCGGGCTAAAACTATTTGGTGAAAACCGTGTGCAAGAATTTATTAGTAAAGAAGATTTTTTTGCGCAAAGTGATGTAAACTGCCATTTAATAGGCGCTTTACAGAATAATAAAGTTAAGTTTTTGCCAAAGCTAACAAATTTTATTCAAAGTGTTCACAGCGAAAAATTGCTTTTGGAGGTGCAAAAGCAATATGAAAAAGCCGAAAAAAACGCTTGTGTGCTTTTGCAAATTAACATAGCAAACGAGCAGACAAAAAGCGGTATACAGGCGCATGAACTACCTAAAATTTGTGAGGCGGTTCAAAAGCTTGACAATGTGAATTTGAGAGGGCTTATGTGTGTACCGCCGCCTGTTGAAATTTGCGGTGAAAAGCAATTGCGCTTATATTTCGATGAAATGCGCGAACTGTTTTTTAAAACAAAAGAGCAGTGTGGCGAAAATATTAATGTGCTAAGCATGGGAATGTCGGATGATTTTGAAATGGCAATAGAGCATGGTAGCACATTAATTAGGGTGGGAAGCGCAATTTTTGGGGCAAGATAGCTTTATGGTATCAATTAAATTATTAAAATATTACTTTGTTATTAATTAATACACAAGTTATTATAAATAACAAAGGCGAATGGAAACAGAAGGGGAATGTATGAACTACGGAGTTTCAAAGCGGATGATGGGCATGAAACCATCGATAATACGTGAAATACTAAAACAAATGAGCGATGCTACGCTTATTAGCTTTGCAGGCGGCAACCCCTCGCCCGATACATTTCCAATAAGCGAAATACAAAAAAGCTCGGCTATGCTTTTGGAAAACCACGCAAATGAAGTGTTACAATATTCTGTAAGCGAGGGAGTGCCCGGGCTAATTGATGAAGTGAAAAACTTTTTAAACAGGCGCAAAAAAGAGCAATTAGTTAAAGAAAATGACGAAGTTATTATACTTTCCGGAAGCCAGCAAGCTATTGAGTTTGCCGCAAAATGCTTTTGTGATGAGGGCGATATTGTTGCATGTGAAAGCCCTGCTTTTTTAGGCGCATATAACGCGTTTTTATCTTACGGGGCAACGCTAAAGGGCGTTAAAATGCAAGAGGACGGCGTTTGCTTAAACGAGCTTGAAGAGGTGCTATCGGCAGAAAAAAAGCCAAAGTTTTTTTATACCGTGCCAAACTTTCAAAACCCCACAGGCTATGTAACAAGCTATGAAAAGCGCAAAAAAATATACGATTTGTGTGTAAAATATAATGTGCCTGTTTTAGAGGACGACCCTTACGGCGAGCTTAGGTTTGAAGGAGAGAGAATACAGCCCATTAAAAGTTTTGACGAGCAAGATGCTGTTATTTACACAGGCAGTTTTTCGAAAATTATGTGCCCGGGTATGCGACTTGCTTACTGCGTTATACCTAAAGCTGTTTCAAAGCATTTTGTTATTGCAAAGCAGGTTAACGATGTTCATACTAATGTTTGGGCACAGCGTGTTTGCCTTGATATTTTGCAAAAAACCGATATGGATATGCATATAAAAAACACAGCGGAGCTCTATGCGAAAAAAGCTAATTTCATGTCAAAAAGTTTGCGTGAAAAATGCCCGGAGCTTGAATTTGTAAAGCCGATGGGTGGTATGTTTATTTTTGCTTATTTGCCTAAGGGTGTAAAGGTAGACGCTTTTGTCAGTGAGTGTTTAAAACGAAAACTGGCAGTAGTGCCCGGCTATGCCTTTTTAGCCGACAGCAATGAAAAAAGCAATTCAATAAGGCTTAATTTTTCAACAGCAAGTTTAGAGCAAATAGAAAAAGGCACCGATATTATGGCATCGGTGCTTAAAGAAGCGCTTTAATATTAAAATGAAATTAAAGTGAATAAATTTAAGTGAAATATAGCTAAATCAGTTCGCTTAAAATGCTGTTTTGTAAAAGCATGCCTTTAGGTGTAAGTTTTAAAGATGCCTCGCTAAATACTGCCAAATTGTTTTGTTGTAAAGCTTTGCAAAATTCAATTTGCTTTTTCGTGAACTCTACATTATAGCGTGCCTTTAGCGTGCTAAAATCAAGGCCTTTATTTAGGCGTAACTGTAGCATTATATAATCGGTGTAATCGGCATAGCCCTCGTGAATAAGGGGCTGTGCCGTTTTTATATACTCTTTAACTCCTTTAGGTGTGTAAAAGCGCTTATTATTTATACACCCGTGCGAGCATGGCCCAAAAGCGTAGTAATCCTCGCAATTCCAATAAAGTAAATTATGGCGGCTTTCATAATTTTTTTTTGCAAAGTTTGAAATTTCATATTGAGTGAAATTGTGCTTATTTAGCTCGCTTATACAAGCTAAATAAAAATCTGCCGCGCTGTCCTCATCGGGTAAATTTTCAGGTGGGTTCTTTCCAAAAAAACTGTTTTCTTCAATTTTTAAAATATATGTACTTATATGTGTGCAATTTTTAATTAAATCTATTGTTTTGTGCATTTCCTCTATAGTGTAATTAGGCAAGCATAGCATTAAATCTGCTGAAATATTTATAAAGCCTGCTTTTTTTGCCATTTGCAATATTTGCTCGCTCTGCGCTGCTGTGTGAAGCCTGTTAATGCGCTTTAAACTGCTGTCGCTTGCTGTTTGAATACCGAGCGAAAGCCTATTAACACCAAGCTTTTTATAAGCACTTAGCACGTTTAAGTCAACGGTTCCCGGGTTAGCTTCAAGCGTAATTTCGGCATCGCTTTTTATATAAAGCGCGCTTAAAATTGTGCCCACTTGCTGTGCGCTAAGCAAAGACGGAGTGCCGCCACCAAAATAAACGGTTTCAACAGGTGACTTTATATCAGCATTTTTTATATCGCGAACTATTGCGTTTACATATTCTATAGGCACATTGGTTTTGCCACCCAACGAGTAAAAATTACAATAATGGCATTTGCTCTCGCAATAGGGTATATGAATGTAAACTCCCGCCATAATTACCTCACTTAGCGCCCATTTAAAAAATGGTACCGCTCTAACTTACTTTAGCTTATTAATATGCATATAAGCGCTCAATTTGTACTTGCGCTTAAATTATCATAATTTAGATTTGTTAAATTGTCAAATGTAATTTGATAATGTGCCATAAAGTATTGAATATTAATATAAAGCATGGTAAAATAGTAAACATAAAAATGAAATTTGGTTTACACATAACAAAGGGGTAATTTATGCAAACAGAGCAAAAACTACTTTATATATTGGAAAAGCAAAAGGGCGCAAGTATTTCAGGCCAGCAGTTAGCACAGGAGCTAAATGTATCAAGGGCTGCAATTTGGAAAGCGATAAAGCAACTGGAAAAAAGCGGGCACGAAATAAAAGCTGTTAAAAAAAAGGGGTATTCGCTGCAAGCAAGCAGTGATATTCTCAGTGTTCAAGGCATATTGCCGCATGTTAAAAAGCGGTATAAGCAAGCAGAAATTATTGTGTTAGACAGTGTTAATTCAACAAACACTTATGCAAAGCAAATGGCAGAAGAGGGCGCTGTGCATGCGAGCGCTGTAATTGCAAATGAGCAAACGCAGGGCAAAGGTAGGCTTGGGCGCAAGTTTTCATCGCCAAAAGGCACAGGGCTTTATATGTCTGTTATTTTAAAGGAAAATTTAAACATTCAAAACACGCAAAGCATAACGTGCGCGGCAGCGGTTGCAACTTGCAGAGCGATAAAATCTTTAAGTACACAGCAAGATATTCAAATTAAATGGGTTAACGATTTATATAAAAACGGCAAGAAGTTCTGCGGCATTTTGTGCGAAGCACAAACGGATATGCAAACAGGTGGCATATCAAACATAATTGTGGGCATCGGCATTAATGTGAAAATGCCCAAGATGGGATTTAGCGAGGATATTAAGGATATAGCAACTGCTGTTTTTGATGAAAGCAGTGTTGTTTCAAGGGCAGAATTAGCGGCAAATATATTAAATGAGCTTTTAGAAATATGCGAAAAGTTACCCAATAAAGCATTTATGCAAGATTATAAAAAATTAAATTTAGTGCCGGGCAAAAAAATAGTAATTGTGCAAAACGGATACGAAGAAGAGGCATTAGCGCAAAGCATAACGAATGAGGGCCATTTAAAAGTAATTACTCAAAGCGGCAAGATGAAAACATTAACTTATGGTGAAGTGAAAATAGTTTTACAAGATACTAATTAAATTTGTCACATTATAATTGAAATTTTAATTTATAGCGATTTAAAATGCAAACAATTTGGAGGAATAATGAATACAAAAAGCAGAAATAAAACAAGAAACATGGTTTTGTGTGCGCTGTTTTCGGCACTAATGGCTGTACTTTCGCAAATAATCGTGCCTTTTGGGCCGGTGCCTTTTAATTTGGGTGTTCTTGGTGCTTTTTTTGCAGGTGTTCTTTTAAGCCCTGTTTGGGCAAGTGCGAGCATGGGCATTTATTTACTTTTAGCGCTTGTAGGTATGCCTGTTTTAGCGGGAATGCAAGGCGGCCCCGGTGCGCTTTTCGGAAAAACGGGAGGCTATGTGATAGGTTATGTAGCAATTGCGTTTTTAACAAGCTTTGCGATGAAAAAAAGCAATAAAACAGTAATTCACATTTGTTTTATGCTAATTGGTTTAGTTATTTGCTATGCTTTTGGTACAATGTGGTTTATGGTAATTACAAAATTAAATTTAGTTGAAAGCCTTGTTTATTGCGTTTTACCTTTTATTATTCCCGATATAATCAAGCTTATATGCTCGTATTTTCTCGGTGTAAATATAAAGAAAATGCTTATGAGAGAAAATATGATGTAAATACGCTTGTTTCTCTAATTGCTCACACTGTATGGCGTTTAGAGAATATGGCTTATATGTCGATAACTCCTTGGCGTGAAAAATCCTCCTATAGTAGTTTTTTTAACTCTACCATAGGAGGCTGTTTTTTATTGTCCGGTTTTACCGGCTTTGTTCGTTTTTGCGCTGAGCTTTTTATTTTTGAATATTGAAGTTATCTTGATTGTTTGTTTATAATAAAGCAATAGCTATTCAAGAAATATAATATATAGCTAATTATAATTAGGAATACAAAATGAATAGCAAACAGCTTTATTTTGCAAAAAAATTACAATGTAGCAAGGCCCACACTAATTTGTAGCGCTTCATTAACTTGCTGTTGCACATCTGTGGGTATTTGCCCAGCTTTTTCACGCAAACGGTTTTTATCCAGCGTGCGAATTTGTTCTAAAAGCACTACACTGTCTTTGGGTAGGCCTGCTTGCCCTGCTTTTAGGCCTATGTGGGTGGGAAGCCCTGTTCTGTCGTGCTTTGATGTTATTGCGGCGGCTATAACAGTTGGGCTGTGCCTGTTGCCCACATCATTTTGCACAATAAGTACAGGCCTAATGCCACCTTGCTCGCTACCCATAACGGGGCTTAAATCAGCGTAGAATATTTCTCCTCGTTTAATATCCATAAAAATCTCCGATAATAAATTATATTTATGCTTGTTTTAATAGTTTTGCTTTAAATATGTGTTTTTAAACATAAAATATTCATTACTTGTAACTTTATGGAAAAATTTACATTTCGGAAGAAAATATGTGGGTTAAACCAAGGCTTGCCCGTTTATTATCAGCTTAAATGCTAAATTTAGCGCAGTGGCAGATTTTCTGCATAAAAGCATACGCTCTAAGAAAATTTCGAAATAATCTAAAACAGGGGAAATTTCGGTATCAATTATCAAATCAAGCACAACACATGTAGCGTCATCGCTCAAATATGTAGAAGCCTTTTGCACGGCAAAATTCACTCTGTCGTGAATATCGTGGCTCACGCTGCTCTCATCCCTAACCCTTGTGCGGCGCACATCGGTTTTATCTGATAGTATAAGAGCCGCGGCAACAGCGTTTACAGGGAAAGCTGTGTTTTCATCGTGGTTGCCAATGGCGCTGCATATAATAGCTATCTCTTCAGGGGGCATACCAAGCTTATCAAGAATTCGAAACGCCATAACAGCGCCGCTTTGAGCGTGGTCAATTCTATTTACAACATTACCTATATCATGCATATAGCCTGCAATCCAGGCAAGTTCGCATGTGCGCTTATCGTGGCCTAAATCTGTTAAAATTTTCTGCGCAAAATGCGCTGTGCGAGTAACATGGGGGTAACTGTGCTCTGTATAGCCAATTGCATTTAATACTTCGTCGGCTTTTTCTATATATGTTTGTATAGCTTTGTTGTTTTTTATCTGTTCGGGTGTAATCATATATAATGTCCTTTCAACTGTGGTTAAATATTATGCAATATCAGTAATTTATTAGATAGAATTAAACTTAAACCAATTAATCGAGTGCTTCGATAATTGTGAAAGCGCTTGCGTAATCGCCTTCGTGCGTTAAACTTACATGAGCTTTTAATTTGCTGTCTTCTATAATCTTTAGCGCTTCATTTGTTAGATAATAATATGGCGCCCCGTTATCAGTGCGAAGAATTTGAACATCTTTAAGCTCAAATTTGCCGCTGAATATACCTGTTTTAAGCGCCTTAGAAAACGCTTCTTTTGCAGCGAAATTTGCAGCGGCACTTTTAGCCGGTTTTTTTTTGCTGTTAAAAAATGCAATTTCTTCTTTTCCGTATACTCTTTTTAAAAAATGATCGCTTTTCATGCTTTTTTCTATGCGCTTAATTAAAACGCTGTCAATTCCTATGCCGTATATCATAACTCACCGCCATATTTTTGTTGGATAACACTTAAAGTATACACCGAACAAATGAAAAAATCCAGCAAAATTAAGTTAAATTTTTTTAATGTGAAAATTTAACTTGTATAAAGCAAAATGCGCATACAAATTAGCGCAATTGCCAATTTAATATAAAAAAACACATAATTGCTTTTAATTTTGATGTTTTGCTTGCATAATAATTAATTTTGCTGTACAATAAAGATGTATAAATGTGCTCTTTAGGTGCATTTTTTAAAATTAGAGCAATAGCTATTAAAGCAATATTTTATACAGATAATTATAATGGGGGGAATACGAAATGAATCAACAAACAGCTATATTTTCTTTGCATGATGACAGAGACCGCGAAATTCGCGCTGTTCTAACAGATGTTTACAGGGCGCTTAAAGAAAAAGGATATAACCCCATAAACCAAATAGTAGGCTATATTCTTTCAGAAGACCCAACTTATATCACAACATATCAAGGCGCACGCTCTAATATTAGAAAAATAGACAGGGACGATTTATTGCAAGCGCTTTTGAAAAACTATTTGTCCGATTAAATTTGGGCACATTAAAAGGAGAAATTTAACCAATGCCTTTCACACCCGAACTGATGTATAAAGGGCGTCCACTGGTGCGCTCGAAAAACGATATTTACTATGGCGACTTAAATGAGCCATATGTTATTTTCATGCAAATTTTAACAACAAAAGAAGAAAACGGTAAAACAGTGCCCAATAGGGTTCATGTTACACTGCTTTCTACAGATACAAGCTTGTCACCAATAGAGCGTATGGTAAAGCAAAGCGATAAAGTTGGCCTTTATAACGCTTTGGATATTGGCGCAATTTGGCTTGAGAGGGCACTTGCAAACGATTAATAGTGGCGAGTTTATATTTAAAAATAAACAAAATTACAACTAAAGCGCAGAAAGTTTGCGGGCGAACAATAAGGCTTTTTTAAAAAAGTACTATGAATACTCACAAAAACCTCAGGCGGTAAGAAAGTGGTTGTTTCCTTGGAACGCTCACTCTATTAACAGCTTGAGGCTACTTTTTTAAAATTACCTATAAGTTCGCCTTTGTGTTTTTATAAAAAATTAATGGGTGCAAATTAAATTTATGGAGGGTTAAAACTTGGCTTATATTATAAACAAAAATAATAAAGATGTAACAAATGTGCCGAATATTGTTTTTGCCCGCCTTGAAAACACAGAAGATGAATGGCTGCGCATTGCGCTTTACATCATTAAAACAGGAACTTGCGATGAAAATGAAATATCGAAAAACTTGCGCATAAGAAGCAAAGATAAAATAAAGCAAGCGCTACTGTTTTGGAAGGGCGCAGGCCTGATAGAAGACAGCTATATTGAAAATGAGCAAAGTGCTTTGCAAGAAGCTGAAAAACAAGAAAAGCCTGCGCAAAGAAAAGTGCATTTAAATACACAGCAAGTTTCAAAAGCGGCAGAGCAAAATAAAAAGATATCGTTTTTATTGCAAGAGTGCCAGCGTTTATTGGGCGGTGTTGTAACTCAAGGCGACTGTAATATTTTTGCCTCTATGTATATTAGCGATGCTATGCCCATCGACATGATTTTACTTGGAGTTGCACATTTTGCGGCTATGGGCAAAAAAAATGCAAGGTATATTGAACGCGCGCTGCTGTCTTGGCAAAGGGACGGTATAAATTCAGGGCGTGCAGCAGAAGCATATTTGCACGGACTAATACAAAAAGAAGAGTATGTAAAAAGAGCGTTAGGCGTTTTCTCAAAAGAGAATATGAAAGTGTCTAAAACCGAGAGCTTACTTATTTGCGATTGGTTTGAAGCTTACGGCTATGACGAAACAATGATAGCTGAGGCAATTGCACATGCAGGTGAAAAGAAAACAGTTAAATATGTTAACGGGATTTTGCGGCGCTGGTATGAAGAAGGACATAGAACTTTGCAAGATTTAATGCAGAGCTCTGCCGATAAAATGCAGAATATTTCTGTGAGCAATCCGGGTGCGAAAAGCGTGCTTAACGGCAAAATGAAAAAAGTGCCCGTATTTGTTAGTGGGGGTAAGGCAAATGAACAATGAAAATTTATTGCAAAAAGCCAGGGATATAGTAGCATCAAGAAGGCAAAAAGCTTATGAAATAGCTGATTACAACGCAAAAAAGCTTCAAGATGAATTGCCGAAGGCACAGCAATTAAAGCACGAAAGCGCTAAGCTGTGTGCAAAAGCTGCGCTTTTAGCAGCAAATGGCGCACAAGATGAACATATTGCAAATTTGCTAAAAAGTGCAAAAGAAATAGAAGAACAGCGCACAATGTTAATAAAAAATTCAGGCTTTGAAAATGAAAAATTAAAGCCGAAATTTGAGTGTGAAATGTGCGATGATACAGGATATTTTAACGGAAAATATTGCAATTGCGTGCATGAGCTTACAAAAAGTTTAAGAAGAAGTGAACTTAATGAAAATTCGCCACTCTCACTTTGCAGATTTGCAGATTTTGATATAAATAAATACCCCGATGTTTTAATTGAACAAGAGGGGATAACCGTGCGCGAGCATATGAGCAGTTTATTTAAGTATTGTAAAGCTTATGCAGATAATTTTAAGCTTTCAAACGCAAGCCTTTATATGTGTGGTTTTGCGGGCCTTGGCAAAACCCACCTTGCGCTATCCATTGCTAATGTGGCGCTTGAAAAAGGCTATGATGTTGTATACACAAGTGCACAAGAGGCATTTGAGAATGTGGAAAAAGAGCGTTTTGGAACAAAAGAGGGCGAAACATTACAGGCTATGCTAAACGCACAACTTTTAATATTAGACGATTTAGGAACTGAATATATAACACCTTATATCAGCGCTTGTTTATATAATTTAGTGAATGCAAGAAAACACCCCACAATATACACAAGCAATATTGTAGATGATGCCAATTTAAGAAGAAGATATACAGAAAAAATAGTATCGAGGTTGCTTGGTAATTGCGAAGTGCTAACATTTTGCGGCGAGGATATTAGGCTTTTGAATAAGGGTTACTAATGTTAAAGCGATAATTTAGATGGAGTATAAGCTTTAAAAAATGCGTAAAATATTGACGCATAGATATTTTGTGCGCAAAAAGCAAAATTATATATAATTCTATTTTTTATAGGTAAATATAAAAGTTTGAACAATTGCAAAAAAAATTGCGATGGAGAGCTATTTTTTAAACAGGAGAGTTTATGGTAAAAGAAAATCCCCTTGGCGTTATGCCAATTAATAAGTTAATAACAAGCATGGCATTTCCAATAATGTTAAGCATGCTTATTCAAGCGCTTTATAATGTTGTAGACAGCATATTTGTTTCACGCATAAGCGAAAGTGCACTTACAGCGGTTAGCCTTGTGTTCCCAATACAAAATTTAATGATAGCGGTTGCGGTGGGAACATCTGTGGGTATGAATGCAATTATGTCGCGCAGGCTTGGAGAAGGCCGAAAAAAAGAAGCGAATGAAATAGCGCATAACGGTGTAATTTTAGCGGTGTTAAGCTGGTTTGCCTTTGCAATGGTTGGCCTATTTGCAAGCAATTATTACATGAATATGTCTTCAAATAACGCAGAGGTTGTAGCGGGCGGAATTAGCTATATGACAATAGTATTAGTATTTTCGCTGGGCATATTTGTGCAAATTACAATGGAGCGCATTTTGCAGGCTACAGGCAAAACCACATACCAAATGGTAGCGCAAATATCAGGTGCTGTAGTAAATATTGCATTAGACCCTATATTCATTTTCGGCTTATTCGGTGTGCCTGAAATGGGCGTTGCGGGCGCAGCTGTAGCAACAGTTGTGGGCCAATGGGTGGGTATGATAATAGGTATTACTCTGAATAAAAAATTCAATAATGAAATTATACTTAGGCTGAATATGTTCAAGCTTAAAATGAGCGCTGTAATTGAAATATATAAAGTTGGTTTTCCAAGCATTATAATGCAGAGCATAGGAAGTGTTATGCTTTTCTTTTTCAACCAATTGCTCGCGGGCTATACTGAAACAGCAGTGGCTGTGTTTGGCATATACTTTAAATTACTAAGCTTTGTGTTAATGCCTTTATTCGGCGTTGTTAACAGCCTTGTGCCAATAGTTGGCTATAATTTTGGCGCAAGAAACAGAAAGCGTATAGTAAAAGCTCTGAAATCTTCATTATGCATAGCCGCAATAATTATGGCTATCGGCACATCTGTTTTTTTGATTTTTCCCACACAATTATTGCTTATGTTTGATGCATCACAAGAGATGCTGGATATAGGCGTGCCTGCTCTAAGAATTTTAAGCATTTGCTTTTACCCTGCTGCATTTGCCATTACATTTTCAAGCGTGTTCCAAGCGCTTGGGTATGGTATGCTCAGCCTTTTAATGAGCACTATAAGGCAATTGCTTGTGCTTATGCCGTGCGCCTACTTGCTTTCAACACTTTTCGGGCTAAACGCAATATGGTTTGCATTTCCCGTTGCTGAATTGGTATGCTTACTATTAGCGTTAGCACTTTATTCTAAAGTATATAAAAAAGAAATATTGCCGCTGGATATATCTTTAAACGAGGCATAGAGAATTTTTCACTGTAAAATTTTGTGCTGTTAATTTAGTAATAAAGCAAATTTAAAACCGCTTGATAGGCCTTGTTTGCCTAATCAAGCGGTTTTTTGTTTAAGATTACTATTTGTTTGTCTGCATAAATTTAATTATGGCATAAAAGCGTTTTATGCCTGTAAAAAAAACTATAATAATAAAAACGGTAAGTATATGACCTGCATAATTTGAAAAAAACATCATGAGCCAAAATGCTATAAATGTTTCGGTGCGCTCTGCAAGGCCGGGGTCGTAGTGTATGCTTTTTTCGCCTTGATTTTTCATAAGCGCACCTGCAACAGTGAATGTTGAAAAATTGAAAAGCACAGAGATGAAAAACAAAAAGTATATAAGTGTAAATTCAGGCTTTGCAAAATAGAAACCCATTATAACAGCGCTTTCTACCATTCTATCAAGCACCATATCAAGGAAAGCGCCAAGTGGCGAACGGTTGTTTGTTATGCGCGCAACAGTGCCGTCTGAAAGGTCAAAATAGCCGCTTAAAAGCAAAACTATTGCCGCAGCGATATAATGCTTAAAGCCAACTAAAACGCCTGCGCCAACGCCTGTAATAAAGGCTAATACTGTTAGCTTATTGGGTGTTAGCTTTAATTTCACAAGCAGTTTTCCGCTTGTGTTTAAAGCCGGCTGTATTATTTTGCGATAATGGGTGTCTAACATGATATGTCTCCAATTATTTATTTCTGCTTTTTATTATGCTTTTTAGTAGTTTTAATTGCCATTCTTTTACATGCTCTTTTCGGTATTTGCCGGCAGCCGCTTTAAATATTTCGCCTTGCGTGGGGTAAGGCAGTATTAGCGAGTTGAAAGAGGCTATATTCATTTTGTTTTGCACAGCAAGGCATGCAAAAGCTAATAGCTCACCCGCCTTATTGCTTATAATTGTAGCACCGATAACAACGCCTTTTTTATTTAAAACAAGTTTCAGTAAACCGTGTTTGTCGCTCTCGGTAACAGCTCTGTCGTTATCTGCAAATTTAACCGATACCACCTGTGTGCTAATGCCGTCTTTTTCAGCGTCTTTTTGCAAGTATCCCACATGCGCAACTTCGGGCTTTGTGTAGGTGCACCAAGGCACACAGCTGTAATCTACGCTTTTAGTTAGCCCGAATAATGCATTTTGAAGAACAATGCCTGCTTGGTAAGATGCCGTGTGCGTGAACAAAAACGGCCCGGCGGCATCTCCGCAAGCGTATATGTTTTTAACAGTGCTTTGCAGTTGCTTATTCACTTTAATTGCACCGTTTTTTAATAGCTCAACACCAACAGCCTGCAAATTAAGCTCGCTTGTTTGTGCTTTTCTACCTGTGCTAACCAATAAAGCTTGCGCGGTATATGTTTTTTGCTCGCCGTTAACTTCAATATGAACAATTGTGTTTTTGCCATCTTGTTCTACATTTAAAATGTCGACGCCAAGGCAAAACTCAATGCCATCATCGCTTAAAACTTTTTGCATAATCTCGCCGGCTTCAGGCTCGTCTTTCCCAAAAAGCGATGGCGCTTTATCTATAACGGTAACTTTTGTGCCAAAATGAGCAAACCCTTGCCCAAGCTCTAAACCTATAGGGCCTGCACCAACAATAATTAACGAAGCCGGGTTATAGTCCATTTTAAAAATATTGCTGTTTGTGTAGTAAGGTACAGTTTCAAGCCCTTTAATGGGTGGGACAAATGCCTTAGAACCTGTTGATACTACAATGGATTTTGCGGTGTATTCATCATCGCCTGCCTTAATTGTATGCGCATCTTTTAATGTTGCAAACTTATTAACCACTTTAACGCCAAGCGATTCAAAACGCTCTATACTGTCGTGTGGCGCAATGGTGGCAATAACATTTTGCACATACTCCATAAGCTTTGGTATATCTGTTTCGTAATTGTTTACAAAAATGCCTTGTTCTTTGCTGCCCTTTAAGAAATGCGCACCATGCGCGCCGTGCAAAAAGCTTTTGCTCGGAACACAGCCGGAGTTTAGGCAATCGCCGCCCATGTCGTTTGCTTCAAAAAGCACTACATTTGCGCCCATGGCTGCCGCACCTGCCGCAACAACAAGCCCACCGCTGCCGCCGCCTAAAACAGCTATATCAAAAGTATATTTCATTTTATCACCTCAGCACTAAATTTATCTAAATATCGTAATATAATTTTACCACATTTCAAATTGAATTTAAATAGAAGTGCCGATTTTATACCTTTAAGTGTAAAACACAGGGAGGAAAACCTGTTATATGTGTGATAGTACAAAAAATTTAAGTTTGTTTCTTCAATAATAAGTTGTTTTTGTTTTGCAATATATAATGTGCAAAATTTTAGCTTTTGGGGTAAGATGCTTAGCCGTTATAAAATATGTTTGGGTTAGCTGCTAACGCTATAATTAAAATGCCCAAACCCCGTTTTCAAATAAAAGCACGGTTTCTCCATCTTTTTTAATGCCTGTAATTGTCATATCATCTGCGCCAACCATAACATCTTCATGAATTAGGCTTTTGTTTACGCCTTTTGCAAGTAATTGCTCATCGTTCATATCATTTCCGCCTAAAACCGTTCCGGGGTAGCCCTCGCCAAACGCTATATGGCAAGCTGCGTTTTCATCAAACAATGTGTTGTAAAACAGAATATTGCTTTTGTTTATAGGGCTTGTTGAGGGAACAAGCGCAATTTCACCTATGCGGCGTGCGCCTTCATCTGTGTCTAAAAGCTGGCCTAAAAGCTCTTTGCCCTCTTTTGCATCGTAATCTATAACAACGCCATCTTTAAAAGTAACACAAAAATCTACAATTAAGTTACCGTTATAAACATAGGGCTTTGTGCCGTAAACTATACCGTTAACCTTATCTTTGTGCGGCGCTGTAAATATCTCTTCTGTTGGAATATTAGGCATGAATTCGTAATTTTTATGGGTGAAACTCGAGCCGCCGTCCCAAAGTGCATCCTCTGCAAGCCCTATAGTTAAATTTGTGCCATTAGAGCTTTTTAAGTGGACGCTCGCAAAATCGTGCTCGTTTAAAATGTTTTTGTAGTTCTTTAATTTTTCTGAGTGCTCTTTCCATGCGCCTACAATATCGTCTTCGTTTACGCGGCAAACATCAAAAATGGCTTGCCATAAATTTTGCATTGCTTCATCGTCGCTAACATTTGGGAAAACTTTTCTTGCCCAAGCAGGGCTTGGCACAGCAACAATGCTCCATTGAATTTTATCTTTTAAAATGTATTCACGGTATGGTGCAATCGCTTTAGATGAAGCGATATTTGCCCTATCTATTTTCTCTGAATCCAGCCCTTTGTATATTTCAGGGTCGCGTGAAACTATACTTAAAATACACGCTGAACCGTCACTTTCAATATAATTTAGCAAGCTTTGAACTGTCCACGGCTTAACGTCTTCAAGAACCTCTACATCTGTGTATTGCATTTTTATGCGCGAAAGTTTTTCGTCGTTGTAATGCACAACAACTTCTTTAACACCATAAGCGTATGCCGCTGTTGCACAAAGGCGTGCAAAATGAGCGGCTTCAATTGGCGCACGAATTATCAATGTTTGCTCGGGCTGTGGATTTGCGCCTATTCTAACGGCAAACTCGGCATATTTAGCAAGTGATTTTTCATCTACAGTATACATGTTGTTTCTCCTCTATATATTCTTGTTTGTTTTTAAAAAGTTTTATTCAATTAATTGTGCTTTTTTTGCCTGCACAAATACTAAAACAATAAAGTGCGGTAAATGAAGACTTTCACCACACGAGGGGCACTGCAGCACTTTTCTACCTTTGGGCAGTATAAAAATCGCGTTCAGGTTACTCTCTATCATCTATAAATAAAATAATAACACAAATTTATAAAAAATTAAAGATATAATATAGTATTATTTGTGAAAGTATAGTAAAATAATACATAGTAGCGATATAATAAAAAAAGAAATAATTTTAAAACTCAAAATGCATTAAAAATGCACTAATTTTCTTGCTGTTATCGCTTGAAAGGTAGATTATGGATAAAATTAAATTTAAAACAATAATGTCGAGAGTGGGTATAGCATATTTTTTATTGCTATTGCTTTCAAATTTATCGCAAGTTGTATTTGTTTCAGTTACTACGTTGCTTTTTCCCGGAATAGAAAATGAAAATTATTATATGTGGGTTGCAGGCTATGTGCCGTTATATGTCGTAGCTGTGCCGCTGTTTATATTAATTATTAATATATTGCTCCCTACAAAGCCTTATAAAAAACCTGCTCTAAAAATTCGTGCAGCAAATGTGATATCGGTAATTGTTATAAGTTTTGGTGCAACTTATATTTTTAACTTTGTAACTATATTTATTCAATATATTATAACAGAGTTAACAGGCGCAGCTATGAGCAACCCCGTTGAAGATATGCTAACAGGTAGCGGCCTTTATTGGACGGCGCTGTTTTCTTGCATTGTTGCACCTATAGGCGAGGAGCTTTTATTCCGCAAAGTGCTTTTTGACAAACTGGCCCCGCTTGGCGATAAAGTTTATATAATAATGAGCGGTGTGCTTTTTGGCTTGTTTCACACTAATATTGCGCAAATATTCTATGCTACTGCGCTCGGTATGATTTTCGCTTATATTTACTCTAAAACATGCAAAATAATTTACCCTATATTACTGCACGTTATAATAAATTTTGTGGGCACTGTTGTATCAACACTTTCTATGGAAAGCGATGTTCTCACTACAGCATTAAGTGTGTTTATTGCAGTGTGTATTGTGGGCAGTATAATATTTTTGGCGCTTGAAATTAGAAGCAAATCAATAATTATAGATGCATCTAAAATTTTATTGCCGTATAAGTATGCAAAGCATATGTTTTTAAATTTTGGCATGTTGACATATATATTGTTTTGCATAGTACTTTCAATTTTGGTTATTTTTATAACGTAATTTTAAAGCAGAATATAATTTTAGTAACGTTTATTATAGGAGGAAAATATGAAATTAATATCTTGGAATGTAAATGGTTTTCGCAGTGCACTTTCAAAAGGTTTTCATGAAAAATTTGAAGATTTAAATGCAGATATTTTTTGCTTGCAAGAAACAAAAATGCAAGAGGGGCAAGCGGAGTTTAACCCTGAAAATTACCATCAATATTGGAATAGTGCTGTAAAAAAAGGTTATTCAGGCACAGCTGTTTTCACTAAAAAAGAGCCTATAAGCGTTGTTTACGGCATAGGAATTGACGAGCACGACCAAGAGGGAAGAGCAATTACGCTTGAGTTTGATGAATTTTACTTAGTGAATATATATACGCCCAACAGTAAAAACGAGCTTTTGCGTTTAGATTACAGAATGGTTTGGGAAGACGATTTAAGGGAATATCTTTGCAATTTGAGCAAGGTAAAGCCGGTTGTTTATTGTGGCGACTTAAATGTTGCGCACAAGGAAATAGATTTAAAAAACCCTAAAACAAACACAAGGAATGCGGGGTTTACAATTGAAGAGCGCGATAAGATGACAAAACTTTTACAAAGCGGTTTTGTTGATTCATTTAGGCATTTGCACCCCGACGAAGTGGGCGCATACTCTTGGTGGAGCTATATGCGAAACGCAAGGGCTAATAACGCAGGCTGGCGCATAGACTATTTTATAGTGAGCGAGCAGATTAAAGGCAATATTAAAGTTGCGGCAATTCACAGCGACGTGTTTGGAAGCGACCATTGCCCGGTTGAGTTGCAGCTTGAATTTTAAGGTGCCTTTGTGAAAGATGTGACACTTAAAGCAGCAAGCTTAAAAAATAAGCAAGAGCAGCCGCTAAAAGCTCATACTATAAATGTTTGGTGAAAGAGGCAGTAAACGATGACAGATATAATTAAAGCTATTATTTTGGGAATAGTAGAGGGTATAACCGAGTGGCTGCCTGTTTCAAGCACGGGCCATTTAATATTGGCACAAAGTGTTTTGAAAATGAATGTAAGTGCTGAATTTAACGAGATGTTCGACGTTGTAATTCAGCTTGGCGCAATATTAGCAGTGGTTGTATTGTTTTGGGGCGCACTTTGGCCGTTTTGCTATAATAAAAACGGCGCGAATTTAATAGAAAAATACTGCAAAATACCCTCTTGGATAATGTGGAGTAAAGTATTTGTTGCTATTATACCCGTTATGATTATGGGGCTTTTGTTCGACGATTTTATGACGCAAAATTTTCATAATCCGTTTGTTGTGGCGTTAATGCTGATACTATACGGTTTTATTTTTATAGTAGTAGAGCGCAAATATAAAAACAAAGTGTTTACGGTTGTTTCAATTGAGCAAATAAGTTATAAATTGGCGCTGGGAATAGGCCTTTTTCAAGTGTTAAGCTTAGTGCCCGGCACAAGCAGAAGCGGCGCCACAATAATTGGCGCACTTATTTTGGGCGCAAACAGAAAAACAGCGGCGCAATTTACATTTTACCTTGCGGTGCCTGTTATGTTTGGAGCAAGCCTTTTGAAAGTTTTGGGTTTTGGCTTTGTTTTTACAGGGCTTGAAATAGCAATTTTAATTGCAGGAATGGCAAGCGCTTTTATTGTTTCTTTAATTGCTATACGCTTTTTAATGGATTATGTTAAAAAGCACGATTTTACAGTTTTCGGCTACTATAGAATAGTTTTGGGCGCAATCGTTTTAGTTTATTTTTACGCAATATAAATGTAAGGCTTTGGGTAATGTGCTTGCACGGCAAAAGCCAAAATATATGCAAACAATTTTGCTCTGTTTTATAATATTCATTTTAAAGAGGTGAGTAAAATTATAAAATCAAATAAATACAGGTATGCACTTTGCTTTTTTGCTTTCTTGGCAATTGTAATTTTATGCACACTTTTAACATCGCCAAGCGGGTTTAATTTTAAATATGTAAGCGCTGAAAAATTATACGAAAGCCTTAATGGTGAAAACAATATTGTGAAAGTGCAAACAGAGGACAAAATTAACATAAACACAGCGGTGATAAGCGAGCTTATGTGCCTTGAGCAAATTGGCGAAAAAAGGGCGCAGGACATTATAAATTATCGCAATGAGCAAGGCGGCTTTGAACATATAGATGAACTTATGAATATAAGCGGAATATCTGAAAATATATTCGAAATAATAAAGGATTATGTGACAATTTCTTAAGGAGATTATATGCAAAACGGTAATTATGAATATAGAAAACTGTTTATAAACAGAGAGTTAAGCTGGCTTGAATTTAATAAAAGAGTTTTAAACTTATCTAAAGATAACGATGTACCTTTGGCAGAGCGCGTTAAGTTTTTATGTATTTACTACAGCAATTTAGATGAGTTTTTTATGGTTAGGGTAGGCTCGCTTTATGATAGAGCACTTTTGCAAGCGAGTGCATTTGAAAAAGAGAATAAAACGCGCATGACGCCGCAAGAGCAGATAGATGCGATTATTCCGAAAGTTAAAAAATTGCAAGTTTTGGTAGATGAAAGCTTTGTAAATTTGACAAAAGAGCTTAGCTTGCAAGGGTATAAAAGGATAAATTTTGAAAACCTTACCAAAGAGGAGAACAACTTTTGGAAAAAGTACTTTTTAAAAGAGCTTTTTCCTATATTATCGCCACAAATTATTGACAGACGCCATCCGTTTCCGTTTTTGCGCAACAACGAAACCTACCTTGGGGCAACATTAAGCGGTAAAGGTGAAGCGCAAAAAGCATTTGGAATTATACCGATAAGCACCCACTTTGGGAAAATTATAATTTTGCCGCAAAACGGAAAATATATTTATACCTATGTGGAAGATTTAATTTTAAATTTTGCACAATTGGTTTTTGGGAAAAAAGCCGTTAAGGGAAAATTCCTGTTTAGGGTTACAAGAAATGCAGATATAACAGCAGATGATGCTATGTTTGACCAAGATTTAGACTATAGGGTTATAATGGGTGAGCTTCTTAAAAAACGCAGGAAGCTGGCGGCTGTGCGCTTACAAGTGAACAGCACAGCAAGCGAAAACGCAATTAGCTACCTTTGCGAAAAGCTTTTACTACCCAAAGAGCAAGTGTTCTCGCAAATTGCGCCTTTAGAGCTTTCAGCAGGCTTTAAGCTTACCTCAAAGCTTGCGCAAGATGGCAAAACAGAGCTTTTTTATGCGCCTAAAAAGCCCATTGCACCCAAAAGCGACTATAATTTGAAAAATGTAGTGCAAGAAACCGATGTTTTGCTGCAATACCCATATCAAAGCATACGCCCTTTTTTGTCGTTGCTTGTGCAAGCGGCAAACGACCCTGAGGTTGTATCCATTAAAATGACGCTATACCGTGTGGCGGATAATAGCAAAATAATTGAAGCGCTTTGCACTGCCGCGGAAAACGGCAAAGAAATTGTTACGGTTGTAGAGCTTAGGGCGAGGTTTGACGAGCAAAATAATATAGAGTTTTCTAAAGTGCTTGAAGATGCAGGTTGCACCGTTATTTACGGGTTTGGCGATTATAAAGTTCACACAAAACTGTGTTTAATAACGAAAAAAAGCCATAACGAGCTATCTTATATTTCTCAGATAGGTACAGGCAATTACAATGAGAAAACAAGCGAGCAATACACAGATTTATCGTTTATAACAAGCGATAAAGAAGTGGGCATTGAGCTTGCAGGCGTTTTTAACGATTTGGCGATGGAACGCTTAACCGCTAATACAAGCCGCTTATTAGTGGCGCCGCTAAGGTTTAAAAATGTATTAATGCAGGAGATGCAAAATGAAATTGATGCTGCAAAACAAGGCAGGCAAGGTAAAATAGTTTTAAAATGCAATTCTATCAGCGATAAAGACATAATAGAAAAAATAAGCGAGGCATCAAACGCAGGTGTGAAAATATACATGATAGTGCGTGGAATTTGTTGTTTGAAAGCCGGAGTTTTAGGCCTAAGTGAAAACGTTAAAGTGCGCAGTTTGGTGGGCAGATATTTAGAGCACAGCCGAATTTACAGCTTTGGGCATGAGGATAATGTGCGTGTGTACATTGCCTCGGGCGACTTTTTAACAAGAAACACACAGCGCAGAGTTGAAGCGGGTGTGCGCATAACCGATAGCAAAATTGTTGATAAATTGCAATGCATATTGAACACACAACTTGATGATAATGTGAATTCATACGAGATGAACCCCGACGGCACTTACAAAAAAATTGTGTGCACCGATAAAGAAAACTGCACTGACGCACAAAGCAAAATGTATGAGATATTGGCAGAAGATTTTATAGATAACACAC
The DNA here is from genome assembly GCA_964371975.1 of uncultured Bacteroides sp. Lineage (GTDB taxonomy): Bacteria > Bacillota > Clostridia > Oscillospirales > Ruminococcaceae > Ruthenibacterium. Next base: position 22,008 of record CAYJPD010000010.1, read on the forward strand.
CACAGAGTACGAAGAAAAACAGTTCAAGGGCCTTTGGTGCTAAGATAAAAATGGACAATAGCGAGAAACAGGGCTTTTTCAAGCGCCTGATAAGTTTTTTCAAGTTTAGTGAATAAGCCTTGCGTGTAGAGCTATAAAAAAATAGTGCAATAAACACTAAAAACTAAATGTAATTTGTAAAACAGAAAACCATAAAAAACGGCTGTTGCATTAACACCTAATTGTGTTAGTGCAGCGGCTTTTTTGCGGTATGCTAAATTTGCAAGCTATGCGCAAAATTAATAGCCAATAAGCTCTTTATATTATTGCCTATCAGCTAAGCCGGAAAGTTATTTTAGCGTGACGTCTTTTCTTTATTGCATTTTATAAGTTTAGGTTTGCTATTCACTTGCACAAATGTAACCGAGTAAACTTAATATGCTTTCAAGTAATTTTTATTGCTCTTATAGCATACAATTAATAAATTGTCCCTTGATTAAATTAACAGCTATAGGAAGTGGTAAAATGCAAGAAAGCGCACATAAAAAAATAGAAAACATGCCTTTAAACGACAATGCAACACAAAAAAGCCAAATAAATAAAAACGGCTTTACAATAGCGGATAAAGACCCTCAAAATATGTTTATAAAGCAAAAAGGAACTAAAAAGAGCCAAAGGAAATATTTATATAATTCTGATGAAGTACAAAGTGAAAAGCAGGATAATTTACTGCTTGTTCAAAGTATAATTTGCGCTGTGCTTATAACCATAGTTTTTCTGCTGAAATTTTTTGACGCAAGCTCATATTACCGGCTTAAAACATCTTATGAAATTGCTATTTCACACGGCGTTAATTTTAGCGAGCAAACACCTATTTTGCGCTTCATTGATGAAAGCGTAAAAACTATGCAAAATATGGCTTTTGATATTGGCAATATGGCAAAGACAGAGGACGGCCTAAATATTATAACGCAAGAGAGCCAAGAAGAGCCGCAAGAAAACATAGCAGAACAAACAATGAGTGGAGAGTTAACCGAGCAAATTTTAATGCAAAGCGAAAACAACCAAAATGAAAATCAAGCAGAAAATGAGTTTTTTGGCATGGGTGGAAAAACACAAGAAAGTGTGAACGGTGAGAATTTGCACAATGTAAACTATGATGAATATAGCAAAAATATTGAACTAACACAGCCTGCTGTCGGCGTTCTAACATCTGAGTTTGGCTATAGAACAAACCCCATTTCAAAGCAGTGGGAATTCCATTTGGGAATAGATATTGCAGCAGAAAAGGGTAGTGATGTTTTTAGTGCTGCAAGCGGCTTTGTTGTTGAATGTGGTAGCAATGATATTAGGGGAAATTACATAATAATTCACCATGAAAGCGGCCTTCAAACGCTATATCAGCATTTAGATTACACATTTGCAAGGCAAGGGCAAAGCGTTACAAAAGGTGAGCGAATAGCAACAATGGGCACTACAGGCTATTCAACAGGGCCACATTTGCATTTTGAGCTTATAGAAAATGGTAAATACACAAACCCAATTAGCGAATTTGAACAGCTGCAATATACAAATTAATTATATACTTTTAGTATATTTTATAGAAATAATACAAAAAGGTGAAAAAATGAATGCGATATTTTTTTATGCATTATTAGCGCTGGGGCTTTTGCTTGACGGCGCTTTTTTGTTTAGGCTTGTGCTTTTTAGCGTTTTTATACATGAAAGTGCACATGTTATAATTTATATGATATTAGCTAAAAAAATGGTTAAATTACAGTTTTCGGCAGGGGGAATATGCCTAAAGCGAACTGAAAATTTGAATACAAATAAAAAGCTACTTGTGCTTTTGGCGGGGCCGTTTTCTAATTTAATAGTGAGCTTGACTTTTTATATTTTAGCGCAGAGGGAAGCCAGTTATTTTTCTTATATATTTTGCGCTGTTAATTTGTGTGTAGGGCTTTACAATTTACTGCCTGTAAATCCGCTTGACGGTGCGCAAATTATAGAGTGCTTTTTGCCGCCCGGTGCTATTTTCAGGTGGGTGAAATTCCAAAAAGCTATTATAATTTTAATTAGCGCCACTGCGCCTGGTTTGGCTTTGTTAGTTAATGCATCGCCCACAGCTACCGTGGCAGCTTTTATAGCGCCGCTGTACTTGCTTTTTCAAAATACTTTGAAATAATATGCAAATTATGCTATAATATAAGCCAAACAAAGTGTTGGTGAATTGCTTTTAAGTAATAAAACTTTGTTTGGCTTATATTATTATTTTAAAGGAAAAAACATGAACGATAAATTAAAGGCATTGCTTGCCAATGTGCAAAAACCGGGGCGCTACACGGGCGGTGAGCCGGGCTGTGTATTTAAAGACAAAAATAAAATAGACTTGCGCTTTGCGTTTTGCTTTCCCGATACTTACGAGGTTGGCATGTCTTACCTTGGCATGAAAGTGCTATATGAAATTATAAATAAGCAAGAGAATATTTGGTTTGAGCGCGCTTTTATGCCTTGGATTGATATGTATACGCAAATGAAAGAGCAAAACTACCCTTTGTATGCGCTTGAAAGTAAAGACAGCTTAAGCGAGTTTGATATTGTGGGTTTTACATTGCAATATGAGCTATCATACACAAATATTTTGGCTATGCTTAATTTGGCAGGTATACCTTTATATACACAGCAAAGAGGGGACGAGCACCCTCTTATTTGTGCAGGTGGGCCTTGCGCTTGTAATGCAGAGCCACTTGCGCCCTTTTTCGATTTTATAATGCTTGGCGAGGGCGAAGAGCAATTGAGCGAAGTATGTAATAAGGTTATAGATTGCAAGAAAAAAGGCATGAAGCGCAAAGAAATTTTAAAAGAGCTATTAAAAATTGACGGTGTATATGTGCCTGAATTTTACGATATTCAATATGAGAATGACGGTAAAATTAAAAGCATAACCCCAAATAGCGGTGCCTGTGAAGTTGTGGAAAAAGCTCTTGTGCGCAATATGGACGAAGCGCAAATACCGCAAAACTTTGTTGTGCCAATGGTTGGAACTGTACACGAGCGCTCGCAAATAGAGGTGCTAAGGGGCTGTGTTAGAGGGTGTCGTTTTTGTCAAGCGGGCTTTATTTATAGGCCGATGCGCCAAAGGGATGCGCTAATTTTATCTAAAGCCGGGCATAACTTGTGCGAAAATACAGGCTATGATGAAATATCGTTAACATCGCTATCCACAAGTGACCATAGCCAGCTGGAATTGCTTTTGGACGATATGGTCAACTGGAGCGAAAAAGAGCATGTTAGCATATCATTGCCAAGCCTGCGCATAGACAATTTTTCAAAAAGCTTAGTTCGAAAAATTACGAAAATAAGGAAAAGCGGCTTAACATTTGCACCTGAGGCAGGCACACAGCGCCTTAGAGATGTTATAAACAAAAATATTAGCAATGAGGAAATTGAAAGAAGCTGTATGCTCGCATTTGGTGCAGGGTATACATCTGTTAAGCTTTATTTTATGATGGGCCTTCCCACCGAAACAATGGAAGATATAAAAGGCATAGCCGATACAGCCCAAAATATTGTTAATTTGTTTTATGCATGTGAGAATAAGCCTAAAGGCAAAGGCGTGCAAGTTTCAATAAGCGTTGCGTGCTTTGTTCCTAAGCCTCATACACCGTTCCAATTTTGCCCGCAAGACACTATGGAATTACTGCATGAAAAACAGCAATATTTATTGCAATGTGTGAACAGTAAAAAAATAAAAGTTAGCTATCACGATAGCAAAGTTAGCTTTTTAGAAGCAGTTTTCGCAAAAGGTGATAGGCGCCTTGCACCTGCGCTTGTAAAAGCGTATGAAAACGGCTGTTTGTTTGACGGCTGGGACGAACACTTTAAATTTGAAACATGGATGAATGTTTTCAGCGAACTAAATATTGATACCGCATTTTACGCAAATAGGCAATTGGGCAAAGATGAGCTATTGCCATGGAGCCATTTGAATTATAGCGTGAAGCATGAGTTTTTGGTTAGCGAATATGAGAAAGCTATGCAGAGCGAAACAACACAGCCTTGTAATTTAAAATGTAGTAATTGCGGTGCCGCAAAATGGTTTGGGGGTGCTTGTGTTGCAAACAATTAGGTTTTTCTTCGAGAAAGTAGATACAGCGGCTTATATATCGCTTTTAGATTTGCAAAAGGTTATGCAGCGTGCATTTAAGCGCTCAAAACTGCCTGTTTACTATACGCAAGGCTTTAACCCGCATATATACATTACATTTGCAGCACCCTTATCGTTAGGCCAACAAAGCGTTTATGAGGTGCTGGATATAAAATCTGAAAACGATAACTTTAATTGGGGAGAGGCGGCGCAAATATTAAACCCGTGCCTTCCAAGCGGCATAAAAGTTATTAAAACGCAAGTGGCGCAAAGCAAAGCGAGCGATATAGCTACAGCGTGTTATAAAGTGTGTTTTTCGCCGCAAATGGCAAAATATGCACAAAAGGCGTTTGAAGATTATGAAACCGTTAAAGAGGCTATTGTGCAAAAAACCGGCAAAAAAGGCAAAGTTAAAGAAATTAATTTGAAAGAGCATGTGAATATAGATAAAATGCAAATAGAGGAAAATGGTGTGCTCTCGGTTGAATTGCGAATGCCATGCACAAATGTAATGAATATTAACCCGTGGCTTTTATTTGAGTTTTTGGAAAACGAAACAGGCCTGCCTAAAGTTAGCGCAGATATTTTAAGAACAGCGCTATTGCTTGAAAACGGTAATGTGTTTGAATAAACATATTATGTTATTAGTAAAAACAGCTTTATTTTAAAAAAACACTTGCTTTTTTTGCAAATTTATGTTAATATATTTTAGCGTTATGTTCGCTGTTTCCGGCAGTGGTTTACTGTAATGCATTAAACAGGGCAGTCCTCTATCTGCGAGTGGTGGGTATGAATGTCTTTAAATATTGGAGGATTAAAATGGACGCAATTAAAATTATTTCACAAGGCATGATTAAAGAAAACCCGCCTCAATTCAACATTGGTGATACCGTTCGTGTATCTGTTAGAATTAAAGAGGGCGAGCGTGAGCGTATCCAAGCTTTCGAGGGTACAGTTATCGCAAAAAAACATGGTGGCATTGAAGAAACTTTCACAGTGCGCCGCACATCTTATGGCGTAGGCGTAGAGCGTGTATTCCCAATTAACTCACCTTTTGTAGAAAAAGTTGACGTTGTTCGCAAAGGCCGTGTTCGCCGCGCTAAATTGTTCTATCTACGTAGCCGCACAGGTAAAGCTGCAAAAGTTAAAGAACAATTACGCTAATATTTGCACAAATTTTATAATATTAAGTAAATATGCGGTGTAGTTTTAACCGCTAATGAAATTTATTTTTGTAAAAAAAAGAACCGCTTGATTTGGCACTATGCCTTATCAAGCGGTTCTTTTTATATGTTTTAATAATATGCGAGTGTGTTAAATTTCTTACTTACTATTCGAAAATAAAAGCCTATTCAAAAGTAACAGGAGCTGTGTTTTTAGGTATAACGTCGTGGCTACCGCCCTCAACAATGCTTGTGGAGGAAACAACAGTAAGCTTTGCCTCTTTTTGCAATTGCTCTATAGTTAATGCGCCACAGTTGCACATTGTATGGCGCACTTTTGCAAGCGTAACGTTAACGCCGTCCTTTAATGCGCCCGCATATGGCACATAGCTGTCAACGCCCTCTTCAAAAGATAAACTGCCTTTGCCACCTACATCATACCTTTGCCAGTTACGCGCCCTGTTGCTGCCCTCGCCCCAATATTCTTTAACATAAGTCCCGTTAATTCTAAGCTTGTTTGTGGGGCTTTCATCAAAACGGCTGAAATAACGGCCAAGCATAACAAAATCTGCGCCCATTGCAAGAGCTAATGTTAAGTGGTAATCATGAACTATGCCACCATCAGAGCATATTGGTATATAAATTCCTGTTTTTTTGTAATATTCATCCCTGGCTTTTGCAACTTCAATTACAGCTGTTGCTTGCCCTCTGCCTATGCCTTTTGTTTCACGAGTTATGCAAATAGAGCCGCCGCCTATGCCAATTTTAATAAAATCCGCACCGGCATTTGCCAAGAAGTTGAAGCCCTCGGTGTCTACAACATTGCCGGCACCTATTTTTACTTTATCGCCGTAATTATCTCTTACCCATTTTATTGTTAAAGCTTGCCATTCGGAAAAACCCTCTGAGCTATCAATACAAAGAACGTCTGCACCGGCGTTTACTAAAGCGGGAACACGCTCGGCATAATCTTTTGTGTTAATGCCTGCGCCCACAATATAACTTTTGCTTGCATCTAATAATTCGCTCACATTCTCTTTATGGCTATCGTAGTCTTTTCTGAATACCATGCAAACTAAATGCCCGTTTTCATCAATTAACGGCAATGTGTTAATTTTATTGTCCCAAATAATATCGTTTGCCTCTTTGAGCGTTGTATTTGACGGCGCTGTTACAAGGCGGCTTAAAGGCGTCATAAAATCCTTAACCAGCTCGTCGCCTGTCATGCGGCTAATTCGGTAATCTCTGCTTGCAACAATGCCCAAAAGCTTACCGGTAGAGCTACCGTCATGTGTTACTGCCATAGTTGAATGGCCCCTTTTTTCCTTTAGGGCTAAAACAGTGTTTAATGTATCGTCGGGCTTTACGTTAGAATCGCTAACAATAAAGCCTTTTTTGTATTTTTTAACTTTCCTAATCATTTCTGCTTCATCTTCAACAGATTGCGAGCCGTAAACAAATGCAATGCCGCCTTCTTTTGCAAGCGCAATTGCCATTGTGTCGTTAGAAACGCTTTGCATTATGGCTGAAACCATAGGTATATTCAAAGATAAAGGGCATTCCTCTTTGCCTTTTTTAAACTTAACGAGTGGGGTTTTTAAGCTCACCGCTGTGGGAATACATTCTTTAGATGAATAACCGGGTACTAACAAATATTCTCCAAAAGTGCGCGATGCTTCTTCATAGTAAAAAGCCATATTTTTCTCCTTTGTTTGCCAATAATTTACAAACTTATTTATATACTTTATATTATGAATATCATATCACAAAAATTAAGAAAAAAAAAGTAGATTAACAAACAATTTTATAATATTTTTAGCTTAAATATACATGCTGTTTGTGTTTTAACATCATAGCGTAAAAAATTCTTTCAAAATAAAATAGCTTGCCAAAATTTAATATAACATGACAAAACTCCCTTGCCTACACACAAGGGAGTTTGCCTAATCAAATAGAATTTGAGGAGTGATACAGCCCAAAAATTATAATGCAAGCACCATTATAATAGGAGGAAGGGTCTGTATCTGATGAAAAAGTGTACTGGCAAGCCAGCTCGTAACTATCTTGCAATTAAATTGTAATACTTTTGACATCATTTGTCAACCCTATATTGCAAATTTTTGTAATTTTTTTGTAATAATTAATATTTTTTCATAATTTGATGAAAATTTGTATATTTTATACAAATCAAGAGCGATTATAAATAATAATCGCTCTTGATTAATTCAATATTATGCAAAGCAAAAAAGCTAAGCAGTAGGCTTTACTAATAATTACTGCTTAAAATTCTATAACAGCTTCAAAACAATTTGTGCTTTGTATATTAGCGCTAAAGTAAAATTTACCATTGTTTTCTTTACCGCACTGTAAATTAAATTCAGCAAGGGCAGGTATCTCGTTGTGGTAAGAAACCGCAAAGCGCTTGAACTGCTTTTCTTTCATTACTTCAAAAGGAACATTATCGCATACAATATCCGCATACATGGTATTATTAACATGCATGTTTTCATCGCAGCGCAAAAATGTTGCAAGCTCTTTTTGAACATGTTCAATTTCTGCTTTTTCAATACTTAAATCTAATGTGGGAATATCCCATATTTCAAAAACATCGGGGAAATTTTCGGGAATACGGCGCAAAATGCGGCGTAAATTTGTATCTACAAGCACCCAAACAGAGCAAACTTCAACAAGAAGCTCACCTGTAGTAGCGTCTTTTAAAACAGTGTAGCGTGGAAATTGCACGCGCCCTGAAAAGGCCGCTTGTGTAATTAGTGTAAACTCTTGGTTAAACACAGGCATTTTATGGCAAACTACCGCAGTTTTTGCTATTAAAAATTGCGAGTTTGTCTTTTTATAAGTATCTGCACTAATGCCCATTTCATAAGCATGGTCGGTGGAAATTTGCTGCGCATAGCGAAGGCTTGAACCCAGTGTCATATTATAATTTAAATCGCAATCTGCAATTCTTACTGTATAATTTTGTTTGAATTCCCTGTTTGCCATTTTTTTACTCCGTTCTACCGCTTTAATTCGGTGTGAAAAATAGTTTTATAAGCCTTTGAAAATATAAAGTTACTTTTTGCTATGTGAATGCTCATATAAATATAATACTTTACATATATTTTACAACGTTAAATAGTTTAACACAGTGTAAAAAAAATGTCAAAGCGTGGGGGTTTATATGTTAGAGGTAAATGAAATGATAAATGAAATATTATGGGGCCCTTTTATGCTGTTGTTTTTTTGCGGCTGTGGGCTTATTTTAAGCATTAAAACAAGATTTTTTCAAATAACTCAAATTGACTTATGGTTTAAAAGCACTTTGGGCAGTATATTTTCCAAAAAAAAATTACAGACTAAAAAAGATAAGCATAGCATAAGCGCTTTTGAAACATTTACAGCAGCACTTGCGGGAACGCTTGGCACAGGCAATATTGTTGGCGTTGCAACTGCGCTTAGTGCCGGTGGGCCGGGTGCTATATTTTGGATGTGGGTGTCTGCTGTTTTGGGTATGATGACAGGCTATGCCGAAAATGTGCTTGGCATAATGTATAGGCGAAAAGACAAAAACGGCGCATGGCTTGGTGGGCCTATGTATTATTTGCAATATGGTTTAAAAAGCAAATTTTTGGCGGTGCTTTTTGCTTTTTTTGCTGTATTTGCAAGCTTTGGAATGGGCAATATGGCGCAGAGTAACAGCATAGCCGTTTCTTTGAATGAAAGTTTTGGCGTGCCATTAAGTGCAACAGGCGTTTTGTGCGCTGTTGCACTGCTTTTTATAATTATGGGCGGCATAAAAAGAATAGGTGCCGCAACATCAAAATTAGTGCCTGCAATGGCTGTTTTATACATAGTTGGGTGCATTCTCATATTGATAAAATTTAGGTACAATATACCTGAGGCTTTTTTAAGTATAATTAGCAGTGCATTTAATGTGCAAAGTGCGGCAGGGGGCATTGGCGGCTATGGTATAATGCGTGCTATGCGTTTTGGTGTGGCGCGCGGTGTTTTTTCAAATGAAGCGGGCCTTGGCAGCAGCGTGTTAATTCATAGCGCAAGCGAAGTTACACAGCCTGTTGAGCAGGGCATGTGGAGCATAAGCGAGGTTTTTGTAGACACAATAGTTATGTGCACATTAACGGCACTTTGCATTTTATCAAGCGGCACTTTAAGTTTAGATGTGAACGGTGCAGCGCTTGCTGTTCATACATTTAAGGCAGGGCTTGGGGATTTAGGCACTGTTTTTTTAGGAATAGCAATGCCGCTTTTTGCGTTCTCAACGCTTTTAAGCTGGAGCTATAACGGCGAGCAAGCAATGTGCTATTTATTTGGTATAAAGGCGAAAAAATTTTACAAGGCAATTTTTATTTTACTTGTGCCTGCCGGCTGTTTAATGCAAGTTAGCCTTGTTTTTAGTATTAGCGACACATTCAACGGGCTAATGGCACTGCCAAATTTAATAGGCGTTATGTTTTTAAGCGGTAAAGTTTACAGGCAAACAAGGCTGTACTTAAAGCAAAACAAAAAGTAAAGCACAATAATGTAAATAATGTGTTTATTTTTCTATTGATTTATATAACGTTTTACTGTTATTATATTTATAGCAAGTTTTTTTCAGCAATTATAAAATTTAAGGCTTTGCCTAATTTTATATAGCTTTTATAGATTTGCGTTTTAAAGAGTGTTTTTTATTAAACCATTGTAGATAAAAAATATACATTAATTAAAAGTTAGGAGAATAAAAATGTCTGTACTTGTAAGCGGTGGAGCGGGTTATATAGGAACACATACCTGTGTTGAACTTTTAAATGCAAACAAAGAAATAATAGTGGCAGATAACTTAGTGAACTCAAGCGAAATTGCCATAAAACGTGTTGAGGAAATTTGCAAAAAAACTGTGCCCTTTGTAAATGTTGATTTATGCGATTTACAAAAAACACGAGAGCTATTTATCAACAATCCAAATATAGATTCAGTTATACATTTTGCCGCACTAAAAGCCGTTGGCGAGAGCGTGCAAAAGCCGCTTGAATATTATGATAATAATATTACAAGCTTAATTAATATTGTGAAGTGCATGAGGGAATTCGGCGTTAAAAACATTGTGTTTTCTTCTTCGGCCACTGTTTACGGAGACCCTGAAACTGTGCCTATAACAGAAAATTCGCCACTTAGCGCAACAAACCCTTATGGCAGAACTAAGCTTTATATAGAGCAAATTTTAAAAGATGTAGCAGCGGTAGAGCCCACAATGAATATTGCGCTTTTGCGCTATTTTAACCCAATAGGCGCGCACGAAAGCGGCCTTATAGGGGAAGACCCAAGCGGCATACCGAATAACCTTGTTCCTTATATTGCAAAAGTTGCAGTGGGCGAATTAAAGGAAGTTCATGTGTTTGGCGATGATTACAATACGCCCGACGGCACAGGCGTTCGTGATTATATCCATGTTGTAGACCTTGCAAAAGGGCATGTAGCCGCGCTTAAAAAACTTGATGAGAACTGCAATTTGTTTATTTGCAATTTGGGCACAGGCAACGGTTACAGCGTGCTTGAAATTATAAACGCATACAGCGAGGCTTGCGGTAAAAAATTAGCTTATGTTATAGACCCTCGCCGCCCGGGCGACATTGCCGAGTGCTATGCAGACACAAAAAAAGCCAAAGACGAGCTGAATTGGAGCGCACAGTACGGCATAGCTGAAATGTGCCAAAGCAGCTGGAATTGGCAGAGCAAAAACCCAAAAGGCTATAATTAAAGCAGGCTTAAAAAAATTTTTTTCGAAATAATATTGTGTAATTAAGAGGCTGTGACGCAATTGTCATTATGCACAAAAATGTAGGGGCGGTCCTGTGTGACCGCCCCTACACT
>CAYJPD010000011.1:0-32034 GCA_964371975.1 uncultured Bacteroides sp.
ATAACACAATAATTTGCCAAAATAGGCGTGTTCGGATTACTCCCTAACGGCTAAGAGGTGAGAATTTGAAATTAAAAAAAGCCATTGAAAAAATAATGAATGTTTTGTTTTTTATATGCGGAATGATATCAATTGCAGCGGTTGGTTTTATAACAATTTATATGATTATTTCAGGCATACCTGCAATAATGGAAATTGGCTTAGGTGATTTTTTACTTGGGCAAGAATGGAAACCCACAGCAAGCGAGCCGCAATTTGGCATTTTGCCGTTTATATTAACAAGCATATACGGAACAACAGGTGCTATAATTATCGGTGTGCCCATAGGGCTTTTAGTAGCTGTTTATTTGTCAAAAATAGCCGATAAAAGAATTGTTCAAATAATACGCCCTGCAATAGAATTGCTTGCAGGCATACCAAGCGTTGTTTACGGCCTTGTTGGTATGATGGTTTTAGTGCCGGCTATAAGGGTGCTTTTTGATTTGCCAAGCGGTGCAACACTATTTGCCGCAATTATAGTGCTTTGCATTATGATATTGCCAAGCATAATATCGGTTAGCGAAACGGCGCTTTTAGCAGTGCCGCCTGAATATGAAGAGGCAAGCTATGCACTTGGTGCAAATAAAATAGAAACTGTTTTTAAAGTTAGTGTGCCGGCGGCTAAAAGCGGCATTGTTGCTAGTATAGTTTTAGGGGTAGGGCGTGCAATAGGCGAGGCAATGGCTGTAATTATGGTTGCGGGCAATGTTGCCAATATGCCGCAACTTTTTGATAGTGTTCGCTTTTTAACAACTGCCGTTGCAAGCGAAATGGCTTATGCCAGCGGCACACATGAAAGCGCGCTTTTTAGTATTGCGCTTGTTCTTTACTGCTTCATTATGGTTATAAATGCATTCCTTAACTACTTTTTGAAAAAGGAGAAAAAAGCATGAGCCACAAACTAAAACGCAAAATATTTACAAATGTTTTTTTAGGCGTAATTTACTTAAGTGTTTTCATTACAGTGGTGCTTTTAGCGGTGCTTATAGGCTATATTTTTGTTCGTGGTATTCCGCATATATCTTGGCTACTATTATCTACAGCGCCCGTTTACACAAAAGACACAATTGGTATATTACCTAATATTTTAAATACATTGTATATTATTTTTTTAACGCTTTTAATTGCCTTGCCGCTTGGTGTAGGCGCGGCAATTTATTTAACTGAATATGCAAGCAATAAAAAATTCATAGCTCTTGTAGAGTTCACAACCGAAACGCTTGCGGGCATACCCAGCATTATATATGGGCTTGTTGGGCTATTGTTTTTTGCAAGAATGCTCGGTTTAAAAGTTAGCCTTCTTGCAGGGTGCTTTACAATGGTAATTGTAATATTGCCAACTATAATAAGAACAACACAGGAAAGCCTTAAAACCGTGCCGGAGAGCTATAGGCAAGGTGCGCTTGGTATTGGTGCAACAAAATGGTATATGATACGCACCATAGTGTTGCCAAGCTCTATAGATGGTATAATAACAGGGTGTATACTTGCTATTGGCAGAATTGTGGGCGAGAGCGCCGCGCTTCTTTTTACAGCGGGCCTTGGCACTTCAATTGCAAGTAATGTGTTCCAAGCTTATCAAACAGGCGGCGGCACATTGAGCGTTGCACTATATATGTATGCCGCAGAGCGTGCGGAATTTGACATTGCATTTGCAATAGCATGCATATTGTTGATTTTAGTTTTCTTTATAAATATAGCGACAAAAATTACGCAGAAATTTTTTAAAAATATGAAAAATAAATAGCTTTAAGCCTAAATTTAAACATTAGTGCAGAAATTCATGAAATGAATAAAAATGCAAAAAAAAACAAAATATTTTGACATTTGTGCTCTGCGCTGATATGCTAAAAGTATAAAGCATTAAGAGTGCAAAAGAAAAGGATACTTATGGTTACACAAACTAACCCCGCAATAGTATGCGCACAAAATTTAAACCTATTTTATGGCGATTTTCAGGCGCTTAAAAATATAAATATTGATATACCCGAAAAGCAAATTACCGCTTTTATAGGCCCATCGGGCTGTGGGAAATCTACATTCATCAAATCAATTAACAGAATGAACGACCTTGTGCAGGGTGTGAGAATACAGGGAAAAATAACATACCATAAAGAGGATATTTATTCAAAAGAGGTGGACGTTACACAGCTTAGAAAGAAAATAGGAATGGTGTTCCAAAAGCCAAACCCATTTCCAATGAGCATATATGATAATGTAGCCTATGGCCCGCGCCTTCACGGCACGCATTCGCGTGCACAGCTTGATGAACTTGTAGAAACAAGCCTTAAAGGCGCAGCGCTTTGGGATGAAGTTAAAGACCGCCTAAAAAGAAATGCACTTGGCTTATCGGGCGGCCAGCAGCAAAGGCTTTGTATAGCGCGCGCGCTTGCGGTTCAGCCTGAAGTTTTACTTATGGACGAGCCCACAAGCGCACTGGACCCTATATCCACATTAAAAATAGAGGAGCTTGCGGCAGAGCTGAAAAAGCAGTATACAATAATTATAGTGACGCATAATATGCAGCAAGCTTTACGCATATCTGATAATACAGCTTTTTTCTTGCTTGGTGAAGTGGTAGAATTTAACGAAACGCAAGAAATGTTTACATTGCCTAAAGATAAGCGCACCGAAGATTATATAACAGGGAGGTTTGGTTAATATGCGAAGCAGGTTTGACAGTGAATTGCTACAATTAAAAAAAGAGCTCACATACCTTGGCGCTTTATGTGAAACTGCAATTGCGAAAGCGGCAAAAACATTGCAAAACGCAAGCGAGGGTAAAAATGAGAACTTATATATAGAAGACGATGAAATAAACCGCAAAGAGCGTGAAATAGAATCGCTTTGCATTAAGCTTTTGCTCAAACAGCAGCCTGTTGCAAAAGATTTGCGCCAGATATCAGCGGCATTGAAAATGACAACAGATATGGAGCGCATAGGCGACCAAGCGCTTGATATTGTAGAAATTGTAAGCATGGGGAAAGTTGCAAAAAGTATTAGCACAACTCATTTATATGATATGGCAGTTGAGACAATTAACATGGTTACAATTAGCATAGATGCTTTTGTTAATCAAGATGTAAACCTTGCGAAAAGTGTTATTGATATGGACGATAAAGTGGACGATTTGTTTGTTACGGTGCGAAACGAGGCGCTTGAGCTTGTTAAATCTGACGGTGATAACGGTGAAATGGTGCTGGATTTACTAATGATAGCTAAATATTTTGAGCGCATAGGCGACCACGCAACAAATATTGCCGAGTGGGTTGTTTTTAGCATAACAGGCGAACATAAAAGCAATATATAAAGTATAAATGTGGATATGCAGCATGATGTGAAATTTATATTTTTAAGATATTTTGTAAAATTTGTATAAATGTGTTTAATATTATAATAAATTCGGAGGGATAATAAATGATTTATTGCGTTGAAGATGACGATTCAATAAGACAGCTTGAAGTTTACGCACTGCAAAGTGCAGGATTGGATGTTTTGGGCTTTGCAGATGCGAAAAGCTTCCAAAGCGCGATTAAAGATACAAAGCCCGAGCTGATAATTCTTGATATAATGTTACCCGACGAAGATGGATTAAGCATACTTAAAAGTTTGCGAAATAGTAAGAGCACATGCAAAATTCCTGTGCTTATGGCATCTGCAAAGGGTAGCGAATACGATAAAGTTTTAGGCCTCGACAGTGGCGCAGATGATTATATTGCAAAGCCTTTTGGTATGCTGGAACTTGTTGCAAGGGCAAAAGCGCTTATGCGCAGAACTAAAGCGCAAAGCGCACAGCATATGGCTGTGGGTGCAATTGAAATTAATATAGCACAGCACAAAGTTAGCGTTTGCGGTGAAGAAATTATTCTAACTCGAAAAGAGTTTGCTATGCTCGAAACGCTGATGAGTAACCCCGAGCAAGTTTTTTCAAGAGATTTGCTTTTAAACAAAATTTGGGGCTATGATTTTGACGGTGAAACAAGAACGGTTGATGTGCATATGCGCTCTTTGAGGGCGAAATTAAAGCAAGCGGGAAATCAATTGCAAACGGTAAGAGGCATAGGTTATAAAATTAGCATGAGCGCAAATACCGAGCAATAAGCTTGTGAAATAAAAGGACGGTAAAACATTGAAAAAGCAAATAATTAGGGCATTTGTATTAATTGGCATAAGCGCTGCTTTTTTGTGCAGTGTAATTGTGTTTTTTGTTTTGCAAATTAGTGCAAACAGGCAAATGGAAATGTATGTTACAAGCACAGGACAAATGATGGCTCAGGTGTTTAACTCTTCTGATATTAGCGTAGATGAACTTAATTTGTTGCATAAAGATAATTTGCGCTTAACATGGATAGCGCAAGATGGCACTATTTTGTTCGACACAGCAAGTGCTACACAAAACCATGCAGATAGGCCAGAGTTTATCCAGGCACTGGAATTTGGCTACGGCGAGGCAACACGCCTATCAGGCACACTTAGAACGGAAACATTTTACTCTGCAAATTTATTAAGCGATGGCAGCGTTTTAAGAATAAGCGCAAGCAGAAGCAGCGTTTGGTCGCATGTTTTTTCCCTTGTGCCTGTTTTAATAATTGTGTTTATAATTGTGGTAATAATTTCTGCTGTTTTATCGAATTTATTTACAAAAAAAATAATGTTACCAATAGAAAATATAAATGTGCAGCAGCCGCTAATAAATGACACTTATGATGAATTTACGCCACTTCTTCGCAAAATAAACGACCAAAATATTCAATTGCAAGCAAAGCTTTTAGAAGTGCAAACTATGCGAGATGAACTATCTGAAATAATGAAAAGCATGGCGGAAGGCCTTATTGTGGTGAACGAAAACGGCCTTGTTTTAAGCGTGAACGAAAGCGCACTTAACATATTGGAATGTGAGCAAACACCTAAAAAATTCATTGGCGAGCCGCTTCTTTCACTGCACAGGGGCGATGTGTTTATAGAGCTTACAAATGCTTGTGAAAAACGCGAAAATTTACAAACTGAACTTACAATTAATGGCAGAATTTATAGGCTTATGTTATCGCAGGCTCCTAAGGGCGCTATAGTTTTGATTGTAGACGAAACCGAAAAATGCGAATCTGAAAAGATGAGGCGTGAATTTTCGGCAAATGTTTCCCACGAGCTTAAAACGCCGCTACAAGCTATTTTAGGCTATGCGGAATTATTAAGCAACAACCTTGTAAATGAAAAAGACAAACCAACTTTTTATGAAAATATTTATAAGGATTGCCAAAGGTTAACATTTCTTGTGCAAGATATAATACATTTATCTCACCTTGATGAGGGCGGTGGAAACATAGCAAAAGAGAGCGTTGATTTATACGATGTAGCACAAAATATTGTAAGTGAATTTAAAAATAAGGCGCAAAAAAAACAAGTTAGCATAAGCGTTATAGGGGAAAACGCCCATATAAGCGCAGTGCCGGCACTTGTTTATGAAATGATATATAATTTGGTGGATAATGCCATAGCATACAATAAGCAAAATGGCGAAGTTATAATTGAAATAGAAAAGCATGAGCATGCAGTATCGCTAATTGTTAAAGATAACGGCATAGGTATACCCGAGGAGCATCAGGCAAGGGTTTTTGAGAGGTTTTATCGTGTAGACAAAAGCCATTCGCGAAGCACAGGCGGCACAGGGCTTGGGCTTTCAATTGTAAAGCACGCAGCGCAAGTGCATGGCGCACAGCTTAATTTGCAAAGTAAAGAGGCAAGCGGCACAGTAATTGAAATTTTGTTTAATAAATAAATTTAGAATTATAAGGAGAATTAATATGTTTTCATTTTTAAAAAAGGAAAAATTCAGTGCAAATGATATAGATAATATAATAAATGAGATTGAACTTATTGATGTTAGAGAGCAAAGCGAGTATGTAAAGGCAAATATTAAAGGCAGCAAAAATATACCTATGAATGAGCTGCTTTCAAAGCATAGCGATTACTTGGATAAAAATAGACGCTACCATATAATATGCCAAGCCGGCAAAAGGGGAGCAATCGTTACGGGTAAACTTAAACAAATGGGCTACGATGCGGTTAATGTAGGCGGCGGTATGAATGCATATAGCGGGAAATACAGCGAGTAGAGCTTTATGCGCCCCAAAATGTTAATAAAATTGCGCACTAATAAAAAGCAACCATCTTTATACATTGTATAAAGATGGTTGCTTTAAGTTTGCTTATAAGTGCTTTTGGAAATTACCTAAAATAATATCTGTTTCGGAAAACTCTGCGAAAACGGCTAAATTTTCCTCTTCAATTTTAGCTTTCAATTGCATTGCTTCAAATTTAGATAATACGGTGTAAATTACCTTGAATTTTTTTTGGCTTAAACCGCCAACAGCATCAATAATGGTTGTTGTGCGCCTGTATTTCTCAATTAAACTTTTAACTTTATCGCAGTGCTCGGTAACAATAAATGCTTTCATACTAATATTTTGGTGGTGCACTTTATCTGTAATGAATGAAGACAATGCAACAAAAATTAAAGAGTATAATACAGTGGTTAAGTCGTACATAATCAATGTCATAGTAAATACAATTACATTTATTATTAATGCTACTTTGCCAACGCTCATAGAATTGTTTTTTTGCATAAAATAAACGCCTAAAATATCTTGGCCACCGCCTGAAGCGCCTTCCCTTAAAATTAGGCCGATGCCATATCCCGCAAGAATACTGCCAATTATAATGGATGTTAAAATATCATCTTCAATTATTTGTATATCAGTTGGGATAAAAGTTAAACATAGGGTTTGCAATGTAACAATAACGATAGTTTTAATAAAAAACAATTTGCTAATTTTAAAATATGCAAGTGCAAGCAGCGGAATGTTTATAATATAAAAAACTATACCTGCAATATCAATGTTTTGAATTTCCAAATGCAAATATTTAATTAAAACAGTTCGTACAACTTGGCCAATGCCAACAAAACCGCCGCTATATACGCCGCTTGATACAATAAATAAGTTTACGCCAATTGCATAAAGTAAAACGCCAAATAAAAGTATTACAGTCTTTTTTATTATAGTTTTCATAGTGTTTTCCTTTTTGTAGCAATGCTTTTTGTGAGAAATAGTTATGAAAAGTTAAATGTAGCAATTGCTAATTTATTTCATTTTTGCAAGCTTTTTGCCCATCATTACACCCATAACAGATGCCATCATAAGGCCCCTTGTCCAGCCGCTTGAATCGCCTAAGCAATAAAAGCCTTTTATATTTGTGTTTAAGTCTTTATCCATTTTCACTCTGTTGCTGTAAAATTTAAGCTCGGGCGAATACAACAAAGTTTCTATAGAGGAAAAGCCGGGAACAACATGGTCTACCGAATTAATAAAATTTATAATATTCAGCATTGCCCTATAAGGCATAGCGGCGGTTATATCGCCTGCAATGGCATCGGGCAAAGTTGGTTTTATATTAGAGCGCGAAAGCTCGTCTTGCCATGTGCGCTTGCCGTCTAAAATATCGCCAAAACGTTGCACTAACAGTTGCCCGGCACCCAGCATATTTGTAAGCTCGCCTATTTTTCTTGCATATTCAATAGGCTGGTTAAATGGCTCTGTAAAATTATGCGAGCACAAAATAGCTAAATTTGTATTGTTGGATTTCAGCTCTTTGTATGAATGCCCGTTAACAACAGCCAAATCGTTATCGTAATTTTCTTGGCTAACAAAGCCGCCGGGGTTTTGGCAAAATGTTCTAACTTTATTCTTAAATGGTTTTGGGTAGCCAATTAGTTTAGATTCATATAGCACATTATTTACTTGCTCCATAACTTCGTTTCTAACTTCTACCCTAACACCTATATCCACTGTTCCGGGCGTGTGGGAAACATTGTGCTCTTCACACATTTTTTCAAGCCAATCGGCGCCGCGCCTGCCTGTTGCAACAATTATATTATCGGCAAAAACTTCAATATTAGAAGAGCCGTTTGTTATATAGGCGCCTTTACATACGCCGTTTTCAATTATAATATTTTCACACGAGTAGCCGAAAAGCATTTCAACCCCGTTATTTTGCAAATACTGCTCTATAGCATAATAAATATCTTGTGCTTTTTCTGTGCCCAAATGCCTAATAGGGCAATCTACAAGTTTTAACCCCGCTTGTATAGCGCGCTTTCTAATTTCTTTAACTTCGTCTGTTACGTTAATACCCTCTATTTTTGTATCTGCACCAAATTCAAGGTAAATTTTATCGGTATAATCTATTAAACTTTGCGCTTGTTCGGTGCCAATTAAATCGGGTAAATCTCCGCCCACTTCATAGCTTAATGAAAGCTTTCCGTCTGAAAACGCGCCTGCGCCCGAAAAACCTGTTGTAATATGGCAATAGGGCTTGCACGAAACACATTTTTTTGTAACAGATTTAGGGCAGCTTCTCTTTTTTATTGAGCGTCCTTTTTCAACAATTAATATATCCTCATTAACATTGTTTTTTAAAAGCTCGAGCGCTGTGAAAATTCCCGCAGGCCCCGCTCCTATTATTACTGTCTTTTTTTTCATAATATCCTCCGTTTGTTACATAAAAAAGCCACAGTCGAACTCTTTTATCAATAAAATTGATAAAAATTATAGTCAACTGTAGGCAGTTTTGTAGAAACGTTCATCCAATTATATGAACATATATAATTTTATACCAAAGAAAAGATACCACAAAACGAAGCATTTGTCAATTGTAAAAATGTCGAAAACTTTTGTGTGGTTTAAACAAGTTGTAAATTGGATAAAAGCGATTTGCAAAAAACAAGTTAAAAGCTGATGCGAAATTTGTTTTGTTCGCATCAGCTTTTAGCTCATTTTGATAATATTGTTTTGCAAATTCAGCGATTAATGTGTTGCAAATAGCTGAGCATAGCATGAGTAAGGGCTATGGCAAATCTGATGCAACTGCATGGCTGTATATAAAATCGCCATCTGCGTTTGGTTTATAGGTAATATAAACACAGCTTCTTGAGTCTTCTACAGAAACCCATACATAAGCTATATGCTCTTCGTCTTCCGATTCAAGCTCAGGGGCAACACCATAGAAATATTGTGCGGTAAGTTCTTCTATAGTTAAAGGGTATAAAAGTTCTTTGTCTATAGTTTTTAATGTATCGTAAACTATTCTAAGCTCGGTTTGTGTAAGCTGTGTTGCAGAAGATGCACCGCCCGTGTTTGTATCGGGTTGTGTTTGAGTATCGGTAGCTGCCTCGGAAGAGCCATCGGTAACAGCCACGGAAGAGCCGCCGGTAGGAAGATCTCCTCCTGTGCTACCTTCTTTCTCAAATACAAGGTCAAGGCCCGTATTGAGTATATTTGTTATTTTTAATTCATTGCCTATTAATGTTCCATCAAATTCATCGCCGCCTTGTTTTAAAATAATAGTAGTGCCGTCTATTTCATAAGCGGCACTTATGCCCGAACCATCTAAAGTTAAAATGCAATCATTGTTTGCTTTAAGCTCTAAGGTTATTCCGCCGGGGTATAGCTCTTCGGGTTTAATAGTAATGCCCATCATTGATACCTCTGTAGCGTTCCACAAACCAACATGAGGCGCGTCATCGGAAGAGCCTGAAAATAGGCTTGAAATTAAAACAATTATAAGTATTATAACAAGTAAAGCCGCAACGCCTATACCAATAAAAACTATAGGTTTTTTTGTTTTTTGTTTAGTAGCCGTGGCAACACCAACAGGTGCATATTGGTTTTGCATTTGCTGAGGCATACCCTGCTGAGGCATACCCTGCTGAGGCATACCTTGCTGAGGCATACCTTGCTGAGGCATACCTTGCTGAGGCATACCCTGCTGAGGCATACCTTGTGGCGGCATACCCTGTTGCGGCATACCCTGTTGAGGCATACCCTGCGCTTGCATAGGTGGCGCTTGTTGCGGCATACTTTGCGCTTGCATAGGTGGAGCTTGTTGCGGCATACTTTGCGCTTGCATAGGTGGAGCTTGTTGCGGCATACCCTGTTGAGGCATACCCTGTTGTGGCATACCCTGCGCTTGCATAGGTGGCGCTTGCGGTGGTACAACTACATTAGTTGGTTGTGTGTCAATAGGGGGAGTATCTTGTATAGGTGTAGGGGGTGCAATTGTTTGTGTGCCGCAATTATTGCAAAATTTCATGTTAGGTTTTAATTCGTTTCCGCAATTGCTACAATTTGCCATGGTAGGCCTCCTAAAATTTAAATTTCACCTTGTTAATTAAAAAACGTCGCTCATTATTGCTACTTTAAAATTGATTTTTTAATTTTAGGCAATAAATTTAATATAATACAAGTATTATATCAAATTAAATTGCAAATTGAAATAGTAAAAAATAACAGTATTTGAACATATTTTTTGTAATTAATCAGAATTTTTTTGTAAAAGTGCACTTTAAATATGAAAACTTGAGGCTTTTAATGTACATTAAAAGCCTCAAGTTTTGTAAAGACCAAGTTTTTTTGAGCTTGTTTTTTATTTTTAAAAAAAGCTATTGTGTTATAAAAGTAAAGGTGGAAACATCAAATAGCCCTTTATCTGTAATTTTAATGTCCGGAATTACAGGGAGCGACATAAATGATAGCTTCACTATAGGCTCTTTTTCGGTAATGCCAAGAACTTTGTGGCAAATATTGTGAATTTCTTCAAACTTATCATGAACTTCTTCACCTGTTTTGTCGCTCATAAGGCCTGCGATGGGTAGCTCTAATTGTGAAAGAACCTCACCGTTATTAACAACTACAATGCCGCCGCCAATTTCTTGTAAAGTGGTAACAGCCAATGCCATATCCTCGTCAGACATGCCAACTACCACCACATTATGCGAGTCGTGCGCTATAGTTTGTGCAATTGCGCCTGTTTTTAGTCCAAACCCTTTTATAAGCCCAACGCCGACATTTCCTGTGTAATGGTGCCTTTCCACTACCGCAATTTTATTAATATCCGATTGTTTGTCAAAAATAAATTCGTTTTTATCATTTAAATTAACCTTAATTTGCGCTTTTTTGGTTAGCACGCCGTCTTTTAAAACTTCCATTGCAATAATTTCGTTTGAACTAAAAGTTAATTTCAGCTTATCAATGCTAAAGTCTTTAATTTTCATAGAATTGCTCACAGTAGATATATCTGATTTGCTAACATCTTTTAAGTACTTGCCGTTTTGTGCAACTAATTCGCCGCCAACAAAAACTTTTTCAACATTAAAATCCTTAAGGTTATCTATAACCGCAATATTTGCCAATAAGCCCGGCGCAATGCCGCCCCTGTCATATAATCTATAGCACTGAGCAGTGTTTATTGTTGCCATAATTATTGCAGAAATTGCATGAAGACCCTCTTGCACACATATGCGCAAACAATCGTCTATATGGCCAAGTTTAAGTATGGTTTCAGGCTCTCTGTCGTCCGAGCAAAGCAAGCAGTATCTTAAATTTTCCTTTGTAACAGCCGGCAACAGCTTTTTCAAATCGCGGCAAGCAGAACCTTGCCTTAATTCTACATACATGCCTCTGGATATTCTATCGCTCACTTCTTGCACAGTACTGCACTCGTGGTCTGTTCGAACGCCGGCGGCAACATAACCGTCAAGCTTTTTTTCTTTTACGTTTGGCGCATGCCCGTCTATAATTTTTTGTGCAAAGTGTGCTGAATAAATTTTATCAATATCATCGCCGGTGCAATTATTTACGCCGACATGGTTCATAAATTCGCCCAGACCCAACACATTATCGCGCTTTAAATACAGGCCTATTTCGTCTGCGGTAAAAGTTGCACCTGAAGTTTCAAACGGTGTGCATGGCACACAAGAGGGCAACATATATTTAATATCAAGGGCGGTATCCTCGCCGCAGTTTAACATGTAATTCAGCCCGCTTGTGCCGCAAACATTTACAATTTCGTGTGGGTCGGCAATAATGGTTGTGGTTCCTCTTGGCACTAATAATCTTCCGGCTTCACCTGGTGAAACATAGGTGGATTCAAGGTGCATATGCGCATCAATAAAACCCGGTGAAATATACGAGCCGTTTAAGTCTATTTCATTTTCGCCTTCATAATCGCCAATGCCTACAATATATTTGCCGCAAATGGCAACATTTCCATTAATTATCTTGCCTTGGTATACATCAATAATTTTGCCGTTTTTAAGAACTAAATCAGCTTTTTTTCTACCATTTGCAACATCAATAGTATTTTTAATTTCATATTTGTTCATTTTTATTTCCCTCGGTGTTTATTAGCTTGATATATTACTTTTATATTAATATAACATAAAACTTGTAAGCATAGTAAAAAAATAACAAATAATTTACATTTACAGTGGTTATGTTAAATGAAAGTAAAATTATTTACAATATATCAATAAAATATTGACATTGTGTGAACTGCATGATAATATAGTCTCATGATGAAATTTAAAGAATTTTGACAAAAATATTAAACCACACATGAAAAAAATGTTATAATTGTATAGATGCAAAATAAATAAGATATATGTTAATTTTACAGGATAGAGGAATATTATGCAAGTTTCATATTCGCAATTATACAGAATTAGTGACACCCCAAAACAGTTTTTAAACCATGTTCAAAAGCAGGGTATAACACATGCTGAATTATTTATAGATAACTCATTTTGGCACGACTTTGATACAGCCGCCGAAATTTTCAAAAAAACCACAAGCAATGTGAAATACACTATACATGCGCCGGCTTGGGAAACTAATTTAACCGCCGCAAATGATGCAATAAGCAAAGCCACATACACATTATATGAAAAGACAATTTTGCTTGCAGCACAGGTTAACTGCGATATGGTAGTTATACACCCGGGGCAAAGCGGTGGCCCATGCGATGATAAAAATGTGCTAATTGAAAGGTCGAAAACCGCAATGCACGGCCTTTGTGAAGTTGCAAAGAAATATAATATACGCTTAGGTGTTGAAAATGTTGGTAACGAGCAAACATGCATATTCACACAAAACCAGTATGTTGATTTCGTGCATAATTTGCCAAAAAATGCATTTTACCTTTTAGATTTAGGCCATGCTAATGTTCAAAAGTGGGATGTTCCTTTGCTAATTAGCCAATGTGCGCACCGCTTGATAGCACTGCATATACACGATAACTTTGCACAGGCAGACGAGCATTTGCCAATGGGCGAGGGCAATTTGAACTGGGATAATATATATAAAGAGATGAAAAAAATCAAAAACAGCGATTGCCATTGGGTTATTGAATATAGGAACGATACACAAGATGAATTGATGAAAAAACATTTTGAATTGCTTAACAATTTATAATAGTTTTATTGGTCAATTCACAAGGTTGTAATGTAATAGAGGTGTGAAAATGCCTTTATAATAAATCAAAATATAATTTGGAGGAAATCATTATGGACTTGAAACGCATTTTGTCAATAGCTCTTATAGTGGTTGTGCTATTTTCATTAGGCACAGCATGTGGCGCACCCGCAACACAACAAGAGCTAACAACCCCTGAGAGCGAAGCAGGCCAAGATACACAAGCTGAGGGCGAACCAATCACATTAGAGATGTATTTCCCTGTAGCGGCCGGCGGCGGCCTGGATGCTATTATTGCAGACCTATGCGCACAATATACCGAGGAGAATCCTGACGTTATAATAAACCCTGTTTATGCAGGCTCTTATGCAGACACACGCACTAAAGTGCAAGCTGCAATTAACGGCGGCAATACTCCACCTGTTGCTTTAATGTTCTCTATAGACATGCACTCGTTTTTAGCAATGGATGCAGTTTATGATTTTAACCAATTCTGCACAACAGACGAAGATAAAGCATGGCTTGAGGGCTTTTATGATGGCTTTATGCAAAACAGCCGTGTTGGCGAATTAGTATACGGTATTCCTTGGCAAAGAAGCACAATAGTGCTTTATTACAACAAAGATATGTTTGTTGAAGCAGGCCTTGACCCTGAAGCACCTCCCGCAACATGGGACGAGCTAACAGAAATGAGCTTACAATTAACAAACGACGACCATTACGGTATTCAAATACCTTCAGATAAAGCAGGCTATGCTTATTGGATGTTGCAAACATTTACATTGCAACAAGGCGGCTTTAACTTAATGAATGAAGAGGGTACAGAAGTTTATTTCGACGACGAGCGCACAATAAGAGCACTTGAGTACTGGAAGAGCTTATCAGATATAGGCGCGCAAGCACCGGGAACATCTGCATGGTCTACAACACCGTCAGATTTCTTAGAAGAAAAAGTTGCTATGATTTACACAACAACAGGCAACTTAACAAATATTAAAAACAACGCTACTTTTGATTTTGGCACAGCTATGCTACCTGCAGACGAATCAAGAGGTTCACCAACAGGCGGCGGTAACTTCTACTTATTCAAAGGTGTTCCTGAAGAGCAAACAGCAGCAGCGTTTGACTTTATCAAATGGATGACAAGTGACCCAGAGCGTGTTGCACAATGGAGCATAGACACAGGCTATGTTGCACCTCGCCCTGAAGCATATGAAACACAATTGATGATGGATTACGTTGCAGAGTTCCCACAAGCAATTGTAGCACGCGACCAATTAGAGCACGCTCATGCAGAATTTGCAGTTTATGACCAAGGTGTTGTACAAGATGCACTTGATACAGCGATTGAATCTGTTATGACAGGCCAAAGTGATGCAGCTACAGCATTAGCACAAGCACAAGCAAAAGCAGATGAAGTTTTAAGCCAGTATAGATAATTTGTTTATATAGGCAAAGTTCATATGCAAAATAAAATTCCCAACGCAATCAAGGGCGGTAACAATTCCGTCCTTGATTTTTATATTAAAATAGTTTTAGTGAAATGGAGAAACCTAAAATGTCACAAAACAAAGTGCTTAAAGCATCAAATTCAAAAACAAGTTTTAAATTTAGCAATAACCCTTATATAAACAAAAAAACAAAGGCATCTTTAACTGCTTATATACTTATTTTACCGGCATTTATATTTCTATGTTTATTTACTATTTACCCTGTTTTTAACAGCTTTTATAATAGCCTTTACAGGAACAATATGTCGGTGAGGCAAGCCGAATTTATTGGTGTACAAAATTACATAGGGCTTTTTAGCGATGATATTTTTCTGCAATCGTTTTTTAACAACTTAATAATTGCACTGGTTACTGTACCTGCAAGTATTGCCCTGGGCGTTGCTATGGCTTTGTTTGCAAATAAAGTGTTAATGGGTAAGTGGTTTTACCGCACAGCATTTTTCTACCCTACAATTTTGCCTATGGTTGCAGTTGCAAATATTTGGCTTTTTATTTATACGCCAAACTACGGGTTGCTGGGCTTTTTAGATTTGGAAACTCGCATTTTAGGCTCTCCCGATACTGCGCTTATAGGTATTATGGTAATGCTTATTTGGAAGCAATCGGGCTACTTAATGATATTTTACATGTCGGGATTACAAGGCATTTCAAGAGAATATTACGAGGCGGCTAAAATAGACGGTGCAGGTAAAATACAAACATTTATAAAAATTACTTGGCCGCTACTGCGCCCAACTACTATATATGTTGGAATTGTGGCAATAACAAATGCTTATAAAATAGTAGATCACCTTTATATAATGACAAAAGGTGGGCCTAATAATTCCACAAATATGCTTTTATATTACATATTCCAAGTTGGTTTCGACTTCTGGGATACAGGCAAGGCATCTGCTATCACAATAGTTCTTGTTGCGCTTTTATTAATTGTTACAAGCGTTCAGTTCTATTATCAAGATAAGCGTGCCCACTATAATTAAAAGGAGTATAATATGGCTAAAATTCAAAACAGCTTAATAAATATAGTTATGACATTGCTTGCGATATTGTGTATTATACCCCTGTTGTGGATGATACGAACAGCATTTGCACCGCAAGAATATATGAGAGATTTAACGGCAATATTTGTTCCTACAATAGATAATATTGTAAGGATATTAGAATTGGCACCGTTCGACGTTTATTATTTTAATACTATTGTAATGGTTATTGCTATTTTGTGTGTACAATTTATTAGCATTACGCTTGCGGGCTATGCCTTTGCAAGGATAAACTTCTGGGGTAAAAATGTGCTTTTCATTTTGTTTTTATCTCAAATGATGGTAAGCGCAGACGTTCTTATAATGCCTAACTACCGGTTTCTTTCATTTTTAGATTTAGCAGATACAAGGCTTGGCGTTATACTGCCGTTTTTCGTTTCAGCTATGGGTATATTAATGTTTAGGCAAACTATAAAAACAATACCATACGAGCTTGAAGAAGCTGCAAAAATTGATGGCTGTAATTTATTGCAAACAATATTTATGATTTACACCCCGTTATTGCGCTCTGCTTATATAGCGTTCGGCTTAATATCTGCTTCATATCAGTGGAACAATTTCCTATGGCCACTGGTTATGATAAACAGCCCGGATAAACGCCCGCTAACTTTGGGGCTTGCAATATTTGCAATGTCTTCTGAAATAGGTGCACAATGGGCAGATATTTGTGCAGCAACCTTAATTGTTGTTGCTCCGCTTTTATTGTTGTTCTTAATATTCCAGCGCCAGTTTATTGAAAGCTTTGCACATTCAGGCATAAAATAATATTTGCATATATTAATTGTATTTAAAAGGCATTCAAAACTTAAAAATTTAATTTGAACTGCACACCTTTTGGTTTTCATATGGATAGAGTATGCCGTATGCTTAACTTTAAGGGGTGCAGTTCATTTTTTTGTTAAAATAGTTTATTTCCTAACTGCTAACCGTTAGGAAGCAGGTAAAAATGTGAATTAATGTATATTTATTACTAATTTTGTAAAATTATGTAAATATATTATAGCTGATAAAAAATATTTTTTGTGATAATTTCGTGAAATGTAACTTTATTTTTTGCTGCGCTGTTTTTAAAGTAATTATTGTTTTGTTGATAAAAGAAAAATAAATTAATCGTGATAGTGTTGATTTTTTTGCAAATGGGATAGTTAAATATTCTGCTTTCTTTTTAAAAGCGTTTAAAACCGAGAAAAAATGCTTGGGTTTTAGAGCTTTTATTGCAAATTTAGAAGTTGAAAAAAATAAATAATAATACTATAATGTATATATAAATAGTATTAATGGCAATGAATATAAATTTATTTGCCATATTTTAGGAAATAAGAACTAAAAAGGAGACAATCATTGGTTACTAATGATATATACACAGACGTAAATTTGGGAGTTGCAAATAACGCAAAATTCCATATAGATTTAAAGAAGTATGCATTTAATAAATTATGCATGACTGAGGTAATTAATGCCGACCTTTCAATTGCGGCGTACGGTGAAGATATATATTTTTCCGGTTGTAAAGATGTGCTTTTGAATGTGCAAGTTGCACTTGAACAATTAAACTTAGACAAAGTTATTTATTTGTATAGCTATAATTACAGCAATTTTATTTTAGCTGCAAATGAAAACATTTCAAAAAAAGATTTTTTGAAAATAATGAAACAATTTTATGCAAGTTTTGAATCTGCGGCTTCTTCGGAAATAGCAATTAGTGCTGTATCGCGTTTTGCTGTTGTTTTACAAGAAGACAGGTTAATAGAGCGTGCTCTTCACGCGCTGTTAAATGCGAAAGATACACAAGACAACTTTATTATTACTCCCGATAAATTTGATATTGCAAATACAATTAAAAATGACGCAAAAACTTTAGATTTAATTAACTTTGCAATTGAAGCAAAAAGGATTATACCGTATTATCAAGGCATTTATAATAACGCAACCGGTAAAATTGATAAATATGAAGCGCTTATGCGAATAGCGGATAAAAAAGGTAAAATTTTCTCTCCGGCAAAATTTTTAGACATTGCAAAAAAATATAAAATATATAATCAGTTAAGCAGAAAAATGATAAAGCGTGTTTTAAAAGAATTTGCCGATAGGCCTGAAAAACTTTCAATAAATATTTCGGCATACGATATTTCTAACGAAACTTTTAGAAGATGGTTTTATCTGCAACTTGAAAATTACACTAATAGCAAAAATTTAGTTATTGAATTTGTTGAAACTGAAAATTATCAAACAGATACCTTGTTTGATTTTATTGAAAAGGTGCGCAGTTACGGCTGCCGCGTTTCTGTAGATGATTTTGGCTCGGGTTATTCAACTTACACTACAATTATCGCGCTATCGCCGGCGTATATTAAAATAGACGGAACGATAATTAAGGATATTGCAACGAATAAAAAGAATGTAATAATTTTGCGCTCAATTTGCTTTATGGCGGATTTAATAGGCGCAAAAACTATAGCGGAATTTGTTGAAGACGAGCAAACGCAAGCGGTTTTAAACAAGTATAATGTTAATTATTCTCAAGGCTATCTTTTCAGTAAACCTGCACCTATTGAGGAGCTAATAAGTGAAAAATAAATTTATGTTGCTAAATTGTAAATTTTAACATATAATATAACAGTATGACAATGTTTTTGTTTGTACTGATAATAAAATGTTAAGGAGTGCATAATGAATATTAGCTCGCACGAGTTCATACAGGATATGATTGAAAAGCTTAGTATTGCAAATGAAAAAGAGCTATCTAAATATGATTATTTAAAAGATATTTGCCGCTTTTTTGATATATCTCATGCATTTATTTATGAGGCAAACCATTTAGGTGAGCTATGCAAAAAGGAATGTTATGAGATGGTGCGCTACGATACGTTAAAAGATAAACTTGATATGAAAAATTTGCTTGGGGCCAAGCTTTTAAGTGAACTTTGCAGTGAGAAAGTTATTATTTATACAGAAAACATGCAAAATAGTAGCCTAAAGCAAAAGCTTATTGAAATTTTTAAGGTAAATACAATAATTTTAATTCCAATTTTAAATCAGCACTATGCGCTTGCAGGTTTTGTGGGCCTTGCAGACCGTCGAAAAGCATTAAGGCACGCTCAAGCAGATATTAAAAAGGCTTGCGCGCTTTTAACTGTGCTTGCAAATAATATTAAGCTTGAAATGTTTCAAAAAGGAATTGAAAAAGCGCAGGAAACTTTGAGCAATGTTTTAGATCATATTGGAATAGATATATATGTGAACGACTATTATACACATGATATTTTATATGTAAATAAATCAATGGCGGCGCCTTATGGCGGTGTAGAAAATATGATGGGCAAAAAATGTTGGCAGGCGATTTTTGATGACAAAGCAGCCCCATGTGAATTTTGCCCGCAGCCAAAGTTGCTTGATGAAAACGGTAACTTAAACAAAACATATCAGTGGGATTACGAGCGCCCGTTTGATAAATCTTGGTTTAGGGTGTTAAGCTCGTCTTTCCCATGGACAGATGGCCGAATAGCCCACTTAGTTGCCAGTGTGGATATAACCGAAAGCAAAAGGAACCAAATTCTTATAGAGCAGCTGGCTCAATTTGATTATTTAACAGGCCTTGCAAACAGAAGAAGCTTGCACGATGACATTCAGCTTTTTATTGCCGACCAAAGCATATTTGGCGCCAAGTGGTATGTGCTTTTCTGCGATTTAGACGGCTTTAAAAGCGTAAATGATACCTTAGGCCACGAAGCGGGAGATGTTCTTTTAAAGGGTATAGCGCAAGACCTTAAAGAAATTTGCAACGAGGAAATAAAAGCATATAGGCAAGGCGGCGACGAATTTGTAGTTGTAATTAAAGATAACGACGATACTAATTTCTTGAAACAAATAATTGAAGATTTATTTGTGATATTCAGGAAGCAATATGATTACAACGGGCATCAAATGGGCTGTGGATGTAGCATTGGTGTTGCACACTACCCTAAAGATGCACAAACCGCAAAAGAAATTTTTCATTTGGCAGACACAGCTATGTATAGTGTTAAAAAAGAAGGCAGAGGCACAGTGCGCTTTTATAAAAATGGGAATTACCTTACAAGTGAAGAATACTTTAAAGAAGTTTAAGTATAAATTAAAAGTAAACTATAATGTAAAAATCGCCGCACATTTATGTGTGGCGATTTTGGCATATAATGCAGTGCAACTTTTGCGCTTTATTGCAAGCACTTGTGCGGCTAAATATAAAAGCATGCGTTTTTACGCTATTATTTACCTTTTTATTAGCGTTTTTTATTTGACATACGCCTGCGATTTTAGTATTATTAATATATTCAATTTACAAAGAAAGAAAAAGGGGTATTAAAATGGCATTTGGATTTAAAATTAAAAAAGTAAAGTTGCAAAATGAGTATACTTTGGTAGAATTATTCGAAAAAATAAAAGATACTGAATTTGCAGCAGGAAAACCTGAGCTTGTAAAACATGGGCTTGCTGATGTAATTGCATTTCCTGCGCTTGATTCGCATAATCAAGTTCAAATATTACCGGCGAGCTTTAAAAAGCAAACGAACAAGTTTCAGGTATTAAAAGCTGAGGCTGCAGGCGTAGGCAATTTTGTGGGCAATATTGTAAAAGATGAGCTAACAGACGGCTTGCTTAGCATTAGAGGTGTACTGGGGAAAAACGCAAAAAATATTGTTGAAATGGTAGAGGAAACCGCAAACCAGCTTGGCACAATGGGTTTATAATATTTACAACTAAAATAATACATGGCATGTAAAAATGCTACATAAATTAGCACCCTTTATATTTATAAAGGGTGCTAATTTATGTAAAGGCAAAACGAGTGAAGTTTGTAAAAAACATGGGCAAAATTTTTGATATGCGCTTTTAGGCGGCTTCGGATTACATCGGATTGTATAGCCTTATAAATAAATATATAAAAGCACAATTAACCAAGCATAATAGTTGTATTTGCTATATTATCGCAAAATGTTTTATCGTGCTCTAC
Organism: uncultured Bacteroides sp.; assembly: GCA_964371975.1. Taxonomy (GTDB): domain Bacteria; phylum Bacillota; class Clostridia; order Oscillospirales; family Ruminococcaceae; genus Ruthenibacterium. Next base: position 20,885 of record CAYJPD010000011.1, read on the forward strand.
AAATAATAATGTCATATCGCTTGTTTTTATAAGGTTTTCGATTTGTATGCGCGACAATATATCCACATAGTTTAAAGGCTCGTCCCAAATATAAATATGTGCTTTTTGAGAGAGAGATTTTGCAATTAGCACTTTTTTCTTTTGCCCTGAACTATAGTTTTCAATGGTTCCCTCAAAGCTATCCCTTGAAAAATCAAGCTTCCTTAAAATAGAGCGAAACAAGCTAATGTCGAGTTGCTCTTTTACTTCAAAATCTGCTAACTTGCCTTTTAAAGAGCAAGTGTCCTGTGAAATGTAAGAAATCACAAGCCCTTTTGCTTTGAAAAAATCGCCGCTGTATAAAATGTCGTCGCCTAAAATTAGTTTTATTAAGCTTGTTTTTCCACTGCCGTTTTTTCCTTTAATATTAATTTTTTGCCCCTGAATAATTTCAAAATTAAGGTGTTTGAAAACAGTGTTATCGCCATAATTAACTGAAATATCATTACCGTGCAGCAGCGTTTTAGAATGAAAATTGAGTGGGGTTATTTTCAAATTATCTGCTGTTTCTATATTTTTAAGCAAACTTTCTTTTTCTTTAATTTGCTTTTCTACACGTTTTTCAATAGATTTTGAGCGCTTCATCATCTTTGCGGCCTTATGCCCAATATAGCCTCTATCAGGCCTAAGGCCTGAATTTTTTGTGTTAAACTTAGTTTTTTCTATTGCGTCAGACCATTTAGCTTTTTCTTTCGCAGTTTCACTAAGCCTTGAAATATCCTTTTTTAGTTTTATATTTAAATTACTTTCAAAATTATCTAAGCGCTTTTTGTTTTCGCTCCACGAAGAAAAATTGCCACAAGTTATTTCAATATTTGTTTTGTTTATAGACATTATATGATCAACGCAATTGTCGATAAAATACCTGTCGTGCGACACCAATATAAAGCCTTGCTTGCTTTTTAAATAATTGCTAAGCAATAGCCTGCCTTCAATATCTAAATGGTTAGTGGGCTCGTCTATTAATAAAAAATTGTTTTCATTTGCAAACATAATGGCCAGTAAAACTTTTGTTTTCTCACCCTCAGATAGCGTGTTAAAAGGCCTGTAGAATACACTTTCGCTCACGTTAAGCAAAGAAAGCTCTCTTTGAACTTTCCAATTATTATCAATAATATCTACAACGAGTTCATGCTCATTTTCAATATTGTAAGGGAAATAAGAAAACGCTGCAGAGCTTAAAATATGCCCTGTAAACTCAAATTCTTTTAGCAGTAGTTTTAATAATGTGGTTTTTCCTCTGCCGTTTCGCCCAATTAAGCCAAGCTTCCAAGAAGTGTCTATATTAAAGCTAATATTTTCAAATATATTTTCTAAGCTGCCATCATAAGAAAATGTTAAATTTGAAACAGTTATTGTTGATATAATAACGCCCCCTCTCGCTTGCTGAGATGAAAATTTGAATAACATTAAGTGCCTTAATTTGTGTTTTAGCAGCTTTCGTGCACTTTTTACATAGTAGCTACCATATTTACAGTTTCTTCAACATTATATGCGCCGTTTCCATATTTAGCTATGAAGTCATCAGTGAAATATAAGTTCAAATCGAATTGCCTTACAATTTCAAAGCCGCACTTTTCATAAGTGCGCACTGCGGCAGGGTTTTTTATCCAAGGCCGCATAATAAATGTGTTAATATTATAAGTTTCACTGATATAATTTTTCATTATGTTAACCACTTTTGTGCCAAGGCCTTTGCCTGTGTGCTTTACGCCAAAAAACCATATGTGGAACTCTACATTATCAATAACAGCTTCATGGTGAGTGTGGTAAAACACCCCGATAATTTCATTGCCGTATTCAATAAGCAAATATTTATTCATGCTCGGTTTCTCGTTGAAAAATTCGTCTTTTTCGTGCTTAATATCCTCCCAAGAAAAATCGTCGGGGTCCTCAAACATGCTTTTAATTATATTTGCATCGCTAACACTCATATCGTAAATCAAGCGCCTGTCGCCCTCTTTTGCAAAAAGCATTTTTATATCGCCTTGGCAAATGCAAGTTTTTCTGTTCATATATTTCCGCCTAAATGTTATGTATTTGATAGAATGTTTTAAACTATTGCTAATTCTTTCATGCTTATATTATACTAAAAAATGCAGCTAAGTTTCAAGGTGCAATATTTATATATTTAATATGCACCTTGAAAATTGAACATTAAATTTTAGGAAGAATTTTTTATTTAATTGTGCTATAATTAAATAAAAAATATTATAGGTGAATATATGTATTTTGAATATGGGCGAAAAGAAATAGATTATTTGAAGAGCAAAGACAAAAAACTTTCAAGGGCAATTGATGAAATCGGAATGATTGAAAGGCAACTTGATGAGGATTTGTTTTCCTCGGTAGTTCACCACATTATAGGCCAGCAAATATCAGTGGCGGCGCAGGCAACCGTTTGGCGGCGCATGTGCGAGCTTTTAAATGAAGTTACAGCTAAAACCATTGCAAGCGCTGATATTGAAAGCTTGCAAAAATGCGGAATGACATTTAGGAAAGCGGAATATATAAAATGCTTTAGTGAAAGCATAATAAACGGTGAAATTGTTTTAGACGAGTTTTATAATATGAGCGATGAAGAAATAATTAAAACGCTCTCGTCTATAAAGGGTATAGGCGTGTGGACGGCTGAAATGATTATGACATTCTGTATGCAAAGGCCAAATGTACTAAGCTATGGCGACCTTGCCATTCTTCGCGGTTTACGCATGCTTTATAGGCACAGAAAAATTACGCCACAGCTTTTTGAAAAGTACAAAAAAAGGTATACGCCATATGGCACAACGGCGGCAATATACCTTTGGGCAATTGCAGGCGGCGCTATTGCCGAGCTTAGCGACCCTGCGCCGAAGCCGAAGAAGGTGAAAAAATGAGCAACATTCCTGAAAGTGAAAAATATTCAGCGGTAATTAATAACGATGTGAATTTCGATGGTGTTTTCTATTATGCGGTAAAATCAACGGGCATATATTGTAGGCCCTCGTGCAAATCGAAAGTGCCTAAGAAGGAAAACACATTGTTTTTTGAAACAGCAGAGCAAGCTATGAATGCAGGGTTTAGGGCGTGCAAGCGTTGCAGAAGCGAGCTGCTTAATTATGAGCCGATGAAAGAGATGTCTGAAAAAGTTAAAGGGCTTATTGATAATATGTTTATGGCAGATGCACTGCTAAATGAACAGCTTGCAAAAATAGGTTTGTCTTATAGGCAACTTGTAGAAAATTTTAAAAGCGAATATGGCAAAACGCCGAAAGCTTATATTGATGAAATGCGCATTAAAGAGGCGAAAAGGCAGCTTGTAAGCACTGATAATGCTATAATAGATATATGTATGAGCATAGGCTTTAGCAGTTTATCTGCATTTTATAGGTTTTTTAAAGAGAGCACAAACACAACGCCAAGCGCTTACAGAAAGGAACATAAAAAATGACAGGTTACGCAATTTATGATACAGAATTGGGGCAATTTTATTTTGAGTATAAAGATGATATTATAACTGCCATTAAAAAGGCAAACGGGGCTAACGAAAGCGAAGCTAAAAAAACAAGCATTACCGATAAAGCTTTTGAAGAAATTTTGGAATATTTAAAGGGTGAAAGAAAACAGTTTACGTTTAAATATGAAGCCGAGGGAACAGAATTTCAAAAGAAAGTGTGGAGCGCGCTTTGCGGTATACCATATGGGCAAACACGCTCTTATAAAGATATAGCGAAAGCTATTGGAAACGAAAAAGCAAGTAGGGCAGTGGGCATGGCAAATAATAAAAACCCTATAATAATAGCGGTGCCTTGCCACAGGGTAATAGGCGCAAACGGCAAGCTTGTGGGCTATGCGGGCGGCATTCAAATGAAGGAATACCTTCTTAAAATGGAGAGTGATAACAAATGAGTAAAATAATTGTGCTTTTTGAAGTAACGCCAACAAAAGAGGGAGCTGAAAAGTATTTAGAGCTTGCAGGCAAATTAAGGCCAATGCTCAGCAGTGCAGACGGCTTTATTAGTGCCGAGCGCTTTAAAAGTATAAATAATGAGGGTAAACTGCTTTCTTTGAATATGTGGGAAAGTGAGGAGGCGCTTGAAAAATGGCGCAATAATTTAGAGCATAGAATGAGCCAAGCTGAGGGGAAAAATAAGCTGTTTGAAAGCTATAAAATTACGGTGTGCAGTAGTATTCGTGAATATAGCGATAAAGAAAGGCAAGAGGCGCCTAAAGATTCAAACGAATATTTGCTAAAGTAGGTTAATATATTATAAAAATGTGCTGCGTGGCACATTGCAAAAAAAAGAAACGATATATTATAATATATTATAGATTGTGCTAAAATAATTTGCTTAAAGGGGATTTATATATGGAGGGCATGGCTAACTATAAATGCAGTGCATGCGGGGGAAATGTTGCGTTTAATCCCACAACGCAAAAACTTGTTTGCGAGCATTGTTCAACTGAATATTCAAACCTAAATCAAGAGAGAAAAACGCAGGTTTCAAATGCAAATTATAATAATTATGATTGTATTTCTTGTGGGGCAAAATTAGTTGCGGATAAAATGACAATTGCAACAGAGTGCGCTTTTTGTGGCTCTAACGTAATTTTGAGCGATAAAACAAACACGTATACTCAGCCTGAATATATATTGCCGTTCCTTGTTGATAAAGAAAAAGCGATGGGGCTTTTTCGCGAGTTTTGCAAGAAAGAAAAGCTAACACCGAAAGAGATTACTAAGGAAAGTAAAGTTAGCAGAATGCAGGGTGTATATGTGCCTGCTTGGCTTTTCAGCGCAAGCGCTGATGGCACGCTGCAATATGAGTGCGCAACAGATGAAATTAAAGTGGTATCCGCAAAGAGAATTGCAAGGTTTTTTGATGTTATTATGCACGGCATTGGTAGTTTTAGTAAAATTCCCGTTAATGCAAGTAGCTATGTAAACAGCCGCTATATTGAATCTATAGAGCCGTTTGAATGTGACAAATTAGCGCCGTATGACAACAAATACATTATGGGCTTTTTTGCCGATTACAGTGATGTTTCAGCTGATAAATGCTTTAAAACAGCCGAAAACCGCATAATTGAGTCGATATCTGAAGCATGTAAAAGCAGGCTTAAAAATTATGCTAAAACTAAATTAAAGAGTTCAAATATAGCATATGGTGATTATGAGAAAATTAGTGCACTTGTGCCTGTGTGGTTTTTAAATATTCATTATAAAAAGAAAAAATACTGCTTTACAATTAACGGGCAAACAGGTAAAATTGCAGGAATATTACCCATGAGCAATATTGCAAGGAAAATTATTTTTATTGTAAAAGCAGCGCTTGCAATAGCAATTGTTACAGGGCTTTCTTTACTTACAGGCCCACTTAGTGCTGTTATAGTTTTTGCGGTATCTGTAGTGCTCGCTGCTGAAACCTACCGCAGAAAAGATATAGGTGATGATAAAGTATATTATTTAGATGGGCAAGCAAACGCCAATATATATGCATTGCAAAATTCAATTAATGTTGGTGAAAATAGTACAAACTTTATAAGAGAAGAAGAGATTATTGCAAAAGAGTAGCTGCTTATAATTAAATAAAAATGAGCCAATCGTTTATTACGATTGGCTCATTTTTTATGCAATTAACTTATTTTAGCTCTTCAAAATATAATTGAACGCATAGCATGTAAAATTTACTTGCGGCTGTTACATTTGCATATTAGCCCATTGCCGCTTGCCTATTAAGCTCAATAGTAACGCCGTCTTCCTCGTTTAAGAAATAGGCATTAACTGTTAGCAAATAGCCCTCAATAGGTTTTTCTAAAATGTAAAAACCCTCATGTCCGTCCATTTTAACTTCAAAGCCCAGCATTTCAAGCATATTTACATATTCCGGCAAATAATCATAGTAATCTCCTATGTAAGTTGCTATGTAGGTATCCTGTACTATATTGCTTTTTGCAAAGTAATCCGGAGGGGTAGGAAGTGTGTTTTCTGATACAAACGCTTGAAAATCTGGCACTTTTATATATTGCCAATCAGGGTCTACATAATATAAATCGTACATAAGTATGAAATTTACGCTGTCTATTTTTAAACTGCCACTTTCTTGTTCAAACTTAACAAGCATATTGCCGTCAGGCTCGCCAAAATAATGAATGTCTACTATAAGCATATTATCTATCATATTTGTATAATCTACAGAATCTAAATCTAAGTTAAACATGCCATAGCCCATGCCGCCTCTCATCAGGTATAATGCGCCATCAAGCTCAAAGAAAGCTCGTTCAACACGCTCTTTTACTTCACTCATGTATTGCCGTGTGAAATAAAGGCTGAAATGCTCATAAAGCTGTTCTTTGCTATTGAAATTATAAACAGGCATATAAAGAACTTCTGTAAGGTCGGGGAAATAGCCATCGGGAATTGGCTCGTTTAAATCGATTAGCATAATGGGCGCTTCGTAATTATTAAATGCCTCTTCGCTTTCGTAAACCGCTTTTTTTATCATATCATCGGTGTCGTAATATTCTGTGCTGTACTCATCGATGTAAATTTCATTTAGCGCATATAGACAGTTTTGCATTTGCTCCGGGGTTTTAGTTGTGCTCGCAGTGTATTCAAACCACTCGTTAAGCGCAACATCATATGTAAACACCTGTGAATTGTCTGATACCGCAAACCATTCCTCTACAATAAAGCGCTCATCGGTGTGTACGCCCAACTGGAAAACAGCGCAGTTAACGTTAAAAATTTGCTCATCGTCAACTCGCATAATGGCTTTGCCTTCTAAATAGCTTGAGCCTAAAACATTTGCCAATATACTTTCATAATTTATTTCCTCAGGGGCATTGGAACTGCTTTGCACGCTATTATCTGTTAAGTCATTAAAAAACTGTGAGAGCGAGGAATTGCCCTGTTCTGAACTATCACTTTGCGCGCAAGAACTTAGCAGTAAACTTAAAGCTACTAATATAATTATTGATGTTTTAACCATTGTTTATTCTCCTTGATAATTGTTTTTGCGCAATTAATATTAATGTAATTCTATAAATTAGAAATTATATCCACAAGGTAATTAAGGCCTGAGGAGCTGTATAAAAACATATCTATTTCCTCGTTTTTAAAAGCCGAATTTGCCACAGAAGCCGATTTTGGGAAGCTTTCTTCATCTACAACCAAAACAATTTTACACATAGGAACAGCTTCTTTTATTTTTTCAACTCTTTTTAGCCAGCTATCTAAACATAGAGGAGAATAATCTCGCAGTTCTGCAAGTAATACATCTGCATTACTGCTTCTGCAAACAGATAAGCAGCTTTCAATTTCAGGTATTATTTCTATTGCTGTGTTTGGCTTTTTTGCCGCAATAGCATGAGTTATGCCCGACGATAATAATTTGTTTTGGATGTAAACAGCTATGGTATTCATCGCGCTTCCTCCTTTTTACAGTTTGCACTTACACTTTAGTATATTTTACCATAATAATATTAGGAATATATCGTGTATTTTCGCTTAGGTTAACTTTTAAGGTAAAGAAAATAAAAAGCCCTTTTAAATTCCTCTTAAACGAATAAATTTAAAAAGGCTTTTTTCAAATGCTTTGTGTTAAGCTTTAGTAATCGGAATCTTCACCCGTGATGATAAATTTTTTCGATGCAACATCCGCTACAAGTTTAAGCAAATTACTATAACCGGTTTTGTTTTTTATATTGCTTAAATGTGTATCTAAAGTTCTGCTCTTAATATTTAGCAAATTACACACTTTCTCGTTCGAGTATCCGTTTACTTTAGCTTGTAAAACTTCAAGCTCCTTTGCGGTGAAATCTTGTATTTTTGCAGTGCCTATTGCAATAACAGGCTGAGATTCGGGGTAGTAAATTTGCCCGTTCATTACGCTTTCCATAACCAAAAGCAAGTCCATATCCGCATGGTCTTTATACCAAAAACCTTCGCAACCTGCTTTTTTAGCCTCGTCTACATGCCTTTTTTGTAAAACAAAAGTTAAAATAATTATTTTTATTTTCGGGTAAAGCTCTTTAATTTGTTTGGCAGCTTTAATTCCGTTTTCTTTTCCGGCAGTATGTATATCCATAAGAATTAAATCGGTTTTTTCATACTTTAACTCGCAAAGAACCCTGTCGGCATCAAAGAAGGATTTAGTTAATTTGAATTTACCGTCACTGCGCAATATAGCATATTGCATAAGTGCTTGTGAACTGCTTTGGTCATCTACAATTATTACATTATACATTTAACTCTCCCTCGCCGTGTTGGCTAAAAGTGTACCTGATAGTTTAACCCCGTCAGAGCAATCTATAACCATTTTACCGCCGCCTTGCTCAATTCTTTGCCTAAGGCCTGTAAGGCCGCCGCCCTCTGTAATTTGTGCTATTTTGCTTTTTGTTTCATTATGAATAGTGAAGTTTACAGCACCGGGTGTTTGCGATATATCAACATTGAGAATATGTGCATCCGCGTGCCTATAAGCGTTTTTAAGCATTTCATTAATACATAAAAGCAAAGTTGTATTATTAGCATCATCCTTTGGAAACTCGCCTGTTATTATTATTTTGCAGCCAAGTTTTTGTGCGAAAAGTAAAATTTGGCTCAATGATAAATTTTGCTTTTCATCACTTGATAATGCTGTAATTATATTGCTTAAATTGCCCCAATATTCTATAAGGGCGTTAGCCTCGTTTATATTTTCGTTTTCTCTTAATGCTTTTTTTGTCAATGTTAAAAGGTTGCCGAAATTATCGTGAAAATTAATTTTCATATTAATGGCAACTTGCTTTTCAACATTTGCTTCAATAATATCTGTAAGTTTTTTAAGCCGGAATTGTTGCTGTGTTAGCTTTTCGTTTACTGTTTTTGTGCTCTGGCTAAGGTTATAATGCTCGGTAATATTTGTGGCTTTTAGCTGGTAATATTCATTGCCACCATAAGTGCATAACGTTTTAGAAAATTGCCATATATCGCCGTTTTCTAAAGTGAAGGCAGGCTCTTTGCCCTTTATAACACATTTATCGCTATTTTGCAAATGTGTTAAATTTTTCCAAAACTCTAAGCCGTTTTGAAGCGGTTTTTCGGCTATTTCTTTGCTTAACATATGCATAATATGGTTCGAGAGCAATAAATTTACATTTTGATTCATAAACGCTATGCCGGTGGGCAAATTTTCAAGCGCTTCTTTCACAGAGAAAATACCAACTTCGCTTTGGTATTTTTTATGTAGGGCATATATGGAATAAACGGCAAACATAATTGTACCTACGCCGAGCATTATATGCAAAATATAAGGCACTTTATCTGCAAACATACAAATAGGGTGCAGCGGTATATTATCAGGTGGTTTTTGGTGTTGGTTAAGAGTCATAAGTGCAGATATATTTATTATATTTAATATTAAAAGCAAAAATGCAGGTGCGCTGAATTTATGGTTTTTTTCAGACATGTAAAAAATTAGAGCAATAAGTAAAATAATCATATCAAAAATGCATAATGCCATTATATACCCTTTAGCAGTATCATTTAAAGCTGAAAAAACTTCCATGCTTATTGCTCCTTTCTTTTTTTGTTAACGCTATTTACTTGTTTTTTTGCATTGTAAGGGATATAAAATAACTCTCGCCCTCATCTGAAGTTTGAATATTGCATATTTGCGAGTTGAATTTCTCTAATTTTAAATCATTGTAATTTAATGAAATATTCCCTGAAACTTGCACAGTAAAAACTATGCTTTGGTTATTCAGTGCATATGTAATATAAATTGCATCAAAGTTATAGCAAGTTTTTTCAATAATATTTTGGTACAAATCTAAGCACAGCATCGCAGTTTCAAGGCTCATATTATATTCGTTTATTATGTTAACAACACAGGTTTTCTCGTAAAGCATAAGCAATTGAAATGACTCTAAAAAGCAGTGTTTCAGCTCTTGTGTAGAAATAATTTTTTCAGTTTGGTGGGTTAAAATTAAATTTACTTTTCTTTTTATATATGTTGAGGACATGCTTGTCTCAAAAAGCAAGCTCTTTAGCTCTTCTGCTTGCTTTTTAGATTTTTCCAATATTTCAGATTGGATTTTCTCACTGAAAGGCAAAATTTCTTTTAGCATTATATTGTGCAAATTTATTAATTTTTTCAGGCGCGCACTTTCACTTTTTTGCTCGTTTTCAAGCGCGAGAATATCTACTTCCTTATTGAGCTTAGCGTTTAGCAATTTCAAATCATTTATCATATTATTAATGTGGGATATATCGCTGTACCACGAGACATACCCGCCTTTAATTGGCGATAAATGGCACAAAATACCCTCGCCAACGGCAATTGTATTTTCGGTTTTCAGGGTGTTGAAATCGGCTGTTTTAAGGGGAAGCGCGTTTTTAGATTTATAAATTACATCGCCGTTATTATTTAAAACTTGCGCTTTTATATCAGACATAGCAAAGCATTCACTATGCTTAATATTTGAATGAATAAGCCCTGTTTTAATAAACGATTCAAGCAAAGCTATTGCCATTGTGCAACCGAAAATAGTTAAATCAAAATAATAACCAATACCATAGAGCGGTTTTATAATATAAGCAATGGCATAAGCAAGGCAAGTTACAATTATAAGTGCCGGCCACATGGCTGCTTTTCTTGCGTTTTTTATTGAACTGAATTTGTTAATAATTATTATTGAAGACATAAGTACTAACGAAAGTATAAATACAAGCACAAAATAATAAACAATGCCATGGCTGTAATTTTGAGCATATGCGTGAGTAGAAATATCAATTGTAAAGGCCATGCCGTGTATGTCGTTTGTAAGAACTGCCACAATAAGCAAAACCGCCGGTATAAAAAGCAAATACCATTTCTTATTTAAGCGGTAATCTTCATTTTCTCCAACACAAAGCGCTGTAAAAAAGAAGAATACAGCGAGCATAATCATGGGTATGTAATACATATACCACAGTATTCTGTCTTCAAAAGTAACAAAAATGAAAGCCGTCCATTTAACAGTACGAATAGTAACCCAAAAAATTATCATAGCGCCTATCATCATAAGGTATGTGCGCACATGGCTTTGCATGATTCGCTTATAAATGCTTAGCATCCAATATGAAAATAAGCCTATGTAAATGCAAA
>CAYJPD010000012.1:0-31582 GCA_964371975.1 uncultured Bacteroides sp.
GTTGGCGCAGTTAAAGCGGCAACAGATGCAGGCGCAGCAGCAGCACAGCGCGTTGGCGAGCTTGTTTCAGTTCACGTTATTCCTCGCCCACACGCAGAAGTTGAAGATATTCTACCAACATCAAAAGCATAAAGTAGTTTAGCAGTGAAAACATTTGTAAACAGAGGGTTCTTTAAAAAGCACCTTCTGTTTGCTGTTGCAAAATATACTGTTTGTATAATACTGATGTGTTAAACAAGCGGTGTCGCGGTGTCAAGGTAAGAAATAGCATATTAAGCAAATAAAGCGCCTGCCCAATTTTGGGCAGGCGCTTTAAGTTATGTTTTAAAAAGGCGCAAATATTCTTTAAAAGCGGTGTTTAAAGTATAGTGTGTATTTTAAAAGTGCTTTAATTATTTTAGTAATAATGAGAGTTAAATATGGCGGTTAGCTTAGCGTTTTCACCGTTATCATCTGTTTCGAACATATAGTAATAAGTAACGTCGCCGCCAAATTGGCCCGCATATTCTACTGTTTGCATATCTATTACTTCTTTCGAGGGAACTTCTAACACAAATGTATTAAGTATTTGGTATTGTGTGTTTGCATAAATGTCTTCCATTAAAAAAGGAACTTCTTCATTATAGTTTTCAGGTTCAATATAATACATTTCATCAATTATCAAACCGGGGTAGTACATGCCGTTTTCTCTTTCGCTTTTTACAGTTTCAATTATATTCATATTGTCTGTAATTTGCGTTAAAGCGTCGTAATTTTCTAAAACTACATTATCTAAATAATGCTTTAAAATATAATAACTATTTGTAAAATACTCTTGCTCGTATAATAAAAAGTTGCCATTATTGTAAATGAAAACATCGCTTACCGTATTTGCTCTTTCAAATGTGCTTAAAAAATCTATGGTGTTTTGCGTTACAGGCTCGTGATTTGCTGCATAGCCAAGTCCCACAACAGTGTGAACTACATTGTTTTCAGTGTACTTGTCATATTCCGCATAAAATTCGTCTTTTGAAACTTCGCTCATATTTATATAATAAACTGTTGGCTCATAGCCCGCATTAACATAATCGTGGCCTATGGCGAAAATTACATTTTGGTTAAAAACCTCGCCGTTAAAGTTTGCATAGCCTATTGAGTAAACATACTCTGATGATGTAATGCCAAAATCTATCATATCACCGCCGAATGCCAAATTGGTTTCACCGTTTACCGTTGAATATTCAATATTAAAGCGCATGCCCTCATCTAAATAACTAACAAAACTTGCCTCATGGGCATAACCTATGGAGCCGTCCTCTTTTAAATAATACACATGTACGGCAGGGTATTTGGGGTTACCTATAAATTGCTCGCTGCTTATATCATATTGTGCGTCTATATTCAAGTGGTCGTCATAAACGCGCGATATAACAAGCTCGTAAATGCCATCTGCATTGAAGTCTACGAGGTTAGCATAAAAATGACCGGCATATTCTGATGTCAACTCGCCGTAATTATAAGTAAGAGACCGTCTGTATGCATAAACAAGTGAATTATAGGGGCCGTAATCAATATTGTTTGGGTTTTCAAACGCAGGCTGCTCTTGTGCAGGCTGAAGTGGCTCGCTGTTTTGTGTCTGTGTGCTTTGCGGTTCAGATTGCACAGTGCTTTGGCTCGCCACGTTTTGGGTAGCTAATTCTCCAAGTGCGTTTCCCAGGCCCTCGTTTGTATCACCGCCACAAGCGCTAAGAGTAAATAATAAACAAATTGAAAGTAAAAACAGTTTTTTCATATAATAGTCGTCCTTTTTCATTATAATATAAACAGATTGCATATTGGCAAGCTCGTTTTTTAAGTGTTAGATAAACATTTAAAAGTCATCAATAGTAATTATAGGCAATAAAATAAAAACTTGCGTGCCTTTATTGCCAAAACTTGCTATTTTAATACCATGCTCCTTACCGAATGCGAGCCTAATGCGTTTTTGTATGTTTAAAAGAGCAACGCCGCTTAAACCTTCTGTAATTTGGTGCTCTTCAATATTATTTAGCTTTTCGTTTAATTCTTGCGATGCTTTTTGGCTAATGCCTTTGCCGTTATCTATTACTTTAACAATTAATTTGTCTTTTGAAATTTTTGCGCTTAATTTCACATGCCCGTTTTCCACGCCTTGAATGCCATGTGTTATAGCGTTTTCTAATATGGGCTGAATTAACATTCTCGGCAAGTAGTACTCATCTAATACATCATCGATATCATATTGCACGGTAAAACTGCCGGGGTACCGAATTTGCATAATGCTAACATATTTTCGCATAATATGCATTTCTTCAAAGCCTGAGATATACTCATCTGCGTTGTGTGCATACCGCAATAAATCAGAAAGTCCATCACATATTTCGCCTGCCTGTTCAATTTTGCCAAGCTCATTTAGGCGTTTAACATTGTTTATTGTATTTACCATAAAATGCGCGTTTATCTGTTTTTTTAGCGATAAAATCAAAGCGTTTTGCTTTTCAATTTCGCTATCTTTAATTTTATATTGCATTTTGTGTAAATCGTTTGTATTTTCTTCAAGGCGCTTTATCATTAAATTTATGCGCTCAACAAGAATATCGAAATCTTTATTGCCTGTTAAACTTAAAAGCTCGCTACTTTTTTCAACATTATTGGCGCTGTTCATAATTGAAAACATAGGCGTAAATAAATTTTTGGAAAGAAAACGATACAATACCAATTGCATAAGTATCATTACGATGAATGTAACAATTGTAGCTACTGCAAAATACTGCACGGTGTTTTGTAAATTTGTGCCGTCGTCTGCAACAAAGATGGAAAAAGGCGTTAGGCCTATATTTCTTTTAGTGAAGCTATTTGAATTTAAAGCGATATCATCAATGCTTAAGTTAACAAGTTCTTGTCTGTTAGAGGTGAAAACATTTTGTGAAGCGAGTAAACATATAATTAAGCTGTTGTCGATATCATATTGCTCGAATAGGTTTACTAATTGGGTAGACTGCAGTAAAAAAACAATAGAACCTATTTTTTTGCTATTTTGAGTAACGGGCGTTATGTATGCAATATAGGTATCTCCCTCTGCGCTGAAAGAAATATGCCTGTCGGTTGAATTTTCCTGTGTTAAAAACGCAACACGTGCTGCAATAGTGTTTCCAATATCACCTCTTAGCCTTGCAAAGTTATAATCGCTGTCAAAAATTAAAACATCGTCCACTAAACCGTCAGGCTGGTAAATAGAATTTAGCTCTCGCACAACCCTACTGCTTTTGTTGTGGAACTTAATAGGGTTTGGTTCAGTTAACATGTCTTTAACAGCACTAACTTGCGAAAGAGACATAGCTGTATGCTCTAAATTTAAAAAAATACTCTCAAGCGTTTGAATAACGCTGTTTAGAACCTGCTCGGTTAAGCGCGCGCTGTTTTTTTGCATGGTATTGGAAGAGTAATTGTAAAATAACCCCCAACAAATTATCATTACAATAAAAAACAGCGGTATGGCAAAATTAATTTTCTTTCTTAGGCTTTTGGTAAGTTTGATGTCATCAGTGCTAAATTTGGTTTTTTCAGTTTGCGTCCGCTTGAAGCTCTGTCCAAAATTCAACTATTTCATCCTCCATTTGGCTCACCGTAATTTTATCGTTGTACCAGTAATTACCCTTTTCAAGCGGCACGCTTGAATAAGGCACAGTATCTGTTCGAGCCGGCCAGGTGCCCTCTTTTATATAAGGTGTTAAGCCTTCGCCTGTGCCGTCTGCTTCCCCTAAAAGCCAGCGAATAAATAATTTAGCAGTGTTAATATTTTTTGCGCCGCCCGCTATAGAAACGGTGTTTGAAGTGAAAACGCCGTCTGTGGGTGCTGTGCCGTAAGCGGCGGCAACATTTAAGCCTATATCGCTTCTGCGCACTTTGCTTGAAATCATAAACGCTACAGGCCCGTCTGTGTTATTATCGTTGCCAACTATCTCTACGAGCTCGTTAGAACTTGTTGAAAAATTAAGGCCGTTTTCAACCATCATCTGCCAAAAAATTTCACCTGCGCTGCTGTTTTCAGGAATATGTAATTCTTCGCCGTATAAATCAAAATAAGCCTCTGCCATTAAATCGCTCTTTTCAATAACAGCGTGCATTAAAGCATAAGCAGGGTGAGAGCGCAGAGGGCTGTTCATATAAACTTTGCCATACCACTCGCTTTCGGTTAACTGCCAAAAATTTGTTATGGGGTTTTCGTCATAAATATTGGGGTTATAAAAAAGTTGTTCGGTTTCGCCTACAAAGCTTAAAAGCTCTGTATTTGCATAGTCGTATAAAAATGGTTCTATATCATAGGGCACATATTTATTAACAATATTTTTTTCTAATAATTCAGTGCTTAAAATCCCGGTGTCGTCTGAGCAAATAACAATATCTATATCGCAATTTTCTTGTTCATAATTGCTTTTTAAAATGTCTGCTAAATCATAAGCTCTTGTATCGTAAACTTCAACCGTTAAACCGGGGTACTCTTCTTCAAAGCTCTCTTTAACATCGTAAATGCGTGTAGTTGTACTGTATACAACTAATGTGTCTTCTTGTAAAGCGGCATCATAAAGCGTTTTTGCATCTTCTTGTGCGCTCAAATTTGCTTGTGCAAGCCAAGCGCTAAGCTTGTTTTGTTGTTGCCCTGAACACGCAAATAAGCTTAAAACCAATAAAAAAATCACAAATGTTTTTATTACCCTCATACGCTTTATTTAAACCCCCCTTAATTATTATTTGCCTTATCATAAAGCTGTTGAATTACAAATTCCATTTGATCAATATGCTCAAAGCTATCTATATATTCTTGCCAGTGCTCATCGTTTGTAATATCCTTTGTGCCTGTAATAAAAGCTATCATTTGATTTATAGTGTGCTCTTTTATTAAAAGCATTGTATTTGCATAATTATCTTTATTTCTTTCGAAGAGCAAAGGTGAAAGAGATTGCGCTACTTCATAATCTTCGTATGTTCTAAAAGCTCTTGCTTGCATATACTCGTTTTGGTTAACTTGGTAACCTTTCCATGCAACAGCCTGTGCAAATTTATCAATGGTTATGTATGGGCCAATAACATTTGAAAAACTAATATCTCTTTGTAAGGTTTGCGTGTTAGAAACAGAGATAAGCGCAGGCAAACCGCTTGCGCTTATTTCGCCAACTTCAGCTTCGGCCCAATCCACGCCCGGCTCGCCGAAGTGCCCAATTAAATATGCTTGTTCGCTGCACATTAAATCTAAAACCTCAAATGCCTTTTGTGCATTATCAGATGAAGCTAAAATAATGCCGCCGGGGCTTGGATAATCCATATATAAAATAGAATTAGCATTATTATCTTCATGTTTTAATGGGGCAAGCGGTAAATAGTAGCTATATAATTCAGAAGAATTCTCAGATAAAACATCGGAGATATTAAAAGATGAAAACATGCCCACAAGTAGGCGAGGGTCATTCACAAGGCTAATTAATTGTTGCGCATTGAAATTGAACATATCTTGCGACAATAAATTCTCGCTGTATAAATTAGCGCAATAAATAAGCCCTTGCCGAAAATCCTCTGTATGCGGCGCAAAATAAACGTCATCGTTTTCTATTGCAAAATATGAACTTTGCGCATCGCATATTTCAAAAGAGTTCATTATAAAATTAATGGGGAACAGCGCATCATTTTGTGCAGTGCCCATAATGGGCAAGGCATACATATAATTTCGGCGAAAAACAGATAAAACTTGCTCGAATTCTTCAGTGGTAGAGGGTAGGGCAAGCCCGCTCTCTTCAAGCCACTTAATATTTATCCACATAGTTTGCGTGTATTGCTTTGGCAAGCTGCCGCTTAAAGCAGGCATGTAATAAATGTTTTCACCATCATGTTTTAGGGCGTTTTCAAGGTTGTAAGGCAAATAATTTGCGAGTGCTTGTTTTAAATAAACGCTGTTTTCTTCAATTAAGTCGTTCAGCGGCAAAACATTGCCGTTATGTGTATATTGCTGTATATCTGCGGAATCAAGCGCACTGTTTTTGGAAAAAAGAATACCGTCAATATCGCTTTGGGCATAAGTAAGCATGGAATTTAAATATTGTGAGGTATGGTCTTGCGATATAAAGCTTAAGTTAATTTTTACATCACATTGTGCCTCAAGCCACTTAATGTAGTAGCTATCTTGCAAATGCTTTATGCCTTCTTCATACGGTATGGCAAAATTAAGTTCTTGCACATAATCGTTTTGCGCAGAATTACAAGAGCTTAAAAAAAGCAAAGCGCTGATAAAGCATAAAGCTATAATAATTTTAAAAGTTTTCTTCATTTTTCCACCACAAAGACATGTTAGTATTATAACGGACAAAAAAGCTAAAATAATTATGAAGTAATTTGTTTTAAGTAAGCGGAAGGGGAATCTCCATAATAATCTTTAAACACTTTGCAAAAGTAGTAATAATCGGTATAACCGCACGATAAAGCTATTTCTTTATAAGATTTATCCGATTGCAACATTAAGCCAATGGCGTGCTTCATTCTAAGGCGTGTTATAAACCTTGTTAATGTAATTAAGTAATGCTTAGAAAATAAATTGCAAATATAGTTTGCATTTAAGCCGAATTTTTTAGATAAAGATTCTAAAGTGTGTTTTTTTTCAAAATTGTTCTCCACATATTCAATAAGGCTTGAAAAAGACGGGTTTATATTATCGGCATCTCTTACTATGTTTCGCTCTTTTTGCGATAATTTTTTGCTTAGCCGCTCAAGCACAATTTGAACTTCCGGTTCCTGCATAGGTTTTAGCAAATAATCAAAGCCGCTCATTCTGAAAAACTCGCGCGAATCTTCAAAACTGGCAAAAGCGCTTAAAATAACACTTTCGAAAACACAGCCGTCGTCTATTAAAGCCTTTATCATTTCAATGCCGCTCATGGTGGGCATTTTTAAATCAGAGAAAACAACGTCGGGTTTTAGCTCTGCTATTTCTTTAAGCGCTATTTCAGGTAAAAGGCTGCTACCAATAACTTCAAAACCGTTATCAAGCCACCTGATATTGTTAACTATTTCGTTTAAAATTAGCACTTCATCGTCAATAACATATACAGTAAACAAATTAATACCTCGCTTTAAAACAGATTAATATCACCCGAACGGTTTAACTGGAATAAAACAGTAACAGCTATAGGCAAGCCGAAAATACCTAAAATACCAAATAAATTGCCGCCTAAAAATATACATAAAAGTGTAACAAAAGGGTGCAGGCCTATTCTTTTGCCAACTACTCTCGGTTCTAAAGATTGCCTAACAATTGTTATAATTGCATACATAATTAAAACTGCAATGCCAAAAGCATAATTTCCGGTTAAAAGCATTATTATGCCCCAAGGAATAAGAACAGTTCCAACGCCTAAAATAGGTAAAATATCAACAAGGGATATAAGGGCTGCAAGCGGTAAAGCGTCCGGTATTCCAAGCAGTAAGAAACCTATAAAAAGCTCTACACATGTAATGGAAAGAAGTATGGCGTATGCTCTTGCATATTCACCTAAAACCTGCAGGCTCCTATTTTTTATTTTTGTAACAGTTTGCCTTTTTTGCAAGGGCATTTTGCTAAATATAAAAGCTGTTATTTTATCATAATCGCCTATGCAAAAGAATGTTGCAATAATGGTTATAATAAACTGTACAATAAACATGGGAACACTTGTAGCGGCAGAAGTTGCAAACCCAAACGCCGTGCCCGAAAGTTGTGATAGTAAAGTTTGAATTGAGCCTGTAAGTGCAGTTGTTATGCTATCTATAATTTGAGAAGCCTCAGGGTTTATGGCTTTAAAAAAATTCTCTATTTCATTGCTGAAAGACGCGAATACAGGCGCTATTGTTTCGGTGTATAGCTCGGGCAATTGTACAATGTAATCTCTTGCGCCACTGTATAACTGGTATATTATTAAAACTATTAACCCTAAAAACACAACAAAAAACAAAAGCAACAGTAATATTGATAAAAATGTTTTGTTCAGTTTAGTTTTCTTTTTTAAAAACCTAACAGCAGGCTGCATGGAAAATGCAATTGTAAATGCTATAATAAAGGGCGTTAGGATAGGAAATGCATATTCAATTATTAAATAGCCTATTAAAATTAAAATAGAGTAAAACAAAAATTTGATTATAAATTCGCGCATTTTCTCAACATTCATCAATTATTCCTCGTATGTTTTGTGTTGACCTTTTCATCATATTTAACTAAAAGAGTTTGCGCCATGCTTTTACTTGCACATGCATTTATTGCAGCTTGCATAGCCACAGAGCACTCGCCGGTCTTTTCCGGCTTGTTTGCTATTGCCGCTTGGGCTGTGTTTTTATACGCTGTTTTTTGTGCACTGCAAAACTCATCATAAACTTTTTGCATTTGTTCTTCTTGCAAGCCATTGAACATTTCGCCTATTAAATTTTTAACATCGGGTATGCTGAAAACTTGCTTTAATAAGCAAATTACAACTAAATGCGCAAGGTGAATGCGGCTGTATTTCTTTTTAACAGGCGCAGGTAACAGGCCTTGTTTCACATAATTGTTTACCATGCTCGCTGTAACGCTTAGCTCATCTTTATTTATTTGCAGCGGCGCAAAATATTTACATAGCTGGCTTGTAACTTGGTCCATATACAATTCTATATCGGGTAAATCGCTCCAAAGCGGAAGTTTGAAATTATCGGCTTTTTTAGCCCATTCGCTTAAATTATTCAAGGTTTATCTCCTGTTTAATATGTGAATTATTGGCTTATTTCTTTTTATTAATCACGCTCTTACATTACATTATAGTATAACATGGTTTAATGAATTACACAATCTGTTTTCGGGAAATAGTATTATTTTGTAAGCGAAATATGCTTTTTGTATAAATATGCGTAAATTATTGATTATTTTGCAATAAATTTGTAAGAAATTTGCCTTGATATTTTGGCAAGATGTATGGTATACTTTACTTTAATTAATTAAAAATTATTAATTAATTAAAGTATAAAACAATATTGAGGAGAAAATTATGAAAAAACTATTATCTTTAGCATTAGTATTATGCATGGTATTAGCATTTGCATCATGCGCACAAGAACCGGCACAAAGCACAGCACAAGAGCCGGCACAAAGCGAAGCACCTGCCGAAACACAAGAGGGCGCAACATATAGTGTTGGTATACTGCAACATGTTCAGCACAATGCGCTCGACCAAGCAGCACAAGGTTTCCAAGACGAGCTAACTCGCCTTGCAAATGAAGCTGGTGTAACTATTACTTACGATTTGCAAAATGCATCGAACGATGCTGCAAACGGCAACTTAATTGCACAAAAATTTGTGAACGACAGTGTTGATTTAATTTTGGCAATTGCAACACCTTCTGCACAAGGTGCGGCGCAAGCAACAAGTGAAATACCCATTTTGGTTACAGCTGTTACAGACCCTGTAGGCGCAAATTTAGTAGCATCTGATGAAGCGCCGGGCGGCAATGTTTCGGGCACATCAGATTTAAACCCAATTGATTTGCAAGCTGATTTATTAGTACAATTAGTGCCCGATGCACAAACAGTTGGCATTATGTATACAAGCAGCGAAGACAACTCAATAACACAAGCAGAGATTGCTAAAGAAGCATTTGAGGCTTTAGGCTTAACTGTTGAAATTGCAACTTTTACAGATTCAAACGATATTCAAAGTGTTACAACAAACTTAATTTCTAAAGTAGACGCTTTATATTTGCCAACAGATAACACCCTTGCATCATCAATGTCTACAGTTGCTATGATAACCGAGCCTGCTAAAATTCCTGTTATTTGCGGCGAAGAAAGCATGGTTATGGAGGGCGGCCTTGCAACATACAGCCTTGATTATTACACATTGGGCCAAATGACAGGTGCGCAAGCGTTTGACGTGCTTGTTAACGGCGCAGACATTAGCACAATGCCAATAGGCTACAGCTCACAAGAGGAATTAAAGCTTGTTATAAACGAAGAGTATGCAGCGGCAATCGAGCTTGAAATACCTGAAGATTTATTGCAAGACTAATTTAGAATTATATTATATGCATATTTCTTGCACAGCTTTGCTGTGTGAGAAATATGCTGTTTAAGAAGAGGTTTGATTATGGCTTTGCTCAGGGCATTACCCGGCGCGGTATCACAAGGTTTAATTTGGGGCATACTGGCGCTTGGCGTTTATATAACATATAAAGTATTAGATTTTGCAGATTTAACGGTGGATTCAAGCCTTTGCACAGGTGGCGCTGTTAGTGCAATGCTTATTATTAGCGGTGTGCACCCTGTTTTAACATTGCCTTTTGCAATTGTTGCCGGCATGTGCGCAGGGGCGCTAACCGGGCTTATTAATACAAAGCTTGGTATACCGCCAATTTTATCGGGCATATTAACACAGCTTGCATTTTACTCAATAAATTTGCGCATAATGCAAGATAGGGCCAATAGAGGCCTTAACAATTTACCCACCATGATATCCTTGGGCGAGGTTACTATGGCCATTATTACAGGCGCTATTGTAGTTAGTGTTGTAATTGCGGCGCTTTATTGGTTTTTCGGAACTGAAATTGGTTGTGCTGTGCGGGCAACGGGTAATAACCGTAAAATGGTGCGAGCACAAGGCGTTAATACAAATTCAACTAAAATGATAGGGCTGATACTATCTAACGGCCTTGTAGGTCTTGCAGGTGCACTGCTTGCGCAGTACCAGGGCAATGCAGATATTAACATGGGGCGCGGCGCAATAGTTATTGGCCTTGCAAGTGTTATTATAGGCGAGGTTATTTTCGGCACACGCTTTAATTTTGCATTTAAGCTTTTTAGCATTGTTTGCGGCTCTATAATTTATTTTGCCGTAATAGCTATAGTTTTGCAATTAGGCCTTCGCACAAACGATTTAAAAATGTTTAGCGCATTTGTTGTTGCACTGGCTTTGGGCGTTCCGTATTTGAAAAATAAATATGGCAAAGTTAATATTCAAAGTGATAAGCCGCAAGCTGCAGAGGAGGGTTAATATGCTTCATATAAAAAACATAAGCAAAACATTTAACCCCGGCACAATAAACGAGAAGCGTGTGTTTAACAATTTTTCATTTGAAATGAAAGACGGCGATTTTGTTACAATTATAGGCGGCAACGGGGCAGGTAAATCTACTGTGTTAAATTTGCTGTCCGGCGTTTATTCAATAGACGCAGGTAGTATTGTTTTAGACGATAAAGATATTACCAGAATGGCGGAATATAAGCGCGCTTCATATTTAGGCAGGGTTTTTCAAGACCCAATGCTTGGCACAGCAGGGAATATGGGTATAGAAGAGAACCTTGCCATGGCTTACAGGCGCGGCAAAAAGCGCACATTAGCTTGGGGAATAACTCAAGAGGAAAGAGAGCTGTTCAAAGAAAAGCTTGCAATGCTTGATTTAGGGCTTGAAAACAGGCCAAGCACAAAAGTTCGCCTTTTATCGGGCGGACAAAGGCAAGCGCTAACTTTGCTAATGGCAACGCTTCAAAAGCCAAGGCTTTTGCTTTTAGACGAGCACACCGCAGCATTAGACCCTAAAACAGGTGCTAAAGTGCTCTCGCTAACTGAAAAAATTGTAAGTGAGCAAAATCTTTCAACAATTATGATTACACATAATATGAAAGATGCTATCCGTTATGGCAACCGTTTAATTATGATGAATTCGGGGCAAATTATATACGATGTTTGCGATGAAGAAAAACGCAATTTGAAAGTTCAAGATCTGCTTGCGAAGTTTGAAGAAAGTAGCAAAGATGATTTTGCGAATGACCGTATGCTTTTAGCATAAGTTCAGTTTGAGTTGATATTTATTGAAAATAGTGTATAATAAATGTTAAGCAAAAAATGGAAAACGCCAATATTTACTTGTAAGCTGCTGTTTATAAGTAAATATTGCTCTCTAATGAAAGGCTGAAAACTATTGAAACACAAACAGAAATTTACATTTAAAAATATTTCGAAATGGCCCGAGATGTTTGCGAGCTTACCAAGCGTACAAAAAAGAGCGTTTTACATGATAGTGGTGTGCTCTTTGGTGTTCATTTCAGCGGTAGTGGTAGGAACAGTTGTTCTTGCAACAACAGTAGATAAATTGCCGCTTGAGGAAGTAACGCCGCAATCGGGTGATACCTCACAAACAGAGGATTATAACCAAAGCGCTAATGAAATAAACACGGATGAGTTTGATGGGGTAATTTTGCCACAAACATCAGACGCAGGACAAAGCTATTTAGACGAAACACTTTTTGTGGGCGATTCTAACACAGTTGGTTTGTATGAACTATATAATTTAATACCACTTGAAAATTATATGGGTATGGTAGGCCTTGATATTAATGGCGTAAGTTCTGTGCGCTGTGTGTTTTTCCAAAATGACATGGTGGTTTACACTATACCGGACGCTATTTCAAAGGTTCAGCCAAGGCGAATTATTATTACCATGGGCACAAATAATGCGTTTAGCGGCACAAGCGCAAGTGAATTTGCAAACAGCTATGAGAATATTATTAAGCTAATTCAAAGTGAATATGAATATGCAGATATAATAATAAGCGCAGTTCCGCCAAAAGGCCAAACAAGTGATTACCCAAGCATAAGCCAAGAAACAATAGATGCTTTTAATAAGGCGTTGGTGGATTTGGCAGAAGATATGGGTTTACCTTTCTTAAATATATCCGAAGGCCTTAAAGACCCGAGCACGGGATATATAAATGATGAATATATTTCTGCCGACGGCTTGCATTTAAACAAAGCAGGTGGCGAGGCGTGGCTTGAATATGTAAGAACACATGCGCTCATAACTGAAGATGAGCGCCCGGCGGTAACAGATGTGCCCGAGAGGGAAGACCCACCTGCACCAAAACCGGGAACACCTGTGCCTCCAACTTGCACAGAAAACGGTTACACACCATATACCCTGTGGGATGGAAGCGTTGTAAACCGCGATATAGTTCCGGCTTTAGGGCACGAATTTGAAGACGGTGTTTGTATAAGGTGCGGAATTAAAGACCCGGACTATGTAGCCCCGTCATCTTCCGTTGTGAGTTCAAGCTCAAGCTCGTCAAGCTCAAGCTCGTCAAGCTCAAGCTCGTCCAGTTCGTCCAGTTCAAGTGCGCCTGCACCGTCGTCCAGCTCAAGTGAGGCGCCGCCAATCTCAAGTGAAGAGCCGCCTGCATCAAGCGAAGAGACACCGGTAAAATCAGTAATTAGCGATATAATTACCACACCCGCTACTTGCGCCGAAGTGGGTATAAGAACAATAACCTATTCAGATAATACCGTAGACACTGTAGAAATACCTATAGACCCAGAAGCGCATGTGTTTAAAGAGGGTAATGACTTTTGTACACTACTTTGCGGTGCTGCGAAACCTACTGAATAGGAAGTAAAACCGGTACAAAATAACATTGGTTAAATAATATAAACAGAAATTAATTGCATTAAAAGTGCAGTGAAAAAGAGCGAAGCCATGTGGCTTCGCTCTTTTTTGCTTGCTTATATTTACTTGTGGGTTTTAGCCGCTTTTAAACACCCAATAGTGCAAAACCGCAAAAACCTCTCGCATATAAGATGGTAAAATCACACCGAAACCGGTATTAGACGGTAAGCTTGAAATATTGCTATAACCCAAGGCCTTAGCGTAAAGTGCACTTCTGTAGCAATGAAATGTATTTGTTGAAAAAGCAATTTCTTCATCGCTGCCAATGCCTTTTTCTTTTAAAAGCTCTTTGGAGAATAAAAAGTTCTCTTCTGTGGAGGTGCTTTTATCTTCAACTATTATATTTTCCTCTTTCACATTGTTTTTTAAGAGGTAATTTTTCATCGCGTGTGCTTCGGGTATAATTTCATTCGGGCCTTGCCCGCCTGTTACAACTATATAAACATCGCTATTGCTGTTATAAAACTCAATGGCCTCATCAAGCCTTCTTGCAAGCACGCCGCTAACATTTTCACCGTTTAAACCTGCGCCCAAAACAATAACAGCTTTTTCATCGCCGCTCGCTTTGCTTGCGTTTGCACTAACAAACAAAAACAGCATCATGCATAACATGAACAAAACTCCCGCAAAAAATATAAGTTTTAATACAAAACCTATACCATGAGATGTAAATTCGTCAATTTTGCGGTGAAATAATGTGTATATCCAAAGGCAAATTGTTATTACATACATAAGTACAACGCCTAAATTCATACTGCTTCGCATGAAACGCAAAACGCTGTCAATACTAAGAATAATAGTAAGGGCCCATAGTATAATTAGTTTCATTAATGCTCCTTAAAAAGTAAATTTAATACAGTTATATTATATTAACACATTTAGTGGGAAAATTAAAGGTGTAAACAAAATATATTTGCTGTGACATATTTTTCCATGTGAAAACATAATCTTATATGGAAAAGAGGTGCGGCTATGAAAGGTAACCCTGAAAGCAGAAGCGTAGATTTAGGCATATATATAGTTAATACAGGTGCAACAGTGCGAAGTGCCGCAAAGCAATTCGGCATTAGCAAAAGTACGGTGCATAAAGATATAACGAAGCGCCTGCCTAAAATTAATAAATCGCTTTACATAGAAGTTGAAAAAATTTTAAAAATTAACAAAGAAGAACGACATTTGCGCGGTGGAAAAGCAACGAAAATGCGCTGGAGTAAAATTCAATCGCAACAACCGTAAAAAACAAAAAATGTAGTTGCTTCATAAATTAATTTATGAAATTTGATGTTTTACAACAATTTTTTTGTAATTATATTAAAAAATACTGTTTTTTTTAAAGCAGTTGAGGTATACTATTAATAGGCAAGCTTTGCGAAAATGCCGCAAGGCTTTTTTATTATTGAATATTAATGTTTGAGGGAAATAATGTACGACTGTATTATTATAGGCGGCGGCCCTGCGGGGCTGAGCGCTGCAATAAATTTAATCCAACGTGGTAAAAGGGTTCTAATTTGCAGTAGCGGTGAAAGCCTGCTTGCAAAGGCAGAGCTTGTTGATAACCATATAGGTATGCCTGCGCTTACCGGCAAACAGATGATGAGCGCATTTACAGGCCACGCTTTAAAAGCAGGTGCAGAAATTAAACAAGTTAAAGTAGGTAATGTATTGCCGTTTGAGGGCAATTTTATGGTTAATGCCGCCGGCGATTTTTTAGAGGCTAAAACAATTATATTGGCAATGGGCGTTAGTAAATCCAAGCCTGTTGAGGGCGAAAGCGAGCTTTTGGGTAAGGGCGTTTCATATTGCGCCACATGTGACGGTATGCTTTACCGCAACCGTGACGTTGTAGTTTGGGGCATTGCACAAGATGCAGCGAGCGAGGCAAATTATCTTTGTGAAATAGGCTGTAATGTAACATATATTGCGGCGAAAAAACCAAGTGAGCTAAAAGAAAATATAATATTCATTCAAGGTACAGTAAAAAGCATAAACGCTAAGGAGAACGGTAATGTAAAAAGCGTTACAGTAAATGATGATGAAATTTTATGCGATGCCGCTTTTTTGCTAAGAAATTCTGCGCCCCCCAATTCTTTATTGCAGGGCCTTTTGATACAAGACAGCAGCATAATTGTGAATAGTGCATGTGAAACAAATATAAAAGGCGTTTATGCTGCGGGCGATATAATAGGCAAACCTTATCAAGTATCTAATGCTGTGGGCGAAGGGCTTGTTGCAGGGCAAGCGGCCGCAGCTTATATAGATGAAAACAAAAACACATAAAAGCTGGAGGAATTATGAAAAGGAACGATTATATTTCTTGGGACGAATACTTTATGGGTGTGGCACTGCTTAGTGCACAGCGCAGCAAAGATAATAACTCGCAAGTGGGTGCTTGTATAGTGAGCCGTGAAAACAAAATTTTATCAATGGGATATAACGGTATGCCAACAGGTTGTTTTGACGATGAAATGCCTTGGGAGCGTGAAGCAGAGAGCGATTTACAAACAAAATACTTATATGTTTGCCATGCTGAATTGAATGCAATTTTAAACAATGCGGCAGCTTCCTTGACGGGAGCGAGGCTTTACACAACCCTTTTCCCTTGCAATGAGTGTGCAAAAGCTATTATCCAAAGCGGTATAACCAAAGTTATATACTACGAGAATAAATATGACAATACTTCTTCGGTTATAGCCAGTAAGAAAATGTTTAATATGGTGGGAATTCAATTTGTTGAATACAAAAAAACAGGAAGAGAATTGCATTTTAATTTATAAAAGAGGGGTATAAATGAAAAGAATAGAGAGCTTTCAAGTTGACCATACAAAGTTATTGCCGGGCATTTATGTATCAAGGCGCGATGCCAAAAACGGCTGTGATGTTACCACGTTTGATATAAGGGTTACAATACCTAATAAAGAGCCTGCAATGGACGTTTGCGCTATACATACCATGGAGCATATAGGTGCAACATTTTTGCGCAACAGCGAGCAAAGCAGTGAAGTTATTTATTTTGGGCCTATGGGCTGCCGCACAGGGTTTTATCTTGTGATGTTCGGTAAATTGAGCTCGCTTTCAGTAAAAGAGCTTATAGTTGAAATGTTCAACTGCATAGTAGATTTTGAGGGAGATATACCGGGCGCAAGCGAAGTGGAATGTGGAAATTACACCGACCAAAATTTAAGCGTAGCAAAATATTATGCGAAGAAATACCTTGAAGATTTAGAAAAGTATAATAGTTTTGAATATGTATAGTAGTGCTTTTATGTTATAAAAATAAAACGGCAGTGACGAAATGGTTTCAATTTCGTTACTGCCGTTTTTACAATTTTAAAGCAAGCGTCAAAAAATATAAATTATTTATGTAAAGCTAATTATTTACTGGGTGGAAAATATGGGCGAAGCACATTAGCAACGCCGCTTAAAGGCATAGATTGTAATGTGATATTTCCGGGCCCTGTAACAACAGTATTAAACAAGCCCTCGCCGCCAAGTAAAATGTTTTTTGCGCCTTTAACCATTTGCACATCCATGGAGCAAGTAGCGCTCATCATGGCTAAATTGCCTGTGTCAACAATCATAGTTTGGCCGGGCGCTAATGTGTAATCAACAGCTGCGCCGTCTATTTCAACAAACACAATGCCGTTTCCCGTTAGCTTTTGCATAATAAAACCTTCACCACCGAAAAGGCCGCTGCCAATTTTTTTGTTGAAGAATATTGACAGCTCAACACCTTGCGAGCAAGCTAAAAACGCAGATTTTTGCACAATTATCTCTGTGCCGGGTGTAATATTATATGCCCTAATTTGCCCCGGGAACGAAGATGAAAATGCAATTTCTGCCTCGCCTTGGGCTGTGTAAATGTTTTGGAAAATGCTATCGCCAGATGCAAGCCTGCCAAGCATTTTGCCAAAACCGCCGCCTTTTGTTTCCATTGTGATGTTCGGTGTCATCCAGCTCATAGAGCCGCGCTCGGTTATAACCGATTCACCCGGTGCCAATTTGCAAATTACCACAGGTAAAGAATCCCCTAAAATATTATATTCCATATTTGCCTCCTTATTATTTTTATATTATTTTACCATATTGCGTTAAAAAATTCAAATGCAATGCTAAAACTATTATAAAAGAAAAAGCTTAATAAATATTGCGCCGCATTTTCTACACGGTGAGGGCACATAGCTTTTTTAATTATACGTGCCAAATATCTTCATTATACTGCGCTATAGTTCTATCAGAAGAGAAATGCCCTGCATTTGCTATATTCATAAGCATCATCTTAGCCCACTTTTGCTTATCGTTATAAGCTGTAAGTGCCTTTTCTTTCACCTGTAAATATTCATCAAAATCGATCAAAGTCATAAAATAGTCCTTAACCAAAAGTTCTTTGTGAAGGCGGCGAAGGCAAAGTTTTGTGCCTACAGCAAACATCTCATCGCCAATTAAAAAGTCCACAGCACGGCGAATTTTTGCGTTTTGCTCATAGTAATGTTTAGAGATATAATCAGCGTTTTTATAATGCGCAATAATTTCATCGCTGCTTTTGCCGAAAGTAAAAATACTTTCATCGCCAACAAGCTGTGCAATTTCAACATTCGCGCCATCCATAGTGCCAAGCGTTACAGCGCCGTTTAACATGAATTTCATATTTCCGGTGCCGCTCGCTTCTTTAGATGCAAGGCTTATTTGTTCAGAGATATCACAAGCTGGAATAAGCATCTCAGCTTTTGTAACATTGTAGTTTTCAATCATAACAACGCGCAAATGCTTTTTAACTTGCTCATCGCTATCAATTATTTGCTGTAAGCATAAAATGGCGTGTATAATATCTTTAGCAATGGTATATGCAGGCGCAGCTTTTGCACCGAAAATTGCAACTATTGGTGTTTTTGGCAGTTTGCCGCTTTTTATTTCAAAGTACTTATCAATTAAATAAAGTAAATTAAGCTGTTGGCGCTTATACTCGTGTAGGCGCTTTATTTGTATATCAAAAATTGCATTTTCAGGTAAAACAATATTTTGTGTTTCTTTTAAATATTGAATAAGAGCTTTTTTGTTTTCATTTTTTATATGCAATAATTTATTTAAAACAACTTCATCATTTTGGTATTGCTCTAATTTTTTAAGTGCTAACGCATTCGTTTTATACTCGTTTCCAATAAGCTCGCTCAAATACCGGGTAAGAGCTTTGTTACAGTGCAAAAGCCAGCGCCTAAAAGTTATGCCGTTTGTTTTGTTATTAAAGCGCTTGGGATAAATTTTGTAAAAATCGCTTAGCTCGCTTTGTTTTAATATATCGGTGTGTAAAGCGGCAACGCCATTTGTAGAGTGTGTAAAATGAATGGCAATATGCGCCATGTGTACCCGCTTTTGCTTATCAATAATATGCAAACCTTTGTTTTTGTGCATACTGCGCACACGTTTATCAAGCGTTTTTATAATAGGTAGCAAATGTGGGACAACTTGCTTTAAATAATCCATAGGCCATTTTTCAAGTGCCTCGGATAATATAGTGTGGTTTGTGTAAGCGCAAGTTTTTGTAACGATATTTACAGCCTCGTCTTCGCTTATGCCGCGCTCGGTTAAAAGCCTTATTAGCTCTGGTATAATTAATGCAGGGTGAGTATCGTTAATTTGAATTGCGGCATAATCATCTAAATTATGCAAGGTGCAACCTTTAGTAATGCACTCGTCCAAAATATACTGCGCAGCATTGCTCACCATGAAATACTGCTGATAAATGCGAAGCAAACGCCCGTTGTCGTCGCTATCGTCAGGGTATAAAAACAATGTCAAATTCTTTTCAATAGCTGTTTTATCAAAATTAATTCCGCGCTTAACAATTTTCTCGCTTACACTCTCAACATCAAAAAGGTGAAGCTTATTTGTCCTTGCGCTATAACCTGTAATTGCAATGTCGTATAGGATAGATTTCAGCTTGAAGCCCTTAAAAGGAACCGTATAACTTGTGTTTGTTTTTGTAAGCCACGAATTTTTTTCAATCCATGGGTTAGGCTTTTCGTTTTGCCTGTTCTTTGAAAACTCCTGCTTAAATAAGCCAAAATGGTAGTTAAGGCCAATGCCGTCGCCGTTTATATTTAGCGTTGCCATTGAATCTAAAAAGCAGGCGGCAAGACGCCCAAGGCCGCCATTACCCAACGAGGGCTCAGGCTCGCGCTGCTCTATATCGCAAATATTATGCCCGCTATTTGCCAAAATTTGCTCTATTTCGTCATATATCCCCAAATTTATCAAATTGTTTGAAAGCAATTTTCCAATTAAAAATTCAGCAGAAATATAGTAAACTTTCTTTTTGCCGGTAGGTGCATTTGTACTTTTGGGCGCGGATAGTTCTTTAACTAATGCTAAAAGGGCGAAGTAAATTTCGTTTGTGCTACACTTGGAAAGGTCTTTGTTTTTGCCGCAATATTGAATAAGTTTCTCTTTCAAATCCATTTGTTTTATCCCTCCGTTTACATCGATTTAAGGCGTAATAGCTATTTTAATTTATGTAATTTCGTAGTTTTATTGTACTATACTTTATAGCATTTATGCAATAGTTTATGCATAAATACAAATAATATATATACCTTAAAATTAAGCTGCAAAAATAATTTGCCGCTTTTTAATATTTTATTTGCTAATTAAATGCCAAAAATCGCTTATGCGCTACAATATTTACAGTTTGTTTAAAATGGTAAATAATAGTTTATAATACTCAAAAGTAGTGAATTAATTTAAATAGATAAAATAAATAAAATATAATTTTACTTATAGGCAAAGTATGATATAATATTTATTGAAATTGCACTTGCAATTTTAATAAATGTGATGTATAATATACATATTAAATGAATAAATATTCAAACAGGAGCATAAAATGTACAAAGTATTTGTAGATGGAAGCGTTGGTACCACAGGCCTTAGAATAGCGCAAAGGCTTATGCAAAGAGAAGAAATAGAGCTTGTTTCTTTGGAAGAAAACGAGAGGAAAAATTTAAACTCGCGTATAAATGCAGCAAAACAGGCAGACATAACAATATTGTGCTTGCCTGATGAAGCCGCAAAGGAAATTGTGAGCTTTTTGCCGAAAAGCGTTAGAATTTGCGATACCAGCACAGCACACCGTACAAATGATGATTGGGTTTATGGCTTTGCCGAAATTAATGGTAGGCGAGATATTATTAAGAATGCGAATAGGGTTTGCGTGCCCGGTTGCCATGCAAGCGGTTTTATATCTGTTGTGGCGCCTCTTGTTGAGCTTGGCCTTTTAAAAAATGATGTGCAATTAGCATCGTGGTCTTTAACAGGGTATACAGGTGGCGGCAAAAGTATGATAGCTGAATATGAGGCAAGCGACAGGCAAGAGCAATATGATGCGCCAAGGTCTTATGCGCTTGGCTTAACCCATAAGCATTTACCCGAGATGATGAAAGTATGCGGCATAAATAAAGCGCCGCTGTTTAGCCCAATAGTTGCAGATTTTCCAAGGGGAATGGCAGTTTATATGCCTATGTTTGTGCAAAATTTGCAAGGCGCTAATGCACAGCAACTTATTGATGAATTAAAAAAATACTATAGCGGTGAAGAGGGAATTATGGTGCACGATGCTAATCAAACGCCAAATAGTGGCTTTTTACCAGCAAACTGCTGTGCACAAAGCGATGAGATGCATATTTACTGTTATGAAAACGAAAAAGATGGGCAAATTTTGTTTGCAAGCGTTTTCGATAATTTGGGAAAAGGAAGCTCGGGAGCGGCAATACAATGCATGAACATAATGCTTAATTTGCCTGAAAGGGCAGGGCTTGAATAGAATGTGTAATGAGGGAATAAATATGAAAAAATGTTCAAACGGCGTTTGTGCGCCAAAAGGCTTTAGTGCGGCAGGCGTGCACTGCGGCATTAGGAAAAATAAAGAAAAAGCAGATTTGGCTTTGATAAAAAGCGAAGTAATGTGTAGCGCGGCAGCTGTTTACACACAAAATAAAGTTAAAGGTGCGCCCCTTGTTGTAACAAAAGAGCATTTGCAAAACGGCAAAGCGCAAGTAATTGTTTGCAACAGCGGCAATGCGAATACATGTAACCCCAACGGCTATGAAGTGGCAAAAAATATATGTGAGTTAGTTGCAAAAAGCACAAATGTGAATATTGAAGATGTGCTTGTTAATTCTACGGGCGTTATAGGCCAAGAGTTACCTTTAGAGCCTTTTGTAGACGGTATTCCAAACGTTGCGAAAAGCCTTAATGCAAACGGTAGTTTAGATGCCGCAAATGCTATTATGACAACAGATACCACTGAAAAGCACATTGCATTTGAATTTGAGCTTAGCGGCAAAACATGCCACATAGGCGCAATAGGCAAGGGCAGCGGTATGATACACCCCAATATGGCAACAATGCTTATTTTTATAACAAGTGATGTGAATATAGCGCCAAGCTTACTGCAAAAAGCGCTTAGTGAAGATATAAAAGACACATTTAATCAAATTAGTGTAGACGGTGATACCTCTACAAACGACACTGTTATAATAATGGCAAACGGGCTTGCACAAAACACTTTAATTGAAAGCGAGAATGACGATTATAAGGCGTTTGCAATTGCGCTAAGGGCTGTAACCTCACACATGTCCCGCGCAATTGCAGCAGATGGCGAAGGCGCAGGTAAACTTTTAGAGTGCATAGTTGTCAATGCAAACAGCAAACAAAACGCAAGGGCAATAAGCAAAAGCGTTATTTGCTCAGATTTGTTCAAAGCGGCTATGTTTGGGCAAGATGCAAACTGGGGCAGGGTGCTTTGTGCCATTGGCTATACGCCTGGCGATTTTAGCATAGATGCCGTTAGCGTTGAGCTTAAAAGCGAATTTGGTAGTGTAAAAGTTTGCGAAAATGCCATGCATGCACCTTTTAGTGAAGAAATTGCGGCTAAGGTGCTTAAATCTAAAGAGATACAAATTTTAGTTGATATGAACGAAGGCGAGCACAGCGCAACAGCTTGGGGTTGTGATTTAACTTACGATTATGTAAAAATAAACGGCGATTACAGGTCTTAAATTTCGAAAGGGCGTTTATCTAAAATGCATTGGCAAATAAATTTTTGATAATATGCATTTTAACTATTAAGTAAATGAGGTTAAAATATGAACGAGCAAGAAAGAAGTTCAAAAGAGCAAATGGTGCATGCGTTAAGCGAAGCACAGCCATATATATGTAAGTATAGAGCGAAAACAATTGTTGTTAAATATGGCGGCAGTGCAATGGAGAATGAAAAACTAAAAGCTGCGGCAATGAATGACCTTGTAACGCTATCGGTTTTGGGTGTGCGCGTTATTTTAGTGCATGGCGGCGGCCCTGAAATTAATAGCCAATTGCTTAAATTAGGCAAAGAACCAAAATTTTTGAACGGCCTTAGAGTGACTGACGGCCAAACCATGGACGTGGTTCAGCAAGTTTTAGCTGGCAAAGTAAACAAAGATTTAGTGGCGCTATTGCGAGGCTATGGCGTGGGGCTTTGCGGAATGGACGGAAATATATTAAAGTGCGTTAAAAAGAAATCTAACCCCGATTTAGGTTTTGTTGGAAGCGTTAAAAATGTTGATGTAACATTAATTAATTATTTAATGGACAGCGGCTTTATACCTGTTATTGCAACAGTGGGCATGGATGAAAACAGCGTTGCTTACAATATTAATGCCGACACAGCAGCGTGCAAAATTGCAATTGCGCTAAAGGCGGAAAAGCTAATATCTATGACAGATGTTGTGGGCCTTTTGGAAAATAAAGATGATGAGAGCACATTGATTGAAAAAGTTGAAATTAATGAAGTTGAAGCGTTTATGGAAAGCGGCATAATAAGCGGCGGAATGATACCGAAAATAAATGGCTGTGTTGATTGCATTAAAAACGGTGTGAGGCAAGCTGCTATTATAGACGGGCGAATGGAGCACTCATTGTTAATGGAGATATTCTCTGATAAGGGAAGCGGAACACTACTTTATAAAGAGCAAGAGTAAGAAATAAAAAACTTTACACAAAGAAACGGGAGCTGTGAGAAAATGAGCACTTACAACGAGAAAGAGCTGAAAAGAGAGGACGCACAGTTTATAGCAAACACTTATGTTAGAAATGATTTAATGCTAATAAAAGCAAAAGGCAGTGAAGTTTTCGATATAAATAATAAGCGTTATTTAGATTTTACAAGTGGCATTGGCGTTAACAGCTTAGGTTTTTGCGATGAAAAATGGGTTGCGGCAGTTTATGAGCAACTTCAAAATATACAGCATATAAGCAACTTATACTATACAAAGCCTTGTATAGATTTAGCAAAGCAACTTTGCACCCGCACAAAAATGGAAAAAGTATTTTTTGCAAACAGCGGCGCTGAGGCAAATGAAGGTGCAATTAAAGCTGCAAGGAAGTATTCAAGCGATAAATACGGCGATAACAGGTATACGATAATTACGCTTGAAGGAAGCTTTCACGGCAGAACGCTTGCCGCGCTAAAGGCAACAGGGCAAGAGGTTTTTCACAGGCACTTTGCACCTTTTATAGAGGGTTTTGAATATGCCCCACCGAATGATGCAAGCGCAATGCAAAGCCTGGTTAAACGTGGTGATGTGTGCGCTGTAATGCTTGAAGTTGTGCAGGGTGAGGGCGGCGTAAACCCATTAAACGAAGATTATGTAAAAAAAGTGTATGAGCTTTGCAATGAAAACGATGTACTTTTAATTATAGACGAAGTGCAAACGGGAATAGGGCGCACAGGAAGCCTACTTGCACTTGAGCAATATGGCATAAGCGCTGATATAGTAACATTGGCAAAAGGTTTAGGTGGCGGCTTGCCAATAGGCGCAATTTTATTTTCACAAAAAACGCAAAACACGCTTGCAGCCGGCGACCATGGAAGCACTTTTGGCGCAAACCCTGTTGCATGTGCCGGTGCAATAGAAGTATTGAATAGGCTTACACCCGAATTTTTAGATGGGGTTAAAAAGAAGGGTGAACTACTTGCACAAAGCCTTACAAAACTTGATAAAGTTAAAGAGGTAAGCGCAAAAGGTCTTATGGTTGGCATTTTATTAAATGAAGAGATAAATGCAAAAGATGTTCTTTTAAAATGCCAAGAAAAAGGTCTTTTGTGCCTTACAGCAAAAACAAAATTACGCCTTTTGCCACCGCTGAATGTAAGCGATAGTGAAATTGAAGAGGCGATAGAAATTATAAAAAACACTTTGGAGGGTATGTAAATGAAACACTTGTTGAAAATGGCAGATTTATCTACAGCGGAAATAATTGAGATATTGGATTTAGCAGATGAGCTTAAACTTGCGCAAAAGCAAGGTAAAAAGCAAACTTACCTTGATGGTAAAAGCGTTGCGATGATATTTGCAAAAGCTTCAACACGCACACGTACAAGCTTTGAGGTTGGCATTTACCAAATGGGCGGCAACGCTGTTTTTCTAAACTCGAACGATTTGCAAATTGGCAGAGGCGAGCCTGTTGAAGACACCGCCAGAGTTATGGGGCGTTATTTTGACGGCATTATGATAAGAACATTTGCCCAAAGCGAAGTGCAAGCTCTTGCAGATTATTCAGGCATACCTGTTATAAACGGCCTTACAGATTATGCTCACCCTTGTCAAACACTTGCAGACTTACAAACAATTCGCGAGCATAAAAAGCGCCTTGAGGGTGTAAAAATGTGTTATATCGGCGATGGCAATAATGTTGCAAACAGCCTTATTGTGGGCGCTATAAAAACAGGCATGAATATGGTAGCGGTTTGCCCTAAAGGTTATGAGCCCGCAAAAGACGTGCTTGATTTCGCAAACAAAAGCGGTAACTTTACGCTTTTGCAAGACCCAAAAGAGGGCGCAATAGACGCAGACGTTCTTGTTACAGACGTATGGGCAAGCATGGGTCAAGAGGAAGAGGCGCAAAAACGTAAAATAGCGTTTGAGGGCTACCAGCTTAATAACGAGCTGTTAAAGCTTGCTAAAAAAGATGTTATGGTTCAGCACTGCTTACCGGCGCATAGAGAAGAAGAAATAACAGCCGAAGTATTTGAAGCACATGCGAACGAAATTTTTGACGAAGCGGAAAATCGTATGCATTCACAAAAAGCGGTTATGGCTTTATTAATGGGATAATTTTTAAATTAGCTTAACATAATAGGCACTGCTAAGAGGGGCTATCTTTCGTGATAGCCCCTCTTAGCAGTGATGGTTTTCATGAATGATAAAAGAAAATCGCCACCCACTAAATACAGTGAGCGACGAAGTGTCAGGTGAACTTATTTAGGGTAAATCAATCGTGAGCAGTGCATTTTGGCAAAAAAGAAAACCTCAGCACGCGAAATGCGCGATGAGGCTCTCGACTGGAGCTGAAGATGGGGTTCGAACCCACGAACCTGCTCATTACGAATGAGCTGCTCTACCAGCTGAGCTACTTCAGCAAAAAGCGGAATTGTTTTGTTTTCCCAACACAAAATATTATATAGCCGATTTCAAATTTAGTCAAGCTAATTTATTACAATGAAAATATTAATTAAATGTGAAACTTAAATTAATTTAATTAAATATATAGACTTAACGTTGTTTTTGGTGTAAAATATAAATTACAGATAAAACAAAAGAGGTGATACTATTGGTTACAGAAAGCATTGCAATATTAATTATAACAACATTTATACTTTTTGCATTATTGCGTAGCGAGCATGCAGATTATGCCGTTAGCGTTACGCCTCTTTTAATAACGCCCATTGTAAATTTAACTATTAGTGGGTTAATATATGTTTTACCTAACAGTGCTTTACCGTTTGAAGCAAATGTTATAATTATATTTTCACATATATTTGCACTTGCTGTTGCATGTGCACTGTTTGTTTTGTTTTCAAATAAAATTAAAAACGCAAATACAAAAAAAGTGTATATTATTGTAATGTTAGGGTACAGCGTTATTTTATCTTGCGCTTACATTTATCAATTAATAGTGCCTGTGGGTTAGTTAATATATTATTGAAATAGTTATAGGGTTAAGCTTTTAGTGAAAAAAGCTTAACCCTATTTTTTACAGTACATTAGTTACTATCTATATCTTTTAGGTTTTGCACATAGTCGTTGCTATTAATAAATTTCTGTTCAAATTCAGGAATAGGCATTGGTTTTGCGTAATAATAACCTTGTGCTGCCTCGCAATTAATAGAAGACAAAAATGCAGCTTGAACTTTATCTTCAACGCCCTCTGCAATAATATTCATATCTAAACTATGCGCAAGCTTAACAATTCCATCAACAATAAGGTCTCTGCGCTCATGCTCTACAGTGGAGTTAATAAAGCTTCTGTCAAGCTTTAATATATCCATTTTAAACTCTTTCAAAAGCCCCAGTGAAGAATAGCCTGTACCAAAGTCATCAATTGATATTTTAAATTCGCTGCTGTGCAAATCTTCAATCAGCTTTTTAAATGTTAGCTCATTGCTAAGCGCTGTAGATTCAGTAACTTCAATTTCTATAAACTTATGCGGAATTGAATACTTATCAACTATACTTGCTATATCCTTCACAAAATTTAAGTTATCAAGGTGATGCCTTGAGAAATTCACAGAAATTGGGATATAATCGTGCCCGCTTTCTTTCCATTGGCCTAAGCGTTTGCACACACTGTTTAAAATAAACTTATCAAGTTCTATAATAAAGCCGTTGCTCTCGAAAAGAGGGATAAACTCGTCGGGGAATATCATTTTGCCATCCGGCTGTATCCAGCGAACCAAAGCCTCTGCGCCAATGAGCTTTTTAGTTTTAATTTCAAATTTAGGCTGTAAAAACGCACAGAATTCGTTATTTATTAAAGCGTTTTTCATTTTGCTTTCTAATGTGGCATTTTTTAGCACTTTTTGCTTATATTCATCGTCATAATTCCAAATAATAGAGTCTTCTTTCGTTCTCGCCATTTTATGCGCTAAATTAACCCTGTTGTATATTTCATCAACATCGGTTTCATATGGCTCTATAAAATAGCGCCCATAAGTGAATGTTAAATGGTGGTTTTCAAGTTCCGGTATAAACTCTTTAAAGAAAGATTCGTAATATGCGGTTTGTGAATCTAATTCTTCTAAGAAGTTATTGCCGGCAAAGAAAATGAACTCGTCAATTCCAACACGTGCCACTATAAGGCTCTTTTCTTCCACCATATCGGAAATTTCTTTAAAAGAACAAAGAACCCTGTTGCCAATTTCAAAGCCGTAAATTTCATTTATAGATTTAAAGTTATTAACATCAACTTTAATTATTGCGTGTTTTTTATCTTTGTTTTTGCTTAAAACTACGCCCATGTCTTTCTTAAGTTTAGATAAATTGGGAAGTTTAGTAAGTTCATCGTAATAGGCAACTTTTTCAATAGCTAAAATGCTGTTGCGCTTTGTTAATAAAATATAAACGCTTAGCGCTGAAATCAATAAGAAGATAATAAAACTAACTTGCGTAAGAGTGTTTGAAATTGTGCGTATGCCAACTTGCATATCATATTCATTTGCAATAACAACAAGCATTAAGTCGTTAAAATCAAGAGGTGTATATTGAATAATTTTAGATACACCATCATATTCAAACTGGGAAGTGCCGGCTATTGAGTTGTTAACATCATGCATTAAACCTTCAAATGAGTAATCATTTGTAAATGTAACTTCATCACTCGCTATAACTTCAAGGGGTATAAATTCATCTGAAGAGCTTATAAGCACATTGCCGGAGCTATCTGTTATTATAGTGTAGGTAAAAGCGTGCGCTTCATTAGTGAGGTCATCTAAAACGTTATTAACATGGTTTATGCCAAGCAAAACGCCTTTTAATTGGCCGCCGGAAATTACAGGAACGCCTAATTCCATTTTACCGTTATCAATTGTAGATAAATCGCTTATAGCGGAAGTTGGCTTTTGAGTTTCAAGTACATAGTTAAAGCTGTCATTAGTTGAGAAGTCTACAATGTCTCCGTTTGATGAAATACCCTCACCGTTTAAAGAAGCAAAGTAAAGATCGCTCATAGTAATGAAAGGTTTGTGCTTTGACAAAAAGCTGGAAATTAAAACAGGGTCGTTATATGTGCTGGGAATAGAGTTTGCAATAATTGCCATTTGCTCTAAATTTGTTTTATTGTAATTGTTTATAGCAAGTTTTTTATATTGCAATACACTATCAAGGTCACTTTGAATAGCAAGGGATAATTCAGTGTCCATCATTGAATTTATAGCATAATTAACAACCATCGATGTTGCAAAACAGATGATAACTATAAATAAAATTATTCTGTTGTCAGCAATGTTTTGCTTTTTAAACATAGTTTTACCCCTATTTGCAAAATATATTGTGCTTTTAGTTCGGCAGGTAACAATAAGGTTACATGAAACGCTAATTTTTGCAAAAAAATGACAAAAAACCTTACATTAGTTATAATAACAAATTATATTATAAAAAGCAATCGATTTTAGAAAATAAATAATTAGATTTGAGAATATCTGCAAATATTCGTAAAAAAAAACAAATTTTATTTGTGAAAAGCGTATATTTTGCGCAATTTATAGGTTTAGTTTAGATGAATAGCACAAAACCTACGAATAAAATGCTTGAAAAATTTACATAGGTATAAATAGAGTAAAATGCGGTTTTGGTTATTTAGAGGGCAATTCACATAAATAAGAGGCTGTGACGTAATTGTCATTATGCACAAAAATGTAGGGGCGGTCCTGTGTGACCGCCCCTAAACTATTGGTTTCGGGCGAACACATAGGTTCGCCCCTACTATTGGTTTCGGGCGAACACATAGGTTCGCCCCTACTGTTGGTTTCGGGCGAACACATAGGTTTGCCCCTACATTTATTCGTCAAATTGACGAGTTTTGTTCTATTGTGTCACAGCCCCTTATTTATTGGGTTTATAAACTGCATATAGTACTTATGCAGTTTTATAGTATTATATGCCTTAATTTTATTGCTAATCAGAAAGGCTTACGCCGCCTATTGCTTGCTTGTATGTGTCATAGGAAGGAGGTAATATATCAATGTTTTCATCCCAAGCTTTTCCGTCTTCGCGTAAGTAAATATTTACATCAAAGCTTTCCCCGTTATAATTATAATAATAGTTGAATTCCAAAACACCTTGGTTTAATGTAGGTGAAAAATACACCATTTCATTATTAGTGAGGTTTTTTTGGAATATCCAAGCATCTCCGTCTGTGTAAGAAGTAGAGAATAATTGCGTATCAGAAATTGTGCAATAAGCTGAGAATATAGCAGTAGCACTGGAAAAATCAGACGTGTCGAAAAACTGGAAGAATGTTAGGCCGGTAGAATTTTCCGTCATCAGCTCGCCCCAAACATCTCGAACTTCAAGGCGCTCTATAGAGCCGCTGTAGTTGCTAATAGTCATAGTTCCATACCAGTAAACGCCTGTTTCAAGCGTTTGTGTTACTGCAAGAGGGCCTGTTGTTACGGGTAGAGGTGGTGTGCTGCTTGGTGCACTTGTGCCGCCTTGCAATGTGCTTTCACTTCCGGTAGCATTAGATTGCGCCACCGGTGGGGTTACTTCTACTGAACCTGATGTGCCCTCTTTGGCAAACACAACATCAAAGCCCAAGTTTAATATATTTGTTAGGCTTAAATTATTGCCGTTTATAGAACCGGTGAATTCATCAGAGCCGTCAATTAAAGCAAATACACCGTCTTCATAGCGCCAATCAACATTATACTCTTCGCCGTTTAAATCTATAGTGCAGTTATTGCCGCTTTTTAACTCAAGCGTCATAGTCATACCCATGTCTTCAGGGGGAATAGAAGCACCGGCCATCACATATTCTTTAGCGTTCCAAACGCCTAAATACTCACTATTCTCATCAGAGGAATTTAAAGATGGAAGAATAAAAACAAACAATAAAACAGACAGAACAATTACAGCAAAAGCGCCAATTGCTACAAATATTAAAGGGTTAGGCTTTTTAGGAGCAACAGCTGTTTGTGTGCCTGCATAATAATTGTTGGTGTTCATGCCCATTGGCGGTGCGTTATATTGAGCTGTAGGTGGAGCGGAATTGAAGCTGCCCGGGTTTTGCGCAGGAGCTTGCCCATAAGTAGGCTGCGTGCCTTGCACAGGTGCAGGAGCTTGCCCATAAGTAGGCTGCGCGCTTTGCACAGGCGCAGGAGCTTGCCCATAAGTAGGTTGCGTGCTTTGCGAAGGTGCAGGAGCTTGCCCGTAAGGAGGCTGCGTGCTTTGCGCAGGCGCAGGAGCTTGCCCATAAGTAGGCTGCGTGCTTTGCACAGGCGCAGGAGCTTGCCCATAAGTAGGCTGCGTGCTTTGCACAGGTGCAGGAGCTTGCCCATAAGTAGGCTGCGCGCTTTGCACAGGCGCAGGAGCTTGCCCTTCAACTTTTGTGCCACAGTTGTCGCAAAATTTTGTATTGGTTTGTAATTCAAAACCGCAATTATTACAATTCATGAAATTACTCCTTAATTATTTTATTATGAAATATTATTTGAGCATATTGCTTTTTCTATATATAGCTTCTACATATAATATGTTTATAAAGTATAGAGTAATATTATAGTTTTGTCAAGTGAAAAAGCAAGAGCTCAGCAAGTGATAAAAAAGTTAATATAACAGTAAAATTATGCGATATACAGTTTAATATGTTCTTGCAATTTATTAAGAACTACCTGTGAAAGAGTAAAGAATTCCTTTGCAGGTTAACAGTGAATTTTAAGAGCTATGCACGTATAGAGAAACTGAAAACAAAGCTTTAAATGAAATTGAATTATATAATGAGGCTTTATAATATTTTCATAAGTAAATGAGCGCTAAATATTATTAAAACTCAATATCATTAGTTTAGTGTGTAATTGACAAAAACACAAATTATTGTTAAAATTAGGGTGTTAAATTATCAATTAAGGAGGGTAAAATGTATTACAGTTTTATTATATTAAAACCCGACGCATTAAAAAGAAACTTAGTGTCTTTGGTGATGCAAAGGTTTAAAAATGCAGGAATTAGTATTGAGCATTTCACACATACACTTATTGATGAAAATTTGATTTACGAGCACTATAGTGAAGTTATTGAAA
>CAYJPD010000013.1:0-31429 GCA_964371975.1 uncultured Bacteroides sp.
GTAAACTCTATAGCTTGCAAATGCTCGTCATCATCTAAAGCAGAAGCCTCACCTGTCGTGCCGCAAATAATAATTGCATCTGTTTTGTTTTGTATGTGAAATTCAAGCAATTGTGCTAAAACATCGTAATTGATGCTACCATCATCGTACATTGGCGTAACAATAGCAACGCCCGAGCCTGTAAAAATAGGTTTTTTCATATTTTCCTCCATAAATTAGTATTCGTTTGTATTGAATTTATAAATATTAAATGCAAATATAGTATTAATGCCATTAGTTTATATTACGCAGTGAGTGCGAAAAACTTGCATAAAAAACACAAAAAAGCATTTGATTTTTTCGTTTATTTGTTTTTATTATTTTACTGAAAAGTTTTAATCAAAATATCCTTTTTTTGCAAGCAGTTCAGCCAGCAAAACAGCACCGCCGGCGGCACCGCGCAATGTATTATGTGATAAGCACACGAATTTATAATCATATTGCGTGTCTTCTCTTAAGCGGCCAAGGCTAACTGCCATACCGTTTTCTAAATTGCGGTCAAGCTTAGATTGAGGGCGGTTTTCCTCTTCAAAATAGTGCAAAAATTGTTTTGGTGCACTTGGAAGCTCGAGCGTTTGTGCCGCGCCTTTAAAATTAGCCCAAATATCTTTCATTTGCTCAATTGTAGGTTTTTTATCAAAGCTTGCAAAAACTGCTGCCATGTGCCCATCTAAACAAGCAACCCTAAAGCATTGCGCTGTAATAGAAGGTGAACTTGCATTCACAATTTTGCCGTTTTCAATATTACCCCAAAGTTTCAATGGCTCTTTTTCGCTTTTCTCTTCTTCGCCACCAATAAAAGGTATGCAGTTATCAACCATTTCAGGCCATGTTTCAAATGTTTTGCCCGCGCCCGATATTGCCTGATAAGTGCAAACAAGGGCTTTATTTACGCCAAACTCCTCCATTAGAGGGTGAAGTGCCGGCACATAACTTTGCAAACTGCAATTACTTTTAACTGCAATAAAACCTTTTTTTGTTCCAAGCCTTTTGCGCTGGCTGTGTATAATATCGGTGTGTGAATCATTAATTTCAGGTACAATCATAGGAACATCATCGGTGAAACGATGAGCGCTGTTATTGGAAACAACAGGGCATTCAGCTTTTGCATAAGCTTCTTCAAGTTTTTTTATTTCATCCTTGCTCATATCTACCGCGCAAAAAACAAAATCAACTAATGGTGCAATTTCATCTACATTTGAAGCGTCATATACTATCATGTTTTTAACATTATTTGGCATTTGTGTTTCAAGCGCCCAGCGTCCATCTAACGCTTGCTCGTAAGTTTTTCCTGCGCTCCTGGGTGAAGCGGCAAGTAGGCATAAATCAAACCAAGGGTGCTTTTCAAGTAAGCTAATAAAGCGTTGCCCTACCATTCCTGTTGCGCCAATTACCCCAACTTTATACTTTTTCATCATAATCCTCC
Source organism: uncultured Bacteroides sp. (assembly GCA_964371975.1). GTDB lineage: Bacteria > Bacillota > Clostridia > Oscillospirales > Ruminococcaceae > Ruthenibacterium. The sequence goes on from CAYJPD010000013.1 coordinate 1,466, forward strand.
CAAAAAATAAATATAAAAATAATAGCCGGCTTGAAAACCGGCAGAAAATACAATATAATATAACTTGATTGTATTAATACAGTCCTCCGCCCAAGCAAATAAATTTTGCATTTGCCTTAATGGCGACAGTGAATGTCCTTTCGGAGCAAACCCCAAGCGATGCCTGCCGAACATTCGCTTTCGGCGAGATACCCTTTTTTTATGCTTTGCATGATTTGGCAATCTAAAAAGCATAAATACTAATGAACCTCGCAACCTCTGTATAAGTATAATCCCACATATATAACAATAATTGAATTGTATGTGATGATATTTGTTAAATAAATAATAAAGCAAATATATGTAAATGTCAATGTATTTATAAATATTTTGCTTTTTTAATGGAGAAAATATGTTAAAATCTGATTTTTATTTTGATTTACCCAGTGAATTAATAGCACAGCATCCAATTAAAAAAAGGGATGAATCTCGGCTTTTGTGTTTAAATAAGCAAAACGGTAATATAAAGCACGGGCAATTTAAGGATATAATTAATTTATTAAGCAAAGGCGATGTTTTAGTTATAAACAGTTCAAAAGTTTTGCCGGCACGCTTAATAGGGCAAAAAGAAAACGGCGGCGCCGTTTGCGAGTTGCTTTTATTGAAAGAGGTGCAAAAAGATAGGTGGGAATGTCTTGCAAGGCCGGGCAAGCGCCTAAAAGAAAGCGCTTGCATAGTTTTTGGTGATGGGAGCTTAAAAGCTAAAATTTTAAGCACATATTCTGATGGCAATAAACTTGTTGAATTTGAGTATAATACAAGAACGCTTTATGAAAAATTAGACGAATTTGGTGAAATGCCACTTCCACCTTATATACAAACACGTTTAGAGGACGGTAGCCGCTATCAAACCGTATATGCAAAACAACCGGGCAGCGCAGCTGCACCAACAGCGGGTTTGCATTTTACAAATGAGCTGCTAAGAAAACTCGAAGAAAAAGGCGTTAAAATAGCTGATATAACACTTCATGTTGGGCTTGGAACATTTCGCCCGGTTAAAGAGGAAAATGTGTTAAATCATAAAATGCACAGTGAATATTTTGAAGTTTCAGAGCAAACTGCAAATATAATTAACAATGCTAAAAAAGCAGGAAACAAAATTATAGGTGTTGGCACAACAACTTGCCGCACATTGGAGAGTATAGCTAAAGAGCACGGTAAAATTATTGCATGCAATTCACAAACCGATATTTTTATTTACCCGGGCTTTAAATTTGAAGTTTTAGACGGGTTAATAACAAATTTCCATTTACCCGAGAGCACATTAATTATGCTTGTAAGCGCATTTTGTTCTTACGATTTTACAATGAACGCATACAAAAAGGCAATTGAAGAAAAATATAGGTTTTTCTCTTTTGGCGATGCAATGTATATTGCAAATAATATTTAATAAATAAGAGGAATTATGTATAAATTAATTAAAACTGAAAAAAATGCAAGGCGCGCTGAATTTGCAACACCTCACGGAGTAATACAAACACCTGCATTTATGAATGTGGCAACTGCTGCTGCAATTAAAGGTGGGCTTAGCGCGTTTGACCTTAAAAACATAAACTGCGCTGTTATGCTTTGCAATACTTATCATTTACACTTGCGCCCGGGCGATGAAAACATAGCAAAGCTCGGGGGCTTGCATAAATTTACAAAATGGCAAGGGCCGATTTTAACTGATAGCGGCGGCTTTCAAGTTTTTAGTTTGTCTAAGCTTCGGAAAATTACAGAAGAGGGCGTTAATTTTAGCTCTCATATTGACGGCAGAAAAATTTTCATGGGGCCTGAAGAGAGTATGCAAATTCAGGCGAATTTAGGCTCTACAATAGCAATGGCATTTGATGAATGTGTTGAAAACCCCGCTGAATATAATTATGCCAAAGCGTCTTGCGAAAGAACGGTAAGGTGGCTTGTGCGCTGCAAAAATGAATTGGAGCGCCTTAAAAATGAAGGTAAAACAGTAAACAAAGAGCAAATGCTTTTCGGCATAAACCAAGGGTGCTGTTTTGAAGATTTGCGCATAGAAAATATGAAACAAATTGCAGCGCTAAATTTAGACGGCTATGCAATTGGCGGGCTTGCTGTAGGCGAAACAAAAGAGGAAATGTACCATACTCTCGATGTGGTTTTACCACACATGCCCAAAGATAAAATTCGCTATTTAATGGGCGTTGGTACACCGGGTAATATTTTACAAGCTGTTAAAAGAGGCATCGATTTATTTGATTGTGTTATGCCAAGCAGAAACGCAAGGCATGGGCATTTAAATACGTGGAGAGGTATAATTAACATTAGAAACGCAAAGTATGAATTAGACGAAAGCCCTGTGGATGAGCAATGTAATTGCGAGTGCTGCAAAAAATTTTCAAAGGCATATTTAAGGCATTTATTTAAGGCAAATGAAATTTTGGGAATGAGGCTTGCTGTTATTCACAACTTGCATTTTTATAACACGCTTATGGGAAAAATTCAAAAAGAAATAGAAGATGGTAATTATATAGCATTTTGTGAGCACTACACACCCATTTTAGATAGCCGTATTTAGCAGCGATTATTTTGCATTAGTATTTTAATGAATTAAATTGTTAATTTATTAATAATTTACAATAAAACACTTGCAAGTATATATTTTTTTATGTATACTTAAAATATTATTTTAGGAGGTTTAAACATGAATTTTGCATTTATAGCGGCCACAACCGGCACAACAACCGGTATTATGAGTTCCACAATGTTTTCTTTTGTATCTATCGGTGCAATGCTATTGCTACTGTATTTTGTTATGATACGTCCGCAACGCAAAAAAGAAAAACAAGCAACAACAATGCGCAACTCTATAGAAGTGGGAGACGGTATTACAACTATCGGCGGTTTAGTAGGAAGAGTTGCTTCTATTAAAGATGACACTTTTGTGCTTGAAACAGGCAACGAGCGCATTAAAATCCGCATGAAACGTTGGGCAATTCAAGAGGTTGAAAAGCTGAAAATTGACAGTCCTGCTGATAAAAAAGAAACTGCTGAAAAAGAAGCACCTGCAAAAGATACAAAAAAATAATAGTATAATTAGCATTTTTTTAACACCTACTTGCATAGTATTTAATGCATGGAGGTGTTTTTTTGTGAAAACAAATAAAATACATTTAAAAAGAGGGTTCTTTTATTTAGCTGTTAGTTTATGCATCGGTTTTTTGTTATTTGCTGTTTTAATTTGTATTTGTGCCGTAATTCTCAGTAAAGTAGATATGCCATTAAGTATATTGCCGCCACTAACTTTAGGCATTATAAGTGTATGTGTATGTATATGTGCATTTACATTCGCTTACCTTATAAAAAAGAATGGTTTAATTTTAGGTGTAATTTACGCGGTTGTAATTAATTTACTTATATTGCTCGTGTCTACGGTTCAAGGGTTTGATATTTTCACACAGCTATCTGCAATAAAGGCTTTTACTATTATAACCTCAGGTGCACTCGGTGGATATTTTGGTATGCTGAAAAGTATTCAAAAGCGTAAAATTAAAAGAAAATAGTGAAAAAATTTACACGAGTGCATTTTAGTTTTATATAATAGCATTATTGAAAAATACAAGTTAATTTTACTGAAACACTTGGCAAATTGGCGAAAATGTGTTAAATTATTATTGCGAGTAAACACTCGTCCTTTAGTGTAGGGCGAGTGTTTCGTTTTATAAAGGAGTTTAAAATGAAAATTGGTTTTATTGGCTTTGGAAATATGGCAAAAGCTATTGCTAAAGGTATATCTTTAAATAATATTGTAGAAGCTGAAAAAATTTGTGTTTATGATATAGATGTAAATGCAAAAAAACAAGCTGAAACTTTTGGGTTCAAGCTATTCGAAAGCGAAAACGAAGTTGTTAAGAATGCTGAATTTGTGCTTTTGTGTGTAAAGCCTCAACACTTTACACAGCTGTTTGATAAAATAAAATATGATATTAGCAGTAAGAACATTTTAATGTCTATTGCGGCAGGAATTTCAATTAAATCAATAGAGGAAAAAATAGGGCAAGTTGCAATAATTAGGGCAATGCCTAATACGCCGCTTTTACTTGGCGCAGGAACTGTAGCGCTTTGCAAAAATGAACTTGTTAACGCTACAGATTATAATTTTATAAAAGACGTTTTTAAAAGTGTTGGAACAGTTCATAATATTCCCGAGCATTTATTTGATGAAATAATTAATGTAAGCGCAAGTTCGCCTGCATATATATATTTGATTGCAAAAATTGTTTCTGAATATGCAACCGAGCTTGGAATTGATAAAAAAACAGCACTTGAAATGTTTTGCGGTACAATGATAGGAAGCGCTAAAATGCTTACACAAACAGAGTTTACACCCGATGAGCTAATTGATATGGTAGCCTCTAAGGGCGGCACTACAAGGGCAGCTTTAGATGAGTTTCATGCAAATGGTTTAAAGAAGTGCTTAATTAGTGGATTTGATGCATGCCTAAACAGAGCTAAAGAGCTTAACATGTAAAAAGCAGCTATACAAATTCATTATGCTTTAAATAAAAGCATAAAAAGCGAATGGAGCATATTATGCAATTAACAACAATGGGCCTTGTACTGCGAGCAACAAAAACAGGTGAAAGTGATAGAGCCCTTTTAATTTTAACGCCCGAACATGGTTTAATATCCGCAATGGCAAAAAGCGCATTGCGCCTTAAAAGCAAGTTTTTCAGCGCAACAGGGCTTTTTTGCTATAGCGAGTTTGTTCTTTATGAGGGCAAAAATATGTTTATTCTTAACGAGGCCCAGGTGCATGAGGTTTTTATAGGCCTTCATGAAGATATTGTAGGCATGTCGCTTGCTATGTACTTAGCTGAGCTTACAAGCTCGCTTTCGCCCTCAAAAGATGATGCTAAATATTTACTGCGCCTTTTGCTTAACACTTTTCACTTTATAAGCAAGAAAAAGCGACCGTTTATGCAATTAAAAGCAATTTTTGAATTACGAGCAATGAGTAAAATAGGGTATATGCCCAATTTAATAGCTTGTAGCGATTGTGTTTGCTATGAAAAGCCTCTTTTTTGTTTTGAAGTGGCAAAAGCACGCCTTTTTTGCGATAATTGCGCAAAAAAAAGAGATTTAGCCTGCAATTTAGATTTAGCCTCTTTAATTGCTATGCGGCACATTGTTTACAGTGAAGATGATAAAGTTTTTAATTTTACTCTCGCTGAAAATAGTTTGAATTTATTGTACAAGGCTGCACAAAATTATGTTGTGTTTTGCATGGAAAAGCCGATGAAGAGCCTTGAGTTTTTAAACTCTGTATTAATCTAAAATTACTTAAAAAATTTTAAATAATTTTTCATTACATTTTGAAGTTATTCTTGTGTTAATTTAATAATATTTAATGGTTTTTTAGCTTTAATGCTTGGCAAAATAACGAAAATGTGTTAAATTATTAATAAGTGCAAAATACTCGTCCTTTTGCATGGGGCGAGTATTTATTTTAAGCGAAATGAATAATGTATAATGTGCCATTGCGGCAAGTATAACAAAATAGATGGGCAGAATGCAGTAGCAATAAAATATATGTTTAATTGCAGAGCAGTATATTTTTATTAGTGTGCTGTTATAAAATATAAGAGGAAACCATGAAAGAGAAATATTTAAAAATACTTGAATTTGATAAAATTATTCAAATGGCTTGCGAATATGCCGTTTGCAATGAAACAAAGCATCTGTTGAAGCAAGAAACTCCTTCAACGGATTTATATGACGTTCGCATGGCGCTTTTAAAAGCTAATAGCTTAAGCGTTTTGCTTGTTAAAAATGCAAAGCCCAGATATTCGAATGTTGAAGGCGTCAAAAATGCGGTTGATAGGGCTGTTAAAGGCGGCGTTTTATCAATGGCAGAGCTTTTAAGCGTTGGGCATACTTTGCGTAATTTCGCAAACTTAGCATCGTGGTACTCTACTTGCGAGCACGATGAACTTTTGGTAGATGAGTATTTTTATGCACTGTCCTCTGAGCCCGCTCTTGAAAAAAGCATATTTGAGTGCATACTATCTGAAACGGAAATGGCAGATAATGCAAGTGATATGCTTTACGATTTAAGGCGAAAAATTCGCAGTGTCGAAAACTCTATAAGAGATACATTGGACGGAATTGTGAAATCTCAAACCACCGGTAAATTTTTACAAGATGCAGTTGTATCGCTTAGAAACGGGCGCTTTGTTGTACCTGTAAAAGCTGAAAACAAAGGCGATTTACAAGGTGTTATACACGATGTATCTTCAAGTGGTGCCACCATTTTTGTAGAGCCTGCGGCAGTAGTAGCTGCAAACGCAAAAATATTGCAACTTAAAAATCAAGAGCAACTTGAAGTTGAACGCATTTTAAGCGATTTTTCAAATAGAACGGCAATGCTTGAACCTATGTTTTCACATAGCTATGAGGCAATGCTAAAAATAGACACTCTGCTTGCAAAAGCGCATTTAGCGTTAGCCCAAAATGCAACGATGCCTACAGTAAATGATGATATGCACTTTGATTTTGTGAAAGCAAGGCACCCTTTAATTGATAAAAAAAGCGTAGTGCCAATAGATATTTCGCTTGGCAAAAACTATGATTCGCTTATTGTTACAGGCCCTAATACAGGCGGCAAAACAGTTACACTTAAAACAGTTGGCCTTTTAAGCATAATGGCGCAATGCGGCTATTTAATACCGGCGCATGAAAGCAGCCAAATTTGTGTATTCAGCGACGTTTTAGCAGATATAGGCGATGAACAAAGTATAGAGCAAAACTTATCTACTTTTTCGGGGCATATAAAAAATATAACGCAGATAATGGAGCATATAGGCCCAAAAACTTTGGTTTTAATGGACGAGCTCGGCTCAGGAACAGACCCTGCCGAGGGTGCCGCTTTAGCAGTTTCCATTATAGAAAACATGAGAAAATCCGGTACAAGAATTATGGCGAGCACCCACTATGCAGAGCTTAAGATTTTTGCACTGGACACCGAGGGCGTGCAAAACGCAAGCTGTGAATTTGATGTGCAAACTTTAAGGCCAACTTATAAAATTAGCGTTGGTGTTCCGGGTAAATCCAATGCATTTTTAATAAGCGAAAAATTAGGCTTGCCCGAGCAAATTATAAAAGTAGCCAATGTGCATTTATCGGGTGAAGATAAGCGCTTAAATAGCGTTTTAGTGCAACTTGAAGATATAAAAATAGAGCTGAAAGAAAAAACCGAAGAAATAGAGCGCTTGAAAAATATTGCCGAAACTGAGCTGTTAAAAGCGCAAAAAGAGAGAGATGAGCTAATAAAAAAAGGTGAAAATGAGCTTATGCTGGCAAAGCAGCAAGCGCAAAAAATTATTACTGATGTTCAAAATTCAGCTTATGCGCTAACAGATGAGTTAAAGGTGCTGCAAAAGAGTGAAAACATGAGCGCAAACCAAAGGGCGATGCGAGCGAGAGAAATAGCAAGAAAAGAAACAGAAAAGCTGTTTGAAAACTCAGCACAGCCCGAGCAAGCGCAAAATTACACACCGCTGAAAAGCGTTAAAGTTGGCGATGAAGTTTTTATTATTTCGCTGGGCAAACCGGGTATTGTACAAACATTGCCGGATAAAAATAATATTGTTGAAATTAGAGCCGGCGTTATAAAAACAAAAGTTAAAATTGATAGCCTTGCAGAATATAAAAACACAGAAAATAAAGCCGCGCAAAAATATAAGCCATATCAAAGGCAAAACCCGAAAACAGAAATTGCATCTAATGCTGCGCGCACGGCAGGCATGGAAATTAACTTAATTGGTATGCATGTTGAAGAGGCACTTCTTGAAACAGATAGGTTTATTGATAGTGGCGTTTTAAGCGGGCAAACAACGCTTTATATTATTCACGGCAAGGGCGAGGGCATTTTGCGTAAAGCAATACACGAGCATTTAAAAAGGCATAGAAATGTTAAGAGTTTTAGGCTTGGTGCCTATGGAGAAGGGGAATCCGGCGTTACTGTTTTAGAACTGAAATAAATTTGAAAGGGGTTTTAGGTATGAATGAATTTAATCCAAACAGCTCGGTAATGTATTTACTTGTGGCGGTAATTATTGTGTTTGTTATAGCACAATCTGTATTTTTTATTGTGAGGGCAATAAAAAGGGGTAAAGAACTTGGCATGGATACTAAAAAAATAAAAAGTACAATTGCTTCAAGCGCGGTGTTTTCTATTGCACCTGCTATTTCTATTTTAATAGGCATAATATCTTTAAGTAAGTTTTTGGGGTTTCCGCTTCCTTGGCTTCGCTTAAGCGTTTTAGGCTCTATTACTTATGAATTTGCAGCGGCAACAACAGCAGCAAGCACGCTTGGCATCTCTACCGCACAAACAATAAGCGACCCTGAGGCATTCGCTGCAATTGCATGGGTTATGACATTGGGAATAATACCGGGTATTGTTTTAGTGCCGTTTTTTGGCAAAAAAATTCAAAACGGTGTTGTTAGCATTAAAACAAAGAATGAAAAATGGGGCAAAATTTTCATGGATGCGCTGTTTTTAGGTATGATATCCGCATTTTTAGGCATGATTTTCGCAGAGGTTAGCTTAGGGTTACAAGGATGGATACCTGTTTTTGTTATGATTGTTTCTATTTTGTTTATGGCTGTTTTCGGGCTATGTGTGAAAAAGTTTAAAATTAAATGGATGGAAGATTTCGCACTTCCTCTAAGCATGATTGGTGCAATGGCTTTTTCAATACCAATAACAAATATTGTAAACGCAGTAATCGGCGTTTAATAAAGGAGAGTTATATGAATAAGAAACAATACAATGATTCAGTTCATTTTTTTGGACGCATATGGATGATTGCCGCTGCAATTTTATTGGTAAGCGTGCCTGTTTTCATTTGTGTTTACTATAATGCATGGCCGCAATTAACAGATGTTTTACTTGGATTATTAGGTGTTGCACCAATATTTTGGACAGTTGGCGTTATAGAAGTTGTAACATATATTCCAATGCTCGGAGCTGCAGGCTCTTACCTTGGTTTTGTAACAGGTAATTTAACAAATTTAAAATTGCCATGTGCATTAAATGCTATGCAAGCTGCAAAATACGAGCCGGGCTCTGAAGAGGGCGAAGTTATATCTACTATAGCAATTGGTATTTCATCTATAGTTACAACTTTAATTTTAGCGGCAGGCGTTTTGCTTCTCGCTCAAATTGAGCCAATTTTACAATCGCCGGTATTAAAACCGGCTTTCGACAATATACTGCCTGCACTTTTCGGTGGTTTAGCAGTTGTGTTTATAGCTAAAAACCCCAAAATAGCAATGGCACCTATTATATTTATGCTTGTGCTTTTTATTGCCGTTCCAAGCCTTGCAAGCAGTGTTGGCATATTAGTGCCTGTAGGTTCAATTATTGCAATAGCCGCCGCAAGAATTATGTATAAAAAAGGAATACTATAATTTAAGGAGTTTTTATTATGCAAATATTTTTTATAACTTTAGCAGTTTTAATAATAGCTTTGATATTTATCCTTGTTATAAGAGCTATTTCTTTTTCTCCCATTAAGGAAAACTACAAAGAAATTGAAATGCGGGATTTTGATAAAAATTACGCTATTGAATCTTTAAAACTTATGATAAAGTGTAAAACGATATCTTATAACGACAAAAGCCTTGAAGATAAGGCTGAGTTTGAAAAATTTCGCTCGCTTTTAAGCGAAAGATACCCAAATATAACAAAAACTTGCACAATGCAATTATTTGATGAAAGTGGTGTTTTATACCTTTGGAAAGGTAAAAGCAGTGAAAAACCCAGCGTGTTAATGTCGCACTACGATGTTGTGCCTGTGGAGGAAAAAAGCTGGAGCAAACCGCCCTTTGATGCGGTAATCGAAAACGATGTTTTGTGGGGCAGGGGAACGTTAGATACAAAAACCACATTGCTTGGCGTTATGGAAAGTGCTGAAAATTTAATAAAGCAAGGTTTTGTGCCGCAAAATGATATTTATTTTGCTTTTGCGGGCGACGAAGAGGTTGCAGGTAATGCACAGCCGACAATTGTAAAATATATGCAAGACAATAATATTAAACCCGCGTTTGTATTAGACGAGGGTGGAGCGGTTGTGGAAAATATTTTCCCCGGTGTAACACAAAAAGCAGCTTTAATAGGTATTGCCGAAAAAGGCATGTTGAATGTAGAGTTTGTGGCTAAATCTAAAGGTGGGCATGCTTCGTCACCGCCGCCACACACACCTGTTGGTGTTGTAGCTGCCGCCGCTGTTAAATTAGAAAGTAAACCGTTTAAAACACAGCTTTCACAGGCAACAAAAGAAATGTTTAACACTTTGGGTAGATATTCTAATTTTACTTATAAATTAATATTTGCAAACTTATGGTTTTTTCGCCCTGTTTTAGATTTTATATGCACAAAAAAAGGCGGCGAGTTAAACGCTTTAATGCGCACAACTTGTGCACTTACAAAATTGCAAGGAAGCGAAGCGTTTAACGTTATTCCGCCTAAAGCTGTTTTAGGCGCAAACTTACGGCTTATTGGTGAAGATACACCACAAAGCGCTTTAGAGTATATGAAAGGTGTAATAAATAATGACGATATTATTTTAAACGATATCTACTCAATGGCACCTTGTAAATGCTCTAAAACAAATTGCGGCGCATATAATATTGTTCAAAATGCTATTGCAAGCACATGGGCAAATACCATTATAAGCCCTTATTTGATGATAGCTTGCAGCGACTCACGCCACTATGCGAAAATAAGCGATTATGTTTACCGCTTTTCTGCAATGGAGCTATCAAAAGAGGAACGGGCAATGATACACGCCCATGATGAAAGAATTCCGCTTGAAAAAGTTGTTAAAGTGGTTGAGTTCTATCACAAAATAATTGTTCAATTATAAAAATTGCTATAGCTTTTATTTAGTTTTATTAAGTTGCAGCAAAAAACAGGGGAGAGCATTTGAAAAGCTCGCCCCTGTTATATTTTGCTGTTTAAACTCGCAATTGTTGTTTTTTGCTTAGGCGCATTTTATCAGAAATCATCGCAATAAACTCGCTGTTTGTTGGCTTTCCACGCAAATTATGTATGGTGTATCCAAAATACCCATTTAATGTATCAACATCGCCTCTATCCCAAGCTACTTCAATAGCGTGCCTAATAGCTCGTTCAACCCTACTTGCCGTTGTGCTGTTTCTGCGTGCAATTTCAGGGTAAAGCCTTTTTGTTACGCTGTTAATATAGTCATTATCATCCATTGTCATCAATATTGCATCTCTTAAAAATTTATAACCTTTAATATGCGCAGGTACGCCAATTTGATGTAAAATTTCAGTTACTGTACATTCATCATCTACTTGTGGCTCAAGATGTATATGGCGTGAAACACTGGCTATAACCCTTTTTGCAAGAATATTAATATCGTATGGTTTTAAGAAATAATAAGAAAAGCCGCTTTCCATTATTTCTTGCTCAAGCGAATCGTTAGAAAAACTTCCTGCAACAAAAAATGTTGTGCCAACAGCACCGCTTTCATCATACTTTTTCTTTACGCTTAATGCATCCATTCCGGGCATGAATGCATCCATTAGAACTGCCGCAGGCTTTTCACGTAACAAAATATCAAGTACTTTGTTACCGTCCTTTTCACAGGTATACACTCGTATTTTATACTTTGAAAGTAAATTTTCAATTTGCGTTGCTTCCTCTTGATTGCTTTGAGTGATAAGCAATGTCATTATTGGCTCCATAATAATCCTCCGTTATTGTTTTATTTTCAAATTATTTTAATTTGTTTAATATTTTGCCTTTACCAAATTTTACCATAAGATTTTGGGTAACACAACCCTTTTTTGGAAAATAATTCTAAATATGGTAAATGTTATATATTTCGACACAATATGATGTGTAAATATTACATTTTATATTATTTTTCTTGTTTTAAACACTAAATATAGTATTTGCAGAAATTTGAAAATTCTTAAAATTTTAATGATTTTTATAAAACAAATAAGTATTTTGCAAATTATAATAGCTTAAATTTAATAATTTTGTTTATAATAATATTAAAGAGTATATGCAAAGCATACAATTACACTAAAATCATATATTTTATGTTGTGTTTTAATATAAATAAAACACAGTTAAATAGTTTATTTGTGCATTTAGTATATGTATTAAAGTATTTTTTTAATAATATGTAAATTTTATGTATATAATGAAATAAATGCTTGTAAAAACATAATTTAGGTGATATTATATATATAATGAATAAAATTAATGATATTATGTCATAAATTTAACAATCACAGCAATAAAAATTTTTTATTGCTAACTGTTTAGTTCACATAAAATGAAAGGGGTATATTATGCCATTAGAATTTAATAAAAACAATTTTGAACAAGAGGTTATAAACAGCGAAGAAAAGGTGCTTGTAGATTTTTGGGCAGAGTGGTGCGGCCCTTGCCGTATGCTTGGCCCTGTAATTGATAAAATGTCTCAAGAGAGAACAGATGTAAAAATTGGTAAAATAAATGTTGATGCAGAGCAAGAACTTGCACAGCGTTATGATGTTATGACAATACCAACTGTTATTTTGTTTGAGGCAGGTAAAGAAGTTTCTCGTAGTGTTGGGCTTGTTTCAAAGGAAAAACTTGAAGAAATGTTATAAAGTATAACTTAAACTTTAGCCATAATTTTTTATGGCTAAAGTGGAATTGTTTAGGGTTATGGTGATATATATTAATATATATCTAAAATATGAGGATAATCCAATGAAAAAATATTCCGGAAAAGTTGCATACAAAGGTGTAGCTGTTGGCGAGATAAACGAGTTTTACAGCAATGATGTTAGTGTTACAAAACAAAATGTTTTAGACGTTGATAATGAAATTAAACGTTTTTTTGCAGCGCGCATTAAAGCCATAGGGCAACTAAAGAAAATGTATGAACAAGCGGTTGTAGATGTTGGCAAATTTGATGCTGAAATATTTGAGGTGCATCAACTTATGCTAAAAGACGAGCTTTATACAAACTCGGTTACAGACATTATAAAAAGCGAAAATGTTAACGCTGAGTATGCGGTTATGCGCACAAGTAATATTTTGTGCAATATTTTTTCCAAAACCGATGATGAATATATGCGCGAAAGAGCACTTGATATTGTAGATGTATCTGAAAGAATAATTGCAATTTTAAAGGATACGCAAAATCAAGTAGATTTTGTAGGCAAAGGAATTATAATTTGTAATGACCTTTCGCCCGGCAATTTATTACAGTTAGATAAAAATTACATAAAAGGAATTATAATACGTGGGGGCAGTGTTCATTCACACACTTCTATTTTAGCGCGCGCGTTTTCAATACCAACATTAGTTAGTGTGGAAGTTGATGAGTATATTGCCGGTAAAAATGCTGTTATAAACGGGTATACGGGCGAGTTAATTATAGAACCAACAAATGTGCAATTAAAAAATGCACTAACTTTAATAAAAGAAGAAAAGATGCAAGCAAAGCAGCTTATAAATTATAAAGATATGCCTTGTCAAACAAAAGACGGTGTAAAAATTAATTTATATGCAAATATAGGCGATATTTCAGAGCTTAAATTTGTTTTCAATAATGCGGCTCAAGGAGTGGGTTTGTTTAGAACAGAATTCTTATGCATGGACAAAATTAATTTACCAAGCGAGCAAGAACAATATGAAGTATACAAATCGGCCGCTAACCAAGCTGAAAATAAAAGGCTAATAATACGCACTTTTGATATTGGGTCTGATAAAAAGATTAGTGAATTCGACAATAATAAAGAGGCAAATCCGGCTATGGGGTTTAGAGCTTTAAGGCTGTTTTTGTTAAATGAAGAGCGCGAAATTTTATTGAAACAGCAATTAAGTGCTATTTTGAGAGCCGCTTATAAAAATAATATAAGTATATTATTGCCTATGATATCCTCAATTTGGGAAGTGCAAAGAGTTAAATATTTAATAGAAGAAATTAAAGATGAATTTCATAAAAACAAAATAAAATATGGCAATGCTAAAGTAGGTATTATGATTGAAACACCATCGGCGGCTTTAATGGCAGATGAATTAGCTAAAGAAGTAGATTTTTTCAGCATAGGCTCTAATGATTTAACGCAATTTACTTTAGCTGCGGATAGGATGAATTCTGATATTGAAAATTATTATAACGCAAAGCACCCTGCAGTATTAAAATTGGTTGAACTTACCGCAAAAGCTGCAAAAGAAAATAATATTGATATTGAAGTATGTGGGGATATTGCAAGTGATAAAAGTATGTTGCCGTTTTTTATTAAAAATAGAATTTTTACGCTATCTGTATCACCGGAAAGGTTGCTGAAAATTAAAAAGGCAATTTGTGAATATTCAGAAAAATAGTATTTTGCTGTAATTGTTTAATAAAGAGTACATTAAAAACCCCGCTTTAAAAGGCGTTAAACCTTTTAAAGCGGGGTTTATGTTTAATTATTTTATTAGTTTAGCATATTTCTAACAATGCCTCTTTTTCCGTCAACAGAAACGTTGATGCCATCAATAAGTTCTACAGTAGCACCTTGAGCACCAATTATTACAGGCTTATCTAAAGTTAAACACACAATTGCTGTGTGCGAATTTTCGCCTGCATCTTCCGTTATAATAGCGCATGCATCTTTCATATAGGGTAGCATTTCATTATTTGTAGATGGCACTATTAAAACACAGCCGGGTGTAGCTTTTTCTTTAACTTCTTGTGCCGTTCTGCAAACACAAGTTAAACCGCTTACTATATTAGAGTTTTTATTAATGCCAACGCCTGTAATAAGGGCATCGCCCACAAGGTGAACTTTAATCATATTTGTTGTGCCGGAAACGCTAATTGGCAGGCCGGCAGTAATAACGGCAACGTCGCCGTCTTTAATTAGCCCTGCTTTTTTAGATGTTTCAATAGATAGGTCAATTAATTCATCTGTACTGCTGGCTAAATCCATAATTAAAGGTATTATGCCCCACGATAATGCTAATTGCCTACTTACTCTTTTGGAAACAACACAAGCAATTATGTCTGTAGAAGGGCGATATTTGCTAAGCAAACGTGCTGTTTCGCCGCTTTTTGAAACTGTAATTATTGCTGTAGCTTTTATTTCCATTGCCGTTGTACAAGCAGCATGGGAAACAGCGCCGGGTACGCTTAATTTTGATAGTATATTTAACTGTTTTAAGCGCTTATCATAATTAATATCGCTTTCTGTTCTTAAAGCAATAGCGTTCATTGTTCTAACGCTTTCAACGGGATATTCACCCATAGCAGTTTCACCTGATAACATAATTGCTGATGTACCGTCATAAATTGCGTTAGAAACGTCTGTTATTTCTGCCCTTGTTGGGCGAGGTTTTGATATCATACTCTCAAGCATTTGCGTGGCTGTTATAACGGGTTTGCCTGCGGTGTAGCACCTTGCAATAATATCTTTTTGTAAAATGGGTATTTCTGTAAAATCTATTTCAACACCCATATCGCCTCTGGCAACCATAATACCATCTGCTGCTGCAATAATTTCTTCAATATTATTAACACCGTCTTGGTTTTCAATTTTAGCAATAATTTTAATAAAATTACAACTTTGTGTTTCTAAATAGCGCTTAATTTCAAATACATCGTAAGCGCTGCGCACAAAAGATGCTGCAATAAAATCAAAGCCGGTTTTAATTCCGAAAGTTATATCGGCTTTATCTTGCGCGCTTAAATAGGGGAGAGATAGCTTAACACCAGGCACATTAACACCTTTGCGGTTA
This sequence comes from uncultured Bacteroides sp., assembly GCA_964371975.1. GTDB lineage: Bacteria > Bacillota > Clostridia > Oscillospirales > Ruminococcaceae > Ruthenibacterium. The sequence continues at coordinate 17,289 of CAYJPD010000013.1, forward strand.
GATATATCGCCTTCGTTTAATACTGTGCAAACAATTTCATCGCTGTTTACTTTTTTAATAAGCAAATCAATTTTACCATCGTCAAGCAAAATATGTTTGCCAACAGAAACATCGCTTGGTAATTCGCTATAAGTAATAAAGCTTTGATCTTTATTGCCCATACACTCTTTTGTTTTTAATGTAAATGTTTGCCCTTCATTTAGAAAAACTTTACCGCCTTCAAACTCGCCTAAGCGAATTTCAGGGCCCTTTGTGTCAAGTAACGCTGCAACAGGACGGTTATACTCATTGCGTAGCTTATCAAGCAAAGCAAAATGTTTAGCGTGCCCCTCATGCGTGCCGTGAGAAAAGTTAAACCTTGCAACATCCATTCCGGCTTCTATCATTTTTCTAAGAACTGCTTCATTTGTGTTTGCCGGCCCGAGTGTGCAAACTATTTTAGTTTTACGCATATTGAACCTCCCAATTTTTTACTCATTTACTATTTTAAAAGTTTATTTAAAAATTATAACCATAATTGGTATGAATTTTAAGCGTAGTTTAATTTAAAAAAATTAAAATTGAAAGCAGCTAAACATTAGTATTGTATTTGCTTTTAATATTTTACTCAACAGTAACGCTTTTAGCAAGATTTCTCGGCTTATCTACATCACAGCCACGAAGAACGCTCATATAATAAGAGAACAATTGCAATGGTACAATACTTAATAGCGGCATATATAATTCTTCGAAAAGCGGCAATTTTACAATATAGTCGTAAATATCTTTAGACACTTGTGCATTCTCTTTGCAAAGTAAAATAATATTTGCGCCCCTTGTTTTAACTTCTTTAATATTGCTTATTGTTTTTTCAAAAATATTGTCTTGAGTTGCAAGTGCTACAACAGGCGTTCCGTCATATATCAACGAGATAGTGCCGTGTTTAAGTTCACCTGCGGCATAAGCCTCACTGTGTATATAGCTTATTTCTTTCAGTTTTAAACTGGCTTCTAAACTTAAAGCATAATCAAAGCCCCTACCCATAAAAAACATGTTTTCAACCGACATAAAACGGCTTGCAAGATATTTAATATTTTCACAGTCGAGCAATGCTTTTTCTATATGCTCCGGCACAATTTGTAATTGTGCTGTTAAATGTTTTATTTCACTTAGTGGCATAACTTGTTTAGCCTTTGCAAAGCTTAACGCAAGAAGGTAAAGTGTAGCAATTTGAACACTATAAGCTTTTGTGCTTGCAACCGCTATTTCCGGGCCTGCATGGGTGTACAAAACATAGTCGGCCATGCGCGCAATAGACGAGCCAACAACATTAACAATGGCTAAAGTTTTAATATTGTTTTCTTTAGCAAGTTTAAGCGCAGCAAAGCTATCAAGCGTTTCACCGCTTTGGCTAACTATTATAACTAAATCATCTTTATGTAATATGGGGTTTCTGTACCTAAATTCGCTTGCAATATCTACAAAAGTTTGCATGCGTGCAAGTTTTTCAATTGCAAATTTACCAACTATTCCTGCGTGCATGGCAGTTCCACACGCTACTATATGCACATTGTTTATGCCTTTTAATAATTCATCGTTCAAATGTTCAAGGCTTAAGTCGGGCAAACTATCTTTTATTCTGGGGTTTACTGTATTTTTTAAAGCTGTTGGTTGCTCGTGTATCTCCTTAAGCATAAAATGAGGGTAACCCGCTTTTTCAGCAGCTTGCAAATCCCAAGTAACTTCTAAAATCTCTTTTTCAACTATATCGCCAAATTCGCTATACACTTCAATATTTTCTTTAGAAATAACAGCTATTTCGCCTTCTTCTAATACAGAGTATTTTTTAGTGTATTTTAAAATTGCGGGGATATCGCTTGCCAAAAAGTTCTCGTTTTCGCCGTAACCTACAATTAATGGTGATTCTTTTCTAACGCAAAAAATACTATCGGGAAAATCTTTAAATAAAACCGCAAGGGCATAACTGCCTTTAACTTGCTCGAGTGTGTGCATTAAATCTTGCAAAGGGTCGTTTTTATAATGATAATCTATTAGTTTAACTAATACCTCTGTGTCTGTATCGCTTTCAAAAGTGTAACCGTGTTTAACTAAATGCTTTTTCAATGAGCTGTAGTTTTCAATAATACCATTGTGCACTAAAGTTATTTGCGCTGAAGAGTGAGGGTGGCTGTTAATGTCGCTGGGAACACCATGTGTAGCCCAACGAGTGTGCCCTATACCACACTCTGAATGCAATTGGTTATCGCTTTGTTTAATTTTATCGCGTAAATTTTTCAGGCGACCTTCCGCTTTTATAACAGCAATTTCACTATCTAAGTGCATTGCAATACCTGCTGAATCATACCCGCGGTATTCAAGTTTAGAAAGGCAATCAAGCAATATGTTTGTGCTGTCGCCTTTTCCTACATATCCAACTATTCCACACATAATTTACTCCAAACTATCAAAGCAAAAGCATGGCTAAAAAGGCAATAACGCTTTTCTATAACCACGCTTTGCCGATAAATATTTTTTATATAATAATTTAAATTTATAATTTACTTAAAACGTTTTTGTTAAGATGTTACCATCTGTTTTGTACGTTTTTATTGGCTGTAAATTAAGCCATGAGAGCATCCGCCGATAATTCGATAACCCTCAACCTCGTCAACCTAAATATTAACTTAGGCCCCGGCGCTTAAATTCATAAGTATCAAACCTCCTTTTTTTAGTTTAATAAGCTATAAAAAATAAAACGGTAAAGTGAAATTCCATACTTCATATTTTATTTAATAATAACTTATTGCTTTAGCTCTCACATATAAATAACTGTGTTCAGGCTAAAACTATATTAACTCAAAGCTTATCTAATAAAAAACTTACTCCAAAAATGTGTATAAGTAAAAATTAAGCGTTTGAGCGATATATCATAAATGAAAAATGTTATATTAGCCATAACTATTAATATAGCTAAAAAATAATATTGCAAGCCGTTAAATGATGAAACAATAGCTTCAATAGGAAAAATAAATAAAACAAAATAATACATTAAAGCTATGCTAATGTTAAAAATTATAAATTTCAAAGCACATTTAAATATTTTGTTTTTAATGCTGTCGAAAGAATTTTTTAATATTGGGTACCAACCTAAAAAAGCCAAGAACAAAAATGCACATTCTTTATCGGGAACTATAAATATACTTAACAAAGAAATTGCTAAAAAAAGAACAAAAGCAGATCTTTTATTAAATTCACATGCTATAGGAATTAACAAACAACCGCTTAGTGCCGGCGCAAGGTATGAAGAAAGCGGTAAAATACTGCCAAATAGCATTAATGTAAGGCTAAGTGCGCCAAAAACGCCACTAAGGGCAATTTTTTTGCTTTTCAACCTATTTTTATTCATTTAGCAACCACCGCAAGAACAGCATAAATCCATACACATAAATGCAGCACACATATCACAACAAGAGCAGCCAACTCTTGAGCCGTACATATTATTTTGTGAATAGGGGTTGCCGTGCATATTGCCGTTTTGTCCGTATCTTAAATTATCCATAGCGTTTTGGTATTCGCGATTGCTTGGGTCTAACTTAACCGCGGTAGAAAAATAGCGAAGTGCATCATTTACCCAGCCTTTGTGATAATAAGCACTGCCCACCAAAAAGTTCCACTCTGCGCTTTGTGGCCCACCTTGTATGCCGTTTAATTCTGAAAGGGCGGCATCAGCGTTTCCGGCGTTAAGCTTTTCCCTAACAGAGGCATAATTTGAAGAGCCGCTATAATCTGCGCTGCCTGTTTGGTAATTTGAGCTGTTATCACCTGTGCGTAAATGAGTCATTACAGTGTCAAAAGCCTCTGTTATTTCCTCCATTTGCCTTTTTGCATCATCATAAAGAGGCCCCTGTGAATAATTTTCGGGGTTGTATTTTTGAGCAAGCTCTTTAAAAGAAATTTTAACTTGTTCCGCACTTGCATTATCACTTAAATTTAATTTATTATATGCTTCTTTTAAATTCATTTTTTTCTCCGTTTAATTGTTTTTGTTTAGGTTTGCCTGCGTTTTCAATGCTATAGGGTATGCCCATATATATTATATTATCCAAAAGCTGTGAATTATGTGCTCTTGGGAAAAGCGTGTATGCAAGGCTCATTTCATAAGCGCAAAGTTTACATAGGTTAATGGCCGTCTCTATAGCTTGTTCTTTCGATAAATTGTTAAGCAAAAAAACATTATATGTTTTGTTTTGCTTATCTTTATCATAATCTTCCGCGGCATCTAAATAATATATTATTTTGCCTAAAAATAAACCAAACCTATAAAGAGCTGTTTTTGTTTTTTCATCACCTGCAAGCTCAAAAATAGTTGCTGTCATAATAGCGGTAGGGTCTGCAGCTTCGTCATAGCTGGTTGAAAGTGCATTTTCTATTTCAGCTTGCCTTTGTGTTTGCTCGTTTAAAATTAAATCTAAATTATTATATAGCAGCGCTGCTTTTTTGCGCTTTGCATTTGCCAAAGGATAAAATGCCAAAGAGGGAATTTTTTTTATAAATTTATCATCAAGTAAATTATCTTTTAGCTTATAAAAAACGCTTAACATTAATGTGTGGCTGGCTAAATTCAGCCCTTTTGTATGTTTGCAAACAGGCCTTTTTACAAAGGGGTTTGCAATACAATTTTGCATAGAGCATTCTATGTGCTCGCCATTAAAATTATCGGCAATAAGTGCGAGCAAAACAAAGTCGTAATTTAAAATTAACCTTGCGAAAAAACCGTAATTTCTTTTAATTTCCTTGCAAAGGCCACAATAAACAGAGCGATATGCTTGCCATTCTCGCACTTTAAGTTCAGGTTTATAAGGCAGAACATAGCCAAACATATATTAACCTCCGTTTTATAGGCTTTGCTTGGCTTCTATTATAATATATTTTTTATTAAAATACAAATATTTATTGTTAATTTAACCGTTTGTACATATAAAGTTATTTGTTTGGCTTTATATAATGCATATTGCTGTTATTGTATGGGTTTAAAGCATAATATGCTCAATTTATTATCCTTATATTATTATCAGCTATTGAAATTATCTAAAGTATCAAACGAATAACCTGCATTTTTAAACCATGCAATTATATCGGGCAAAGCCTTTATAGATTCACTTGTAGCATTTGTATCGTGCATTAAAACTATACATGTGTTTTGCTCTTGCGCTTGATTTATTACACGGTTATATACCGACATAGCATCTCTGCTACCGCCTATTGCATCTTTAGAATCTACTGTCCAGTCGAAATAGCTATAGCCTTTTTCAAGAGCTTGTTGTTTTAAAGTAGTCATTAAATCTCCGCCGCTGTACTGCCTATTGATTGTGTTTGAACTACCACCGGGAAACCTTAAAACAGTAGAATTGTCAACGCCATATGTCGAAAGCTTTTCTTTTAAGTTTTCAATATCTTGCCAAAACGCTTCACTGCTTTGGTATATATCTTCATACCGATGAGAGCATGTGTGCAAACCTATAAGGTGCCCCTGTTCAACTATTGTTGATATTAGCGGCAAATATTGCTCGTTATTACTTGCTGCCATAACAAAAAATGTTGCTTTTATATCCTCTTGTTTTAATATTTCAAGCACAACTTGTGTTGTTTTAGACGGCCCGTCGTCAAATGTTAGGTAAACTGTTTTTTCTTCGTTATCGATGCTATCGCCAAAAGAGCTTTGAACCGGTAGGGCAGTTTGCATAATTAAATCGTCTACCGAGCACCCAATATAAGTTTGCTTTGCCCAAAACGATATTACTGTAAATATTAACATAACACTGAATGATATAAGCAAACTTCTTTTAAAAATAATATACCAGCGCTTTTCTATTTCGTAGATGTTTTTCAAAATAACGCCTCCTCATTTCTTTTACTTGCTATTGTGCAAATATTAATTTATACTAATAATATTAAATTTAATAAAGTAATATACAATAATTACTTTTAACAATGAAATATTACAGTGTGAAACAAGAAGCGGTGTGCTAAATAACGCTAATATTTATAATCGGTATGCCGTTATAAATTGTGCATGCCAAAAAAATCTCCATTCTGATGGGGGTTTTCAAAAATTATTTGTGCTGTGCACAGAATGGAGATTTTTATGATAACAGATATTCTAATTTTAGTTTTTGCAGGGCTTACTTTTTTAATGTCTATTCTAATATTTATAAAAGTTAGTTTTAAAAAAAATGCTGATGCTGTTAGTGCTATAGACGTTCAAGATATTAAGCAAAATATTGCAACATCAAAAAAGGAACTCGGGCAAGAGATTAACACATCTTTGTACCAAAATTTACAAAGCACATCAAAAATGCAATCAGAAATGATATCGCAAGTTGGTAAATCGCAAAGTGAGCAACTGCACATATTTCAAAAAACACTTAACGACCAATTAACGCAAATAGAAAGGCGTATGCAAAACACAAGCAATGCAAGTGAAAACCGCCTTGAAAAAATTAGGGAAACTGTAGAGCAGCGCCTAAGTGCTATGCAAACAGACAACAACAAGAAATTAGATGAAATGCGAAAAACGGTTGATGAGCAATTACAAAACACACTTGAAAAGAAATTGCAGCAATCATTTGAGCGCGTTAGCAAACAGCTTGAAAGTGTTTATAAAGGGCTTGGTGAAATGCAAAGCCTTGCTGTTGGCGTGGGGGATTTAAAAAAAGTTTTAAGCAATGTAAAAACAAGAGGTATTTTAGGCGAAATTCAATTAGGTGCAATTTTAGAGCAAATTTTAACACCGGAGCAATATGAACAAAATGTTGCTACTATTCCCGGCGCAAGCGAGCGCGTTGAATTTGCGGTGAAGCTGCCGGGCGACGGCGATACACATGTTTATTTGCCAATAGATGCTAAATTCCCTCAAGATGCATATACAAATTTATTAGATGCGCAAGAAACCGCCGATAAAGCACAAATTGATATTGCAATTAAAAACTTGCAACAGCGCATAAGAAGTTTTGCTAAAGATATAAATAGCAAATATGTGCGTGTGCCGCACACTACAGAATTTGCTATAATGTTTTTACCTATTGAAGGCCTTTATGCAGAAGTTGTAAGGCATGGTTTAATAGAGCGCTTGCAAAATGAATATAAAGTTATTATTGCAGGGCCTACAACAATGGCAGCTTTGCTAAACAGTTTGCAAATGGGCTTTAAAACGCTTGCAATTCAGAAAAGCAGCAGTGAAGTTTGGAAAGTTTTAGGCAATGTTCAAGCTGAATTTGATACATTCGGTAAAGTTTTGGCGCAAGCGCAAAATAGAATAACACAGGCTAACGACGAGCTTGAAAAATTGGTTGGCGTTAGAACAAGGCAAATACAAAGAAGACTTAGCATGGTAGAAAATTTTAATCAAAACGAACATTTGCTAAATGAAAACAATTTGAATAATTTGAACATTGATTAATAAGTAAATCTATGCAAAAAATTTCTTTACCAATTCATCAATATATAGTATAATGTAATGAGATTTATAATAAATATTGTTTTGTTTTTAACAAAAAAAGTAAAAGAAAGGTGTGTATGTGCACTATATTAGATTTAGATGTGCACATATTAACAGCATGGTATAAAAATGAAAGTTTATTTTAAAATAGTTGTGTTAGCTTTGGTGCTTTGTATGGTGTTTGCTTCTTGTGCAAACCCTGTACCGCTTGCACAAAATTCACAGCAAAGCAGCACACAGGTGCAAGAAGCAACAAGCAGTAGTACACAAAGTGCCGCAGAACAAAGTGCTGTTGAAAGCGAAGTACAATCGTCATCAATAGCACAAGATGAACCGGTAATGGCTTATTCTGCAACGCTTGATGATATTATACAAAGAGGTACATTAATTATTGGTGTTGATGAGAGTTTCAGCCCAATTTCATATATTGATGAAAGCGGAAATTACGCCGGCTTAGATATTGATATTGCTACAGAAATATGCAGTATTATAGGCGTTGAGCCTGAATTTGTTTCTGTGCCTTGGGCGCAAAAAGAGCAAATGCTGAACTCCGGCGAGGTAGATTGTTTAATGAGCGGCCTTGCTATTACGCAAAATCGTTCGCAAAGCATGAATTTCACAAGAGCATATTTGAATAATATGTATATTGTTCTAACAAAGCAGGGCGTTTCGGTTAGCTCTGTTGCAGATTTAGCAGGCCTTAGCATAGGCGTGCAAGAGGGCAGAACTATAATAGAAGTAGCACAAAGCAGTTATATTTACGATTCAATTAAAAACGATATAATCGAGTATCCATCATACGAGCAAGCATTTGATGATATGCAAAGTAATGTTTTAGATTGCATTATTGTGCCCTCAATTTACGGCATGACACAAAACATGAATTTAGGCAATATTTATACTGTATCTATGCTTGATTTTGGCGACGCACCGGTTGCTATCGGCACAAGAAAAACCGACATTGAAATTAGCACAGCAATTGATGAAGCGCTTGCAAGCGTTATGGAGAGCGGCAAACTCGAAGAGTTAAATATGAAACATTTCAATATGGATATATTTGTGATTAGATAATTTATTAAGCAAGTTAAAAGTTTAATCTAAGAGGTGAACAAAAATTGCAAAATTTAGAAAATATACAAAACATACAAAATAATCGCCTTGCTATTTTTGCTTATTACGATAAAGATGGCATTGTAGATAATTATGTTGTATTTCTCTTAAAAGCGATGTTTGAACACTGTAAGGAACAAATTGTTATTGTTAACGGGCACTTAACACCCGAAAGTGAAATAAAAATAAAACCTTACGCATCAAAAATACTATACAGAGAAAATAACGGCTATGATATAACCGCATATAAAGAGGCGTTTTTATCTCTTGAAGACATTGATAAATACAGTGAAGTTGTGTTTTATAATCAAACTGTATTTGGGCCTGTTTGTGCACTTAAAACCATGTTTAATTTAATGGCTCAGCGCAATGTGGATTTTTGGGGTATAAGTGCGCATAAAGGCGCAAAAAAAGCTTCTTGGAACAATGATATTAGTATAGAGCCACATATTCAAAGCTATTTTTTTGTTGTAAAGAACAAAATGTTTACAAGTGAAAAGTTCACAGATTATTGGCAAAACTTGCCTTTAATAAATTCGTATTGGGATGCTGTAAGTAAGCACGAAGTTTGCTTTACAAAGCACTTTGAAGAGTTAGGTTTTAAATGGGGCACTTATATTAATGCTGATGACTTATTACAGTATAACGATTACCCAATGATGGGAATGCCTGTTGAAATGTTAAAGAGAAAAAGCCCGTTTTTTAAAAGAAAATGTTTTATATTAAATAGGCTTGAATATACAGGTGTTGTGCAAGGTTTTAGCACGCAGCAGCTGTATGATTATATTGCAAACAGCACAAACTATCCTGTTTCGTTAATTTGCCAAAATATAACGCGCACAGCTTCGCCTGCATTAATTAATAAAGCGCTAACATTAGTGTATGATGTGCAAAAAGAAAAAGGTGAAGTTAAACGCACAGCAGCTGTTTTTTGGTTTGCAGATGAACCCCTTGCAGATTATCTTTGTGATGCTGCGTCTAAAATGCAAAAAAACATTGCTATTTTGTGTATTTTTAAAAATGATAAGCTCAAAGAAAAATATGCACCAAAGCTGCCACCTAAAGCGCAATGCATTACAACAAATGAAAACGGCATGGTTTATTTGTTTAAAAATTTATGGCAAGATATTTGCGTTTTTGAAAATATAATATATTGCCACAATAATATACCGCTAATTTTAAACGAGTTTAGCGATGCCAGTACAATGTTAAACACTTTAAATGCATTACACCCGGAGGGTTGTGGCTCGGTTTTGGCAAAACGAGATGATATCGGTGCTTTTGTTGCAATGCCGTCAATTCACCAAGAAAATTTAGCTTTGGGTCAAAATTGGCAAAAGTGTTCAAAAATGCTTGAAAGTTCGCTTGAAAAAATTAATATATCTATTGCTGATGATTGTGAAATAGGTTTTGCTGTTCGAGGCGGTATGTTTTTTGCAAAAACAAAATTGCTAAAGCCGCTTTGCGATTTTGAATTCACCCCTGAACTTTTTGAAGGTGATTATCCGGCTTATGAATATATAGTGCCAATAATTATAAACAGTACAGGCAAATTAATTGCTACTGCATGCACAGACGAACAAGCGTTTAATGCACAAAGTAATAATAATGCACTAATGCAAGAAATAATTTTAAAATGGCACACTGAGCGCATGGTTAGAAGCGACCAAGTATTATTCAGAATGCAAGGTATATTAGATTTTTACAACGAGCGAAGATTTCAGATGACTTTGCAACAAGCTTTTACAATGGAACTAAATTTTAAACAAAAAATGTGGATTTGCTTGCAAATACTGTTCTCGGAAAAGACATTTAAGCGAATAAAAAAAATATTTGGCAGTAATAATCAAACACCAATTCAAAACCCCGTTGATAAATTAGAATAAACCTCTTTTAGTAACAAATTTTATAATACTGCATAATGTAAATATAATAAAACCTATTTGATTTATAGTTTTATAATAAATTGTTAGTTTAGTATGATGTAACGCTTTTTATAATGTGTATGATAATACTATCGGAGTTGTTGACAAAGTCGCCTTCACAAAAAGCGCTGGCAAAATTTCCGTCATATATCACAAAAATGCTCATAAATACACAAAGTATTGCTTGCGCTTTTGCTTTAATCTGACAAAAATTTTGCTCTGGCTTTTGCAAAGTCTTTGTTTGGCCACAGCTCCTATCACACACTCAATTTTCAGTAACAGGCGTTTGCAAGTTGCATACTAACGGCTTAGGGGTTAACAATGCTAAGTATTATTTTAATTGTAACTGCAACATTATTAATAGTTTTAGGAGTATACTATGTATCGGGAATAGTGTGCAATATTCGCTTTTTTCGTAAAACTAAAAGCACATTTTACATATTGCTTTTAGAAAAAAATATAGATGCTTTGTGGGATGATGTTAATTATGTCCATATAAAAAATCAGAATTCAAAAATAATAGTTCTTTGCGATAATGTTGTCGATTGCGAAAATTCAATTAATTTTAATGATAAAAATATTATATACGCAACACAAAATATGTTAATAGATATAATTAAAAAAGAAAAACAAATTTAAGAGGGCGATAATGAATTTTCAAAACGATAAATTTAAGAAAATCAAAGGTGTTGTTGAAAATATTGTTTTTACAAATAAAGAAAACGGTTATGCTGTTTTAGAAATAATAGATGAAAATGATGAAATAATAACGGCAGTAGGAAGTTTATCTGAGCTATGCGCGGGGGAAGAAATTGAGTTTTACGGCTTTTTTAAGGCGCATGTAAATTACGGCGAACAATTTAGAGTAGAGGCATTCGAAGCTAAAATGCCTAAAAGCGAACAAGCTGTAAGAAAGTATTTGGCGGCAGGCTCACTTCCTTATATAGGTGCAGCGTTAGCGAATAAAATAGTGGATGCATTTAAAGAAGAAACGCTGGAAATTATAGCAACAAACGCAAAAAAGCTCTCAGAAATAAAAGGTATAAGTTTACAAAAAGCAATAAAAATTCAAGAGGAGTTTAAAAGGAAATATAGTGTAAGAGAAGTTATTGCCTATTTAAACAGCCTTGATATAAATTCTGAAGATGCTATATCGCTTTTTAATACTTACGGCGAGAACACAAATGAAATTGTTAAAAATAACCCTTATGTTTTATGTAATTATCCTGTTTTTTTACAGTTTGAGTTAGCGGATAAAATCGCCTCGGATTTTAGTATGGAGTATAATAGTTCAAAGCGTATTAGTGCAGGAATATTATATATTTTACGCCATAATTTACAAAATAACGGGCACACTTGCTTGCCAAGTAATAAACTTATTAACGCTGCTTGTGGGTTTTTAAGTGTTGAAGAAAATGAAGTGTATAGTGCATTTTTAGAATTGCAAATTGCAAACGAAATTGAAACAATTACGCTTAATGATGTTAACTACGCTTTTTTAAAAGAGTATTTAATTGCAGAAACAAATATTTCAGAGCATATTAAATCTTTATTAAAATTGCCGAAAATAGATATTTCCGAGAGTGAAAAATTAATTCAAAAATTAGAAATAGTAGCTAATATAAAATATGCGCCATTGCAAAGGCAAGCAATTATTAACGCCTTAACGCATAAAATTCTTGTTTTAACAGGCGGGCCGGGAACCGGAAAAACAACAACTGTAAATGGAATAATAAACGCGTTTGATATGAGTGGAGAAAGGGTGGCACTTGCTGCACCAACCGGAAGAGCAGCAAAAAGGCTTTCCGAGATAACAAAAAGAAAAGCTACAACTATACACAGGCTTTTAGAAGTGGATTATACCAAAAATAACATAGTTAAATTTGTACATAATGAGAAAAACTTACTAAAATTAGATGTTGTTGTTATAGATGAAATGAGTATGGTTGATATTCTGCTTTTCGACAGCTTGCTATGCGCGTTAAAGCCGTCTTGTAAAATTGTTTTAATAGGCGATGAAGACCAATTGCCAAGTGTTGGGGCAGGGAATGTGTTAGGCTCTTTATTAAACTCACAAAATGTGCCGTATATAAGGTTAAATGAAGTTTTCAGGCAAGCTGCACAAAGCGATATTGTATCAAATGCACATAAAATTGTAAAAGGTGAGCCATTGGTTTTAAGCGGATATAACAGCGACTTTTTTATGATGGACAGGCAGTCGGCTACACAATGCGCAAGCCTTGTTTGCGAGCTTGTTAGCGAACGTTTGCCAAAAAAGTACAACTATAATATGCTTGAGGATATTCAAGTGCTGTGCCCTACAAAAATAGGCCCACTTGGAACGGTAGCACTTAATGCTGCATTGCAAGATAAAATTAACCCTTTTAGCTCAAATAAACCACAAATTACTTTGCAAGATAGAGTGTTTCGCCTTGGCGATAAAGTTATGCAAATAAAGAATAATTACGATTTGCAGTATATAAAATTAGATACCAAAGAAGAAGGCGCAGGAGTTTTTAACGGAGATTTAGGCATAATTACCGAAATTGATTTAAGGCTAAATTCATTAACTGTTTTAAGTGCAGATAGAAGTATTATATATCCGGCAGAATTTTTATACGAGCTTGAACTGGCTTATGCTATTACAATCCATAAAAGCCAAGGCAGTGAATTTGAAGCGGTTATAATTCCGCTTTTTGAAGTGCCAAAGCGCCTTTGTTATCGCAACTTGCTGTATACGGGCGTTACAAGGGCAAAACAGATATGTATAATATGCGGTCAAATTGAGCAATCTCAAAATATGATAGATAACGCGTTAATTAATAAACGCTACTCTTGCTTATCAGCGTTATTGCTAAAAGATTAAATTGATATTTTTAGGTTGTTGAAATGGCGCAATTTTAAAACTGTGAGGTGATTAAAAATGTATTTTAATAGTAAATTACTTACAAAAACATATAAAATTGCCTTAGCGGGTAAGAAGTTAACATCTAATTTGATTTATCCCAAAAGGTGTGCATTTTGCGGTAAAGTGATAGGTTTCGCTCAGTGCAAGAATTGTGACATTGAGAATGAAATTTGTTTTAATGATTTATATAGTGGCATAAATCAAGACAAGCTAAACACTGCCAATATACGTTATGCTTATGCGCCGCTTTACCACAGCGATTTTACTAAGCCAATGTTAAGCCGCTTAAAATTTAATGGGGAGCTTCACTTACTTGAATACTGTGCAAATTTGATGATTGCACATTTAAAACTTTGCAATAATGAAATTGATTATGATAAAATAGTTTGTGTGCCAACACGAAAGTTAGAACATAAGAATAGAGATAATATTCCATATTTATTAGCGCAATTAATATCGAAAAAACTCGATATAGAATTTGATAATAAAATTCTGATAAAGGTTAAAGATACAAGTAGGCAAACAAATTTAACAGCACAACAAAGGCTTGAAAATGTTGCATATGCATTTGATGTTTTTGCTGATAAAGAGGCTATTGAAGGGAAAAAGTTTCTTATTATTGATGATGTGCTTACAACAGGCTCAACATTAAATGATTGCGCAAGGGCGTTAATGAGTAAAAATGCTCTTTATTGTGATAGCCTTTGCATATTTGTATCAA
>CAYJPD010000014.1:0-21534 GCA_964371975.1 uncultured Bacteroides sp.
CGTGCCCCCAAATATTGCGCCCCATGGCAACGCCCGAGCCGCCCGCTTGCATTGCATCTTTTATTTCTTGAAGCAACTGCTCTTCAGGCACTTTTTTGCTGCCGCCCAAAATAACAACAGGCGCATAAACGCTTTTTGTTAAATTGGCAAAGCTCTCAATATCGCCTGTGTAATCTGTTTTTATTATATCTGCGCCAAGCTCTACAGCTTGCCTGCAGGCAAATGTTAAATTCTCGCTTGTGCGGCTTATATTATCTTTATCTGCCATTTTTTCAAAGCCGAAAGGAAGCGCCTCTGCGGTTACAGGTAAATTCCATTTGTTGCACTCTAAAACATACCTTGTGTAATTGCTTAAAAGCTCGCCCTCAAATTTACTGCCGGGAAAAGCCATTGTAATAACGCTGTCTGCACCAAGCCTAAGAGCGTGCTCGGGCGTAACAACAATTTGAAGAGGGCTGCTTCTGTCGCCTAAAAATGAAACGCCACCGTCTGCACGAAGGATAAGGCCTTTGCCTCTAAAGCAATCGCCAAATTTATCTGCCATGCCAATTGTGGATAAAAATGCATCTGCGCCTGCGCTTGCTGTTTCGCTAATTATTTTGCCAATATCTTTTAGCGCCGGTAAAACATTGAAATTTGCACCATGGTCCATTGCCAAAATAAATGTTTTTTTATCTTGGCCGAAAATTCTGTTAAGCCTATGTTTGTTGTTAGCCATATTTTACCCCTTTTGTATTTATTACGTTATTACGTTTAATAATGCAATAATACATTATAGCCAATTGCTATGTCAAGGCGTTAATTAATATTGCCGCATATTATTGTATAAATGCACTAAAACATGTATAATATTTCAGCATTATAGAGCAGCTTTTAAATTTCTTTGTTGCTGAGTTGCTTTTTTATCAGCGCTAATACTATACATTCAAGTGCTGTGCATAATTACTCAAAACCTGTTTAACCAAACCGATGCAATACAAGCTCGGATTACATCGGCTTGCTTAGGCGCGCGCAACTTACATAAAATAATATAAAATTCCTTTAAACAGCAAAAAGCGAAACTGCAATTGCAGTTTCGCTTTATTATGAAAAACCAAAATATCATATTTTCTTTATGCTGTTTTGCGAAAAGAGAGCGCTATGCTATTTTAATCTAAGCGATTATACTTGGCTTTTGTGCTTAAAAAAAGGCAAAAAACAAGTGACAGCGCAAAGAAAGGCGCAATAGCGCTTTGCGTTATTTTTGTTTTGCGCTCGTTTTTTGAAAAGCCAAATAAAAGCCAACAAGGCAAAAAAGCAATAGCGCAGGCTGTGCACAGCACAAATAAGGCACACGCCCAACCCACGGGTTAAACGAAGTTACAAACATATACGCTATTATTAAGCACCTTAAAATTACGCTTAAAATTAAACCTGTTTGCACCCACCACAAAACGCTGTGTTCCCATTTTTCATTTTTAAATGTGCTTGCCATTGCAATTTTTATATGCTTAAATTGAAAAAATACTGCGGCAAAGAAGGCGAAAACCATAAAGGCGGTTATTAAATAGCGTATTATTGAAAGCGCTAAAAAGCTTGCGCTTTGAATTGGTGAATAATATGCAAGCGCTGTGTTTGGCTTTGCGGCTATGTTCACGCTTTCAAGCAAATACTCTTCGTAAATTTGCGTAAACTCGGGCGGCGAAATTGAAATATCATCAAACATAGGCTGTGCGCTATAAAACAGTAGCATCCTTGCAAAATTCACAAAGCTCTCGCCTAAAACAGGCAGTATATACTGCGCTTTAAACGGCATTAATGTTGAGGATATTTCCCCGCTACCAAAGGGCAACGTGCCGCTATCGCAAAGGGCGTTAACCTCGCTTGCAAGCTCTGCGTAAAACTGCTTTGCACCGGCGGCGTTATCTGCATAACCGGCGGCATAAACCGAGCTTCTGAGCGCCCAGAAAAAACCGCCTGCGCTATACTCGCCTGTGTTAACATCGCCAAGGCCGTTAATCATATCGGGCTGTTTTAGTTGCTCGTTCACAGGCGCAAAAATTTCAACATGCTCGCTAACGGCATCAAGCGCCGCAACACTAACGGGTATTTTATCAAGCTGCTCAAATTCCTCGGATAAGCTAACACGCATAAGCGCGCCGCATGCCGCATTAAATTCAGCGCTTGTGTAATCGCTAACAGTAAAGCGCCCGTAATATTGCAAATTGATAAAGCTGATAATACCTATTCCTATGCAAAGTATAATATACGGTAAAGTTTGCAGCGCACAGTGAACTGCTTTTTGCGAGAATTTAGCGCTGTTTTTTATAATAAAATACAAAGTGAAAATACTTGCAGGTATGCAAAACACTAAAAACCAAAAGCCGTCTTCACGGTTAAGGTAAGAGCCTGCAAGCCCTATGCCGCCAATTAAAACAAACGGCAAAGTGCTAAGCGGTTTTGCTTTAATGCGCAGTGCGGCGCCAATAAACCCTGCAAAAAGCAACAGCGCAAGCGCGCTTGATATATTCTCGCGGTAAACCCTTAACTGCACAGCCGCCGCTGTTTGTATGGGGTTGAAAACCAAAACAAAAAACAAAGCAAGGCGCATTTTATTGCCCTTAATAACAGGTAAAACGGCAAAAAGGGCGGCAAGGCACGCTAAAATATATAAAATTTGCCCACCGAATAAATAGGGAACGCTAAGCGCGTGTAAAAAAGCCAGCCATATAGAAAAAAGCGGATATTTACTTAAAGTTAGCCAGTTATAATCGCCAAGCCAGTTGCCTTGCGTTATGCTTTGCGCCATATTAAAAAACAGCTCGTCGTCTATGGGCGCGGCATCGGGGTAAATAAATATCATTTGCTGAGAAGTTAAAAGCAGTTTAAGTGCGATGATTACCGCAATTAAAGCGCAAAAAACCTTACCGCTTATTTGCAAGTTTGCAAAACGGCCAAAAACGCTTAATATGCTTCCTTTATTCATTTGCTGTTTTTGTAATGTGTTCATTTGTTCACCTTAGGTTTTGTTTTTAAAAAGCGGATAAATTCTACTGCACGGCATTTTCACCGCAGTGGCGTAATTAGTACTTTTCGCTTTATATATTCACACTTTTGTGCTTTTCCTTTTTATCAAAAAGCCACCAAAGCCCTAAAAGCAAGGCGCTAATTATGCTTACAATTAAGCCTTCATATAAAAGCGGCGGCTTATATGTTATAATAATTTCGTTTTCGCCTTTTAAAACAGGCACGCCCAATTGCGTAGTAAAAACTTCTGTGCCGCTAACATTTTCTCCGTTAACCGTTATACTTAAATTTTCGCTGTAGGGTATAGACACAAAAAGCACACCGTCGTTTTGTGCGTTAATGTGCGCATGAACTTCGCCCCTTGTAAAATTCACCTGTGCGCTTTGCTCTAATAGCTGCGCTGTTAATGTTTCAAGGCTTTGCAAGTTAATATCGCCGTTTTCCTCATAAAGCTCGCCCTCGAAAGCGCCGTGTTTAAGCAGTGTGAAAACATCGTTTAAATATTGCTTGTTATATTTATACGGCACAGTATAACCGCTTTCGCTTTGCGGTAGCATAAAGGCAAGCTCAAACGCATAAGGGTTTTCCCAAACGCTTATGCCGCCTTTTTCAATATCGGTTTTTTCAAGGCCCTCGGGCATATAATTTTCTTCGTTTATCAGCATATACTTTATGCCTAAAAGGCTAAGCGCAAATATATTTGCGCCGTTTTTTTCATCAGCTTGCGCTGTAAATGTATTGTACACGTTTAAATGGCGAATATATTCTGTTGCGTTACCGTCTTGAGTAGAGCCGAAATGTATAACGCCATGGTAATTCAGCAAAAAGCTGTCGTTTAAGCTCCTGAAATAGTTTTTCTCAATTCTTAAGTCGTCTGTGCCCTCGCGCTTTTCTATTTGCTCTACTAAATATGTGCCGTCATTCACAAAATTGTTATATGCATCCGCAGGGTATTTTTCAAACTGAAAGTTTGTATAGTAAACGCTTAGCAATAATTCGCCTATTAAAAGCGCCGTTATTCCAAAAACCCAAAAACGCTTAATTTTTTTGTGCAAAGCAAAAAGCAAAAGCGTTAAAACGCTTATAATTGCGCATATTAAAAACCTTGTAAAAACAAAAATTATTTGAGGCGTTATATACCTTATTACTAAAAGCGCTATTGTGCAAGCGCAAACCGCAATAATGCTTTTTCGCTCGAATTTTCCATTTATTAAAGCGTTTGCCGCTAAAAAGCAAAGCCAAAACACAAATAAAAACGCATGGCGATGCGAGAACCAAACAGGCGCTGTTAACCCGTGGAACACAAGCATTAAATCGGTGCTGAACATGCTTAAAAACAAAATGAAAAGCACGGCAAACGATAGTATTTTTTGCTTTTTGCTTATGCCCTTTGCAAAGAAAAACGCGAGCGCAAATATAATTATTGCAATGCCTGAAGATACATTCGGCAAGCCATACTCTAAAAAATTCCAGTTGAATGAAAAAGGAAAAAGCTGTGCTAAAAATTCAAAAAGCGTGAACTGTGCTGTAAACTGCAATGAAAAGCCCTCGCCAACGCCTTTATTAGCTGTTATATCCGCAAGTGCCGGTATAAATAAAAACGCACTTAAAAGCCCACCCAGCAAAGACGCCGCACCAAAGCGCACCATGTGCGCCATTGCATCTTTCTTATTTATATTCGGCAAAAGCGCCAATGAGTATAAAAAGTAAAGCACAGTAAAAATGCACGCCATATACGCAATGTAAAAATTGGCAAACACCATTACAAAAAGAACTATTGCATATATAAACGGCTTTTTCTTCTCTATTAAAACATCCACGCCATAAAGTAGCAGCGGCAGTAAAATTAAAACGTCGTGCCACATGAAGTTTTGCATATAAATAAAAACATAGCCGCAAAAACCAAAGGCGAGCGACGGAATAATGATTTTATAGCCGCCTGCTTTAAATTTTTTATGCAGGAAAAACGCCATTGATGTGCTTATAAATATAACTTTTAAGCAAACAACAAGCGTTGTTAATATATCGTAATTCACAGGGTTACAAAGCACATATAAAAGCACAAACGGGCTGGACGCATAGTAGGATATAATGCCAAGCATGCCGCCACCAAGCCCTTTATATAGGCTGTAAAACATGCCGTTACCCTCTAAAAAAGCGTTTCGAATTTGCGCAAAGTAGTTTATATATTGGCCGTTTAAATCCCCTGTTAAAAATGTGCCGTTGCCAAAGGGCGTAACTTCGAAAATTAAGCAGACAAAAAGCATCATAAAGCTACTGCAAAGCGCAGTTTTAAAAACGGCATTTTTAAAAAACGTTTTATTTAAGATGTAACTTCGCCTCCTTTTTTATCGCTTTTCAAGCCATGCACCGCTTGCCCAACAAAAAGCAAAACGCTATATAAAAGCAGCGGAGAAACAGCGGCAATTAAAAGCTCTCTTTGCGAGAGGGCAAAGTAGCTTAAAAACGGAATTTGCCTATTTAGCACAATTTCATTAAATGTAAAATTAGCGCCTATTTCATTGCCCAAGTCGATGCGAATTACCGCGGCAGCGCTTTGTGGGAAAACATAAAACGCCTCGCTATACTCGCCAAAGCTTGGGAAAAGCCTTTTGCGGTTAGAAAAGTCTTCGCCTTGCTTTGCATAGTAAGCGCAAAGTGTGCCGTTTGCATCTTGCTTTAAGCTGTAGTAAACCGTGCGCAGTTTTTCGCCGTTGCCCTCATATACCATATAGGGGTCATCGCCTGTTGCAACAAGCGTGTCCTCGCCTATTATTTCAAGCTGGTTAAATGTGAAATCGTTTAACGTTAGCGTTTTTTCCTGCGGCATGTTTGCCATATCCAGCACAAAATTAAAAACGCCGTTTGCAATAATTATTAAAAGCACTGTAATATATAAAATTAAAAGCATGTGCTTTTTTATTTTGGTTAGGTTTATATTTTTCATTCGCTCACCTCGCCCAAAAGCGCTATCTCATAGCCCTCACCGCTTCGGCTAAAGCTATACATAACGCTTTCGCCATTTAAAGCCGCGCTTAAATTATCGCTGAACATAAAGCCGTAATCTCGCACAAAGCTATCGTCTACGCGCTCTACAAATATAAACTCGCAGTTGTTATCAATTAAATACTGCACAAATTCCTGTGGCGTTAAAGCATATTCATATAAGCCGTCTCCGGCATTCTCGGGCAATTGCATAGTGCCGCCGCCAAAGCTGTATTCAAGTTGAAGCGGCAGTATATCGCCCGAGTACTGGAACCACCGCGAGCCATTATCGCCCTGGCTTATAAAATAAATTTTGCCCTGTTCGTCTTCGCCTAAAAGCTCTACAATATTTTGGGCATTGCTTACAACTTGCTTTCTTTCGTGCAAGTAGCCATCGTGGTATGTTAAAAATGTCATGCCGTTTGGTATATATTGGTTAAACCTAAATACAAATATAAACAGTATGCCAAACATAGCCGCTTGCGGCACAAAGCTTAATTTACCTTTAGCGTTTGCCGCACTTTTTGCCAAAAGGAATGCCGCAACAATAAACCACGCTAAATAGTATGGGTAAATATAGCGCTCGTAACCTATAAGGGTAGTTGCAATATCCGCTTTGAAAACAAAGGCATATGTAAAGCCTATAAATGTGTGGTAAGCTATAAAACCAAATAAAGAAAGCACGCCAAAACATAAATTTTGCAGTTTTTGCACTTTTTCCTTTTCAAAAACAGCACTTAAAATAATCATAAACATAATTAGCAAAACAATAACTAAGCCTGTGCCAATCATAGAGAAATGCAAGTTAAAAAACGATGTGCTCATATTTTGCATAACATTAATAAAAACGTCGCTTTGGTTAATACCAAAAAGCATTGTTATGCCTGATATAACCATTGTGGCCATGCCCATTTGCGCTTCGCCGCCAATATCTGAAAGTGGGTTTGCGCCGCTTGCACTTGATACATAAAGCGACCACGCAAAGAACGATAAAAGCACAGTTAGCAGTGCGCCGCCAATATAAATAATTTTTGTTTTGGCTTTGCATTTTGTGAAAAGTAAAATGTCTACCGTAATTATGCCCCAGGCAATCATGGCGAAAGCAAGCGTTGTATCCTTTGCCATAATTAGCGCAACAAGCGCTACAAAAACAGGCCAAAGCGAAAGCTTATTTTCTTTTAGCACATAGTAAAGCGCTAAAACGCCGCAAAAAAACCAAGCCATGGGTATGTCGGAGAGCGAACTCATGTAAACGCTGCTTGGGTATAGCGGCTCGCGGTTTATTGTAAATATAAAAGGCGATATAATTAGCGTTAGCAGCAAAATAAAGCCTATAGTTCTATTTTTTTTCACAAAAGGGCTTAGCATTAAAATAAAAACGCTTAGCGCCAGCACATTTATACCTATAAATATGCGCCACTGAGCATAACTGCCAAAGAACTCGAAAAAATAGCCAAGCACAATAAGCCCTGCTTTTTGCGAGGAAACCCAAGCCCAGCCCACCTCGGCTGTAACGGGCAGTTCATGGTTTATTTTCATAAGCTTAACCGCTGTACCCCAATAGCTAAACTCATCCCACTCGTTCAAAAGCGGCTTTCTTATGCCAAAGTAAATTATCATTATTACACTTAGCGCTATAAACACATAAAACCAAAGCGAAAGCTTTGGCATTGATAGTTTTTTTATTATAAATAATACTAATATTAAGGCTGAAAAAGCAAAATAAATATAGCCGGCAATTAACACCATATTGAACATGCCGAATACAGTAAAGTGCACAACAGTTAAACACAATGCTACAAAAGGTGAAACTGTGCTTGGTAATTTAAAATAAGACGAAATAAACACAGCTACTAAGCATAGTGAAAAAAAACTTATAAGCGTAAAGAAAATATCAAGCAAAACCCTTTTCCTTTCGAGGTTGTTATAAATATAATCTTTGCCCATTATATCACTTTTGCGCAATTGTAGCAAGTACCCTACAGCCCGTGCACCTGTGGAAGAATTATAAATTTAACGCTTAAGTTTTTCACCCATTTTATATTAACCTGTATATATTTCATAAGGTATGCGAATTATAAACGCGTTTTGGTCTATATTAAAATCTTCGGTATTAGCCCTAAAGTCTTCACCGTTTTTAACATTCATAACAATTGTTGCAATGGCGTTTGCCATACCCTGTGCATTTTGCTTAATAGTGCCTGTCATTTTGCCTTGTGCTATTAAATCCTGCGCCTCTTGCGTTGCATCTACCCCAAAAACAGGAATGCTTACACTGCCGGCTTCGCCTGTGTTATAACCTTCGGCATTTAATGCGTTTATTGCGCCGATAGCCATGCCATCGTTGTTTGCTATAACAAGCTCTATCATATTGCCGTTTTGCACCGAATATGTTTTCAAAAACTCGCTCATATACTCTTGCGCGGCACTTACGCTCCAGTTTCCGCCCTCATCAACATAGTATAAATATTCATTATCCTCTTCAAAAAACACAAGCTCGCGCAATTGCTCGCTTGCAAGTTTTGCGTTTGCGTTTTCAACAGCAAATTGCGTGCGGAATTGCGACTCGGCATTGCCCTCTTGCCCTTTAAACATTACATAGGTAATTTTACCGTCGCCGTTTAAATCAACAGCGTCGTAGTTTTCAATTAAGTAGTCCCCTATTAAATTACCCTGCAAATAGCCTGCCTCTTGGGTATCTGTACCAACATAAGAGCATTTTTCATAGCTGTTTACAATATCTAAATATATTTCACGGTTAAAAAACACTATAGGTATATCGTTGCTTTTTGCTATTTTTACAAAATCTTGTGCCGCAGAAAGTAACGATGGTTCTACAATATTTACTATTAAAAAGTTCGCCCCTTCGTTTATAGCGGCTGTTATTTGCTCGTTTTGGGTTTTTTGCTCGCTTCCTGCGTCGTAATTTTTAAACTCTATGCCTGCGCTGCTTAATTCCTCGTCAAGTGCATCTCGCACCGTAGAAACGTAAACATCTTCAAAATTATAATAGAACACAGCTACATTAAGCGTTTCAATTTCCTCTAAAGCCTTATTGTCAACAAGTACAGCGCTTGAAGACGTTATTTGCACCGCATTAGCTTCATTTGACGTGCAAGATGCAAAAACTGCCAAACAAAGTATAATACAAATCAATAAAGAATTAACTCTTTTCATAATTTTCACCGATTGCGTTAATTGTGTTAATTACGTTGTTTTCTTAAGTTTAATTATACAATGCGTATTTAAAAAAAGTCAATACTTTCTGAGTTTATCTATGCTTTGAAAATCAAACTGCTATGCTGTTTTTGCTTGAAAATTAACAAAAATTGCTTGTGCAATAATTATGTGTATACAATATTTAAAGATAAATTAGTGCTATTTGTTAATAAGTTGACAAAATTGTTTGTGTAAGCTTTTGTCACAGCAACGATTTTGTAAATTTATACAAAATACCTGTATGCGATTGCAAGCATTTGACAAAAATGCTATAATGATTTTACAAAACCATATAATAATAAAACACAGTAGCGATAAAAATGTTCTCGCGTTTTGCATTTTGCTTTATAAAATGAAGCTGTAAAATGCTATAGCGGCAAAAGTAGTAAGTTTATAACCAGCTAAAACAAGCATATACTTACCGGATATTTTAATTATACCTATCTGTAAAATGCCGAGGTAAGTTGCTTAAATTAGCAGCGCCTCGTTTTTTTAAGGAGAGCAATATGCCTTTAATTCTTGCACAAAATTTACCTGCTTACAGTGAGCTGGAAAGCGACAATATTTTTGTAATGCGCACTAAACGCGCGCAAAAGCAAGATATTCGTCCGCTTAAAATAGTGCTTGTAAATTTAATGCCAACAAAAATACAAACGGAAACCCAGCTTGCGCGCGTTTTGGCAAACAGCCCGTTGCAAGTTGAATTAAGCCTTGTGCACATGGGTAGCCACGAGAGCAAAAACGTTAGCGGTGCACATTTACAGGCATTTTACAAAACATTAAGCGAAATAAAACATCAACGCTTTGACGGCATGATAATTACAGGCGCGCCTGTAGAGCATATTCAATTTGAGCAGGTAAATTATTGGGCCGAGCTCTGCGAGATAATGGAGTTTTCAAAAACAAATGTATACAGCACTTTTCATATTTGCTGGGGCGCACAGGCCGCGCTTTATTACCACTATAACATACAAAAAGTTCTTTTGCCCCAAAAGTGCTCAGGCGTGTTTGCCCATAGGGTAACTAGGCCTAAAAACCCCCTTGTTCGCGGCTTCGACGAAGTGTTTTTTGCGCCGCACAGCCGCCACGCAACCGTTGACGAAAAAGCAGTTTCCTCTTGCAGTGCGCTACGTGTTTTGGCTAAAAGCGATGAGGCGGGCCTGCACTTGCTGTCAACTGAAAACGGTAGGCAAATTTACGCTTTCGGGCATATGGAATATGATAAGTACACTTTGCGCGATGAATATGAGAGGGATGTTTTAAAAAACGAAAGTGCCGCATTGCCTAAAAACTATTTTTTTGGCGATGATGCGAAAAATGATGTGAACTATTGTTGGCGAGCACATGCGCAGCTTTTATTTATAAACTGGCTCAATTATTACGTTTATCAGAACACACCTTTCGAGCTGGAGAACCTGTAAAATTTTCACCCTGTTTTTTGCAAAAAAAGCCAAATATGCTTTGCTTTCAGCTCAAATTTATGCTTTTTATTAGCTATGTTACACAAAAACAAGGCTTTGGGAAACAAAAGTTACATTGAAGAATTGCTTGTTTTTAGTCAAAATTAATCTAATTCAATAATAATTTCCAAAAAGAATATGAAAAACGTTAAATGCAGCTTGATTTTTTTTCAGAAGTTAGGTATATTATACATAAATGATGTATTTTTTTGAATAAATTAGAATAATTTTTAAAGAATAATGATATTAAAATGTAACTTTTATTAATATTTTTTTCAAAAACTATAGCCATTTTTAAAAAATAAGAGTATAATTATAATTAGTCTAATCATACCAAGGTGCTTTTGCCCTTTAATTTAGCGGTAATACGAAGCTTTTGCGGGGTGATTTTGCACCTGAATTTTGCACCTGATTATTTAATAATATAGTAATATATTAGAAGCGGAGGTTTTGATATGGAAATATTAAGCACAAATTCTATGCAGATGATGGAAAAATCTCTTGATTTTTTGTGGACAAAACAAGAAGTTATTTTGAATAATATCACACAAGTTGAAACGCCGGATTTTAAGCCGCAATATGTTACATTTGAGGAAAGCTTAAAAAACGCAATAGAGCAACGGGCAGATGAAAACGGCGTTGTCAGAGATTCGCAAACCGCTATAAACAGCGCTGAAATAAAAGTGCACACCGCCGAAGTGTCGACAAGGCTTGACGACAACGGCGTTAATATAACAGAGCAAAACATAGAGCTGGCGAGGAACGCATTACAGCTACAGTATTTGATGGATTCAATTTCTAACGATTTTAATATTTTACGCACAGCAATTAAAGGTTAGGAGGAGAATGTAAATGGCATTTCTAAATTCCATGAGCGTTGTGGGCTCGGGCCTAACAGCGCAGCAACAACGGCTTGATGTTATATCTGAAAATATGACAAATATCAACACCACTCGCACAGAAGATGGCGGCGGCACTTACCGCAGAAAACTTGTTGTGCTTGAGGCGCAAGAGAATTCTTTTGGCAGCGCTATGGAGCGCGCAAACCAAAGGCGAAACGAGGGGCAAATGGACGGCGGCGTTAGGGTTGCGCAAATTATTGAAGACGGCTCGGATTTCAAAATTACTTACGACCCAACCCACCCGGACGCCGATGAATACGGTTATGTACAACTTCCGAATGTAGATTTAATTAAAGAAACCGCAGATGCAATGGCGGCAAGCCAAGCTTTTAACGCTGCGGTTACAGCATTTAACGTGCTTAAAGAAGTTACGTCAAGCGGCTTGCAAATTGGAAAGTAATATTTGTCAAGGCGTTTGTTTAACTGTGTTTACTTTAATTTTCACGCTGTAGAACAGCGGAACGGAGTATAAAATGGAATTTACACCTATAGGGAGTATTAGCCCGTTGCAAAGCACACAAAGCGTGCAAAACATTATAGCCGGCGATGAAGAAAGCGGCATGTTTGCGCAAATTTTCGATGCAGCCATTGAAAATGTTAAACAAACAGATGCGCAAAAAAATGATTTGCAATATCAGCTTACAACAGGGCAATTAGATAACCCCGCACTTCTTTCCATAGCAGAAACTCAAGCTGCCGTTTCGGTGGAATTATTGGTTGAACTCAGAAACAGAACGCTGGATGCTTACAGTGAACTAATGAGGATAAGCCTATAATAAAACCGTCGGGGGTAGTGTGAAGTGCAGGAAAGCTTAAAGAAGATATGGAGTGGCTTAGTTGCGCGCTTTAAAGCGCTTTCGCCACTTGTTAAAAAATTAATAATCGGCACTTTGGCTTTAGTTGTTGTAGTGGGTTTGGGCATTGGCCTTATAAGCTCGCTTAATAATGACTATGCAATTTTGTTCACCGGTTTAAGCAGCGAAGATATGAATAATGTTGTTACATATCTTTCTGAAAACGGCGTTACACAATATAGCATAGAGGGTCAAGATACAGTGCTTGTGCCTGAAAGTTTGGTAGCATCCCTGAAAGCAGATTTATTGCTTGCGGGCTATCCGAGTTCGGGCTTTAGTTATTCAACTTATTTTGATAATGTCAGTTCGCTAACAACAGAGAGCGAGCGCGACGTTTTAAAACTTTATAGCCTTGAAAATGAGATGGAAGCTGTTATTGAAGAGTTCGATTTCGTTTCACAAGCGCAAGTTAAAATTGTGCCCGGGCAAGATAATTCTTATGTTCTCGATTCAAACAACTCTCAACAGGCTTCTGCCTCTGTTTTGGTAGAGCTTCAATCGGGCAGAGAGCTTACACAAACACAAGTTAGCGCAATACGCCAGCTTGTGAGCACTGCTGTGCAAGGGCTTGAAATTGGGAACATAACCATAACAGATACCGCCGGCAACACCTACGATGGCGATGATGCTAACAATTCACAAAACGGTTTAAGCAGCACTAAAATGGATTTGGAAAGAGATATTAACAGCACTGTTAAAGCAAATGTTATAAATGTGCTTGAACCTCTTTTCGGCGCCGAGAACATTAGGGTTAGCGTAAACAGCGTTGTGGATATGGACCATAGCATTACAAGCACAACAGCTTACTCAACAGAAGAGTGGGGCCAAGATGGCAGCACAAACGGCGAGGGTATAGTTGGCAGTAAAATATATGATGTTGAGCTTACGCGCCCAACGCCTGAAGAGGGCGATGTTGTAGGCGTTGAACCCAATGCGGATGTAAACACCTATGTTGAAGATAATGTTCCTATAGACGGAACGGAAGATTATGTTTCAAACTACGGTGAAGTAGATTATCTTGTAGACACTGTTACCCAGCAAAGCGAAAAGCTTGCCGGTGTACTCAGTGATTTAACTGTTTCTGTAACTGTTAACTCCAATGCCTCGGGCGATTTAAACGCAAACGATTTAATAAGCACCGTTGCAATGGCCGCAGGCATACAAACAGATATACAAAGCGATAAAATAGATATTTTATTTGCACCTTTCGTTTCAAACGATGATTTAATTGAAACAAACCAGGGCCTTGTAATTCCAAACGAATTAGTAATACCTCTAATTGCAATTTCAGCATTCTTAATTGTGCTGTTATTTATTATTGTTCTTCTGCTTGCAAGGCGCAAAAAGCGCTTGAAAAAGAAAAAAGAAGAAGAGCTTATGGAGGCGGAAAAACAAAACGCACTTAAAATTATTCAAGCGAGCACAGGCGAAGTTGACGTGCTTGAAATTGGCTCGAATAAAGGCATGGAACTAAGGCAAAGTGTGCGTGAGTTTACAGAGAACAACCCTGAAATTGCTGCTCAGATGATTAAAAACTGGTTGCGAGAGGAGGGTGAATAATGGCGCCCAAAGACAAAAAGAATAAAAACAAGGAAGCTGAAGTGCCGGATGTAGAACAAAGCACGCCTGAGGCTTTACTGCCAATAGAACCTATTTTGCAAGATTTAGGCTCAAACGAAAAAGCGGCGGCCGTTATAGTGTCGCTTGGCATGGAAAAAGCGTCTACCCTTTACCAGCATATGGATTCTGACGACGTTGAAAAGCTAACGGTTGAAATAGCAAAACTTGGCTTTATAGATGCGCCCACCACAGAGAATGTTCTGATGGAATTCTACCAAATGTGCCTTACAAACAAAGCCGTTACAGAGGGCGGGCTTGATTATGCGAAGGCTGTTTTAGAGAACGCTTTCGGCAAAGAGGCCTCTGAAAGCTTGCTTGATAAGGTTACAAAAGTGCTTGTTAGCCGCGAGTTTGATTTCCTAAACAAAGCCGATGAAAAAAGCCTTTTCGGTGCACTTCAACACGAGCGCCCGCAAACAATAGCGCTTATACTATCCTATGTGGAAACCTCAAAAGCCGCCGCAGTTGTAGAGCAGCTCGACAAAGAAATGCAAGTTAAAGTTGTTGAGGGCATTGCCAATATGGAAAACGCCTCGCCCACAGCCGTTAAAATTATTGAAGCGGAAATGGACAAACGTTTTTCAAGCATTATGCAAACAGACAATGTGGAAATTGGCGGCGTAGATTATGTTGCGGATATTATGAACAACCTCGACAGAGCAAGCGAGAAAAACATATTCGATATACTTACAGAAAGAAACACAGAGCTTGCGGAAGAAATCAGAAAACGCATGTTCACTTTCGAGGATATTATTTCTATGGACGACCGCTCTGTGCAGCGTTTCGTTCGCGATTGCGACCAGAAAGACCTTGTGCTCGCCCTCAAAGGGTCCGACCGCACAGTGGCAAACAAAATTTTCGCAAACATGTCTTCACGTATGGCGCAAAG
Organism: uncultured Bacteroides sp.; assembly: GCA_964371975.1. Taxonomy (GTDB): domain Bacteria; phylum Bacillota; class Clostridia; order Oscillospirales; family Ruminococcaceae; genus Ruthenibacterium. The sequence goes on from CAYJPD010000014.1 coordinate 14,936, forward strand.
CATCAGCGACGATTTGGAAATTACCACAAATGTGCGTATGCGTGAAGCTGAAGAAGCACAACAACGCATTGTTGGCATAATACGCAAGCTTGAAGAGCAACAAGAGCTTGTTATTATGAAAGGCGGAAAGGACGATATAATTGCCTAATATTTGGAAAGACAGCGCAAAAACCACGGCGAGTGCTTTTGTTTTTCCCGTTGTGGAAGATTTACTTGTTGATGACGATTTAATTATTTTATCTATGCAAGACGAAGAAGAGTTAAGCGAAGATATAAAAGAAATTGAAGAACAGCAAGAAAACAAAAGCCCAAAAGCCGAGGAAAAAGCGCTTAGTGAAAATGAAAAGCAATTAAATACAGAGCAACAGCCACAAAAGCCGGCGCAAAAGCAACGGGAAACGCCCGAAGTTACTGCAGCGCGCCTTAGAAGCGAGGTGCAGGCTGTTGTGAACCAAGTTGCCAAAAGCGGCCAAGCACAGGGCAAAGTGCCGCAAAGTGCCGCCGCAGAAATAAATTTTGCCACGGTGCAAGCCAACGAAATTATAGCTAATGCGAAAAAAAGCGCGCAGATAGCTTCCGATAAATTACTTGAAAACGCACAAAAGCAAATAGACGAGCAAATGGAAAAAGCGCAAAAAGAGGGCTACCAAAGCGGCTATGACGCAGGCCTTAGGCTTGGCGAAATGAAAGCAAAAGCTGAAATGCAAGCGCAACTTTCAGCGCAAATAAAGCAATTTATGCAAAAGGAAACCAAAGTGCGCGAAGAACTTATAGATAGCACAAAAAACCAGCTTACAGATATTGCTATAGCTGTTGCAGAAAAAATAATGCAAATAAGCTTAAAAAGCAGTAAAGAAGTTATAAGCAGAATGATAAGCGTTGCAATTGAAAAATTAAAGCGCCGTGAATGGGTTAGAATCCATGTGGCCGAAAGTGACGCAGGCGAGCTTGTTCAGGCATCGCCCGAGCTAAGGGCAGCGCTCACCGGCCTATCAGACAACGTTAAAATTGTACCCATGCAAGACGACGAGCCGGGCACATGCATAATAGAAATGCCCGATGAAATTATAGACGCCAGTGTTTCCTCACAGCTTAAAACAATAAGGGATATTATTCAAGAGTAGGGGCGGGCTCACACGCCCGACCGAGAGGCGAATTTCCACGCCCGACCGAGGCATGGAAATTGCAAAAACCTCCTACAATTCTAATTTCTAACAATCCAATCTCTAAAAGCAGGAGTTTATATGCTAAAACATGCCGTTGAAAAGATAAATAATGCCGAAACCATAAGTTATATAGGCAAAATTGAAAATTTAGTTGGCATGTCTATTGAAGCTTCGGGCACAAGGGCCGCCGCAGGCGATATATGTAATATATTAAGCTCTGATACAGGCGCAAAAATTATGGCAGAGGTTGTAGGCTTTAAAAAAGACAGAATTTTGCTTATGCCCTATGCCAATATGAGCGGCATTTCTGCGGGCAATTTCGTTAGAAATACAGGCAGGCGTTTAAGCCTTACCATGGGCTCGTTTTTAAAAGGCAGGGTTATAGATGCACTTGGAAACCCAATAGACGGCAAGGGTGCTTTTGTTGGCGGCGTGCAGTACTGCGTACAAGATAAAGAGCACATAAACCCTTTATCGCGCCCGCCTATAAAAGAGCGCATGGAATTTGGCGTTAAAGCTATAGACGGCCTTTTAACAATAGGTAAAGGCCAGCGCATAGGCATATTTGCAGGCTCGGGCGTTGGAAAAAGCACCCTTATGGGCATGATAGCCAAAAACGTTAAAGCCGATATAAATGTTATAGCCCTTGTGGGCGAGCGTGGTCGTGAGGTTTTAGAGTTCATTGAACGCGATTTAGGCGAAGAAGGCATGAGCCGCAGTGTTGTTGTTGTTGCAACGTCAGACCAGCCTGCTATGCTGCGCAAGCAATGCCCCGCTGTGGCAACCGGCATTGCGGAATATTTCAAAGACCAAGGCATGGACGTTTTACTTATGATGGACAGCCTAACTCGCTTTGCAATGGCACAGCGTGAAATAGGCCTTGCCGTGGGCGAGCCGCCGGTTGCAAGGGGCTATACCCCCTCTATATATGCAGAACTTCCTCGCTTACTTGAGCGCAGCGGTAATTTTGAAAAAGGCAGTATAACAGGCGTTTACACCGTGCTTGTTGAGGGCGACGACACAAACGAGCCCATAGCTGATACGGTTAGAGGTATATTAGACGGGCACATAGTGCTATCAAGGAAACTTGCCTCTGCAAACCACTTCCCTGCCATTGACGTTAGCAACAGCGTTTCAAGGCTTATGGTGGAAATTGTTAGTGAGGAGCACAGGGCGTATGCCGCAAAGCTTAGGGACAGCCTTAGCACATATGAAAAAAGCGAGGACTTGGTATCTATAGGCGCTTACAAAGAGGGCTCTAACCCGAAACTTGATGTAGCACTTAAAAAAATAAACGGTATACAAGACTTTTTAAAGCAAGAAGTAAACGAAAGTTTTTCTTATGAAAAAACAAAAAACATGCTTGAACTTGTTATTTAAGCACACAAAAGCGCAAAAGGCTTTTTGCCTTACGCTTTTATGGAAGGGTATTTGTAAATGAAAGATTTTGTTTTTAATTTGCAGCCGGTTTTAGGCTTTAAAAACCAAGAGCTTGAAAACCTGCAAAGCGAGTATGCAATTACTTTAGCGGAAGTTAAAAGAAACGAAATAAAACTTGAACAAATTAACAATTCGCATATTTTACTTAATACGAAATTCAGGCAAAAGGAAAAAGAGGGCATAACCATTGCACAGGCAATGCAATTTGAAAACGGGCTTAGAGTTTTAGAACTTGACATAAAACAGCAAACAAAGCGCCTTGATATAAGCCGCCAATTAGCAGAGGATAAACGCACCCAAGTTTTAAGCGCCAAAACAGACGCCCAGGCGCTTGAAAAGCTAAAAGAAAAAGATGCACAGGAATACCGAAAGCAAAAATTAAAGGAAGATGAACTTTTAATAGACGAATTTGTCTCTTTAAAGCGCTTTGAAAAAACTAATACAAATTAGCATATTAAAAGCAAAACGAAACAACAACTTATATTGTTTGCAAAGCATTTATACATAAAGCATAATGCTTTATATGTTGCAATAGGGGCAAAAGCCTCAAAAAAGCTTACATGTTTACCATTCTTAATATATAAAACCCGAAAAACCAAAAAGCAAAACGGGTTTTTATATAAATAGCATTTACGTGCTTGTTATTTTGGAAGGAGGTGAAAAGATGGTAGCAACACAAATGTTTATGCAAGGTATGACGCAAATAGTTCAAAACAGCACACAGCAAAGCAAAACAAATAATAGCGATAGTAAAAGCCAAACGCAAAAATTTGACGACTTGCTTAAAGAAAAGCAGCCCAAGGCCGAAGCTACTCAAAATGAAAGCGCTCAAAAACCCAGCTTTAATGATGAAATAAGCGAAAACGAACAAGTTATTTCCCTTCAAAGCTTTGGTTATTTAACGCAAAACATGCAATTGCACAATGTTCAAACGCAAGATTTAGCAAGCGCTAACACTGCAAACGCAAATATAATGCAAGGCGCAAATATGCAAGTTGTGAATTTGCAAAACCCAGAGGGTGAATTGCCGCAAAACAAAGGCGAAGTTTCTGTTGAAGAGAATGTGAAAACCCAAAACGCCCAAGTGCAAACTCAAGGCGAAGAGCAAGCGGTAAAAACAGATATTGTAGAGCTTAGCTCGCAAAATACAAGTTCTGATGATAGCGCAAGCGAGGGTGAAAACGAAAACCTGGGCAATTTACAATTGTTTAAAGATGTTAAAACATCGCCCGTTAAAGTAGGCGAAGCGCAAACTTTAGACACAACATCTGAAAATTTTGATGCAAACTTACACAAAGCTATAAGCCAGGCAGATTTACAAGGCGCAGAAAAAATAGTTTTACAGCTTTCCCCCTCTACTCTTGGCAATGTTACAGTAGAGATGAGCCGCACACCCGACGGCGCACTTAATGTTATTTTAATAGCAGAAAACGAAGCCGCCGCAAGGCTTATAAACGAGCACTCGTCAAAACTGGGCGCAATGCTTTTAAACACAAATGCCGAGCAAGTTAAAGTAGAAGTTGTTCAAGTGCAAGAGAGCGAACAAAGCCGCTACAACGCACAAGACGACCCAAACAGGCAAAGCAAAGGCAATGAAAACAGGCAGCAAGCCCGAAAACAAAACGAGCAGAACCCACAAGATTTTATGCAAAGGCTAAGGCTTGGAATAGAACAAATTCAAGTTAGCAGTGCATAGAAAAGGAGGCAAAATTTGAGCAGTACAATTAATGGTCTTGGCGCAAATTACAATGCATCGGGGAATTATTCTTACGAGCAAGTTGGCAGCGCATTAGATACCGAAATGCTGGATTATTTACAGCAAAATAACATAAACCTTAACTCTACAGGTGAAACATCAAGCCTTGAGTTTGAAGACTTTATGCTTTTAATGGTAAAACAGCTACAAAGCCAAACACTCGATAGCACAATGGATACTTCCGAAATGCTAAACCAACTGGTGCAGATGTCCTCTGTGCAAATGATGGGCTCACTGCAAGATAGTATGCTTGCTATGGCGCAATCCACAAACTTAACTTATGCCGCATCGCTTGTTGGCAAAGAAGTTACTGTGGGCCAAGTAGATAGCACAGGTGCATACAGCCAAGTTGTGGGCACAGTTACAGCAACAGGTACATACCAAGGCACCGCCGTTTTATTCGTGGGCGATGATATGTATGCGCTTAACGAAATATTAGCCGTTGGCCGCTTGCCCGATTTAACGCAAACACCTGATGCAGACACAGACACCGACGATAGCACAGACAGTGTTGACCCTACCGAGGGCACCGAGCAAACACAGCCCTAATGCACTTTGATTAAAAGGCAATAGCGCAAAAAACCATCAATAAAAGGAGGCGGCAGTTATTATTGATATTACCAAACAAGCAATGATGAGCAGAGCTATATCTGCCACATCTCCCGCGCAAGGTACACAAATTAATAGCAAAGTGCAAGAAAACGCAAACCCAAACGCCTTTAAAGATTTGCTTAGCGAAAAGCTAAACCAAGCTAATAATACCTCTACAATTGAATTTTCAAAGCACGCACAACAAAGGGTGCAAGAGCGTGGAATTACAGTAAACGAGGGGCTTTTAGCAAGCCTTAGCGAAAGTGTTGTAAAAGCAGAAGAAAAAGGCGCAACAAATATTCTTGCAATGAACTCGCAAAGTGCATTTATAATTAATGTTCAATCGAACAGGGTTATAACTGCTATGACGCAAAGCGAAATGAAACAAAATATATTCACAAACATTGACGGCGCAGTTATTTTATAATGAGCAGGACCGCTAAGTGCTAAAAAGCACAAGGAGGCTCACAAAATTTGCCCGATTGGTAAATTTTGCGCGGCGCACAATGTTAAAGTTAGGAGATAACTTATGGCATTAACAAGTGCAATGAGCTCCGGTATTTCCGGGCTAAAAGCGCATATGAGCGCGCTTAATGTAACAGGCCATAATGTGGCAAATGTTAACACATACGGTTTTAAAGCAGGCCGCGTTACATTTAAAGAAACAGTTTACTCAACACAACAAGCCGGTTCAGACGGCGGCAACCTTACAGGCGGCACAAACCCCTTGCAAACAGGTTACGGCGTTAGCATTGGCACTGTAGATTTAAACATGGCTACCCAAAGCCTTGAGAGCACAGGCTTTGCAACAGACGTTGCAATTCAAGGCGACGGCTTCTTCCTAATAGGTGATAAACAAGGCGTTGAAACCGACAGCCTTGCATCTTTAGATTTCTCTCGCGTTGGCAACTTCCGCTTCGACGCAAACGGCTATTTTGTAGACGGCTCGGGCGGCATAGTTTACGGCTTCATGACATCAAACGCAATTGACGCAGACGGCGACGGCGAAGTTGACGACAAAGCCGTTAACGCAGGCGGCGAGGGCTTTGTAACAAGCACACAACTTGTTCCCATAAGGGTGCCCCTTGAAGTTACACAGGCATTTATAGACGCAAACCCCGGCATATCACAAAGTATGGTAACACAGGCGTTTATAGACGCAAACACAGTGCCTGCCACATTAAACCCTGCCCTTACAGGCGTTAATGTGGGCGATGTTATTGATATGGCAGTGCCACCTTTCGACACAGCCGGTTTAATCGACACAAATTTAGCCGAGCAAACAATTGTTACTGCGCAGTTTTTAGCAGATAATGCAGCGCAATCTAATTTTGCGACACTCGGTTTATCCGAAGGCGATGTTATCGACCCATCAAGCGCAGATTTTAACCTCTGGAATATGGCTGCTGTTGATACACAAGATGTTGTAACGCAAGCATTCATTGACGACAACATATCACCCGCAGTAATTGACCCTGCCCTTGCAGGCTATAACATCGGCGATGTTATCGACCCGGCAGACCCTGCAATAGCAGCCCTTGCAGGCCTTGATTTACTTGGCATTGAAGGCCTTGAAGTTGGCGACGCGCTTTACCCCGGTATCGACCCTGTTACAGGAGAAAACACTTATGGCGCTCTTGTTGGTA
>CAYJPD010000014.1:21634-24336 GCA_964371975.1 uncultured Bacteroides sp.
TACCCCGGTATCGACCCTGTTACAGGAGAAAACACTTATGGCGCTCTTGTTGGTATTGAAGATTTAGGCCCAATTGAAATGGAGAGCATAAGCGTTGATAAAGGCGGCGTTATAAAAGGCATTAACAAGCAAACAGGCGAGCCTGTTGTTGTTGGCACAATAGCCCTTGGCAATGTTCCAAACCCCGCCGGTTTAACCCATACCGACGGCCCTTACTACCAAGCTTTAGGTAGCACAGGCCCTATTAGCATAACAACGCCGGGCGGCTCTTTAAGCGGCTACTTAAATAACGACGTTGGCGCAACACCCGATACGCTTTTAGGTTTAACAACAGTTAACCTTATGCCCAACTTCTTAGAGCAAAGCGGAACAGACCTTGCAACAGAATTCGCTAATATGATTACATATCAGCGCGGCTACCAAGCAAACACAAGGGTTGTTACAGTTACAGATACAATGCTTGAAGAACTTATTAACATGAAACGCTAATTAACAAACTCAATTGAGGGCGCAGGGGTGTGCCTTGCGCCCTCAATAAAACTATAACACTAAGCGGCTTTTTAAAAAAGTTCGGCTTTACAGTAGCTATAAATGGTAAATTTGCTATATGATACGTTAAAAAACAGCTTAAACAGAAAAAAAGATGTAATTTTTTACAAAAACAACAAAAAGGCAAAAAAATATTTGCTTAAATGGCGCAAAAATTATATAATATATAATATACATTTAAAATAGTAAAAGCCTGCGGGTATTACAAATTTGTTTGGGAGAGAAGAAAAATGATAGTGTTGCGTAAAATGAACAATGAGGTTTTTTTGTTGAATCATCGCCAAATAGAGTGCATCGAGCTCATCCCTGAGTGCAAAGTGGTAATGATGAACCGCAGTTATTATATTGTTAGAGATTCGGCAGATGAAATTATAAAGAAAATTGCCGAGTACAACGCAAAAGTTCAAGATATCCACAGGGAAATAACAATTGGCAAAAACGATTAACACTTGCATTGTATCATAAAATTTTCGGCGCGCGGCGCAAAGGGGAAATATAATGAATATTCTATATTTAATTGGCGTAGTTATAGCCATTATCTTCATACTGTTCGGTATAACAGTAGATATGACAGAAGGCTTTACTATTGCGTTCGGAAACCTTGAACGGTTTTTCGATTTATCCAGTGTTCTTATAGTTATTGGCGGCACAATGGCTGTTGTTATAGCGGCTTATCCTAAAATTGCCGTTAAGTCTATAAAGCACTTTAGCATACTTTTAAAAGCCAAAGCTTACGACCCAAACGCCTATGTTGAAAAATTAATAGATATAGCCCAAATTGCCCGTAAGAACGGGCTTTTGGCGCTTGAAGAAAAGGCAAACTCAGAAACAGACCCTTTCTTTAAGCAAGCTATTATGCTTATTGTAGACGCTAACGACCCTGAAAGGGTGCGCGGCGTTTTGGAAAACGATATAGAGCAAACAGCCGAGCGGCACGCAAGAACCATTACCATGTATTCAAGCGCCGCGGGCTCTGCGCCGGCTTTTGGTATGATAGGTACCCTTATCGGCCTTATAAACATGCTTGCCAACCTCGACGGCGGCAGTATGGACAGCATAGGCCCGTCTATGTCGGTTGCGCTTTTAACTACAATGTACGGCTCTATTTTGGCCCACGTTATTTTTACACCGATTGCCACAAACCTTACCGCAAGAGACGAAGAGGAAATGCTATGTAAACAAATAGTTGTTGAGGGTATAATGGCAATTCAAGCCGGTGAAAACCCCAAATTCTTACGCGAGTTCTTGCTTGTATTTATGAACCAAAAACTACGCGATAAGCAAGGCGGCGAAGGCGGCGAAGGCGGCGGCAAAAAAGGCAAAAAAGGTAAATAAGTTTACATAAAACCCTTTAGGAAAGGAGGCGCTGTGAATTGAAAAAAGCTAAAAAAAGCTCCGCCGGCGGCGCTAACTGGATTGATACCTATGCCGACATGGTTACGCTACTTATGTGCTTTTTCGTTATGATGTTCTCTATGTCATCTGTTAGCGAAGAAAAGTTCCAAGCGCTTGCAGAGTCTTTTAACCCGGATGCAACCATTGAGGGCTTTAGCGAAACATCCGATGACCCCGATGTTATACCGGGCACAGAAGAAATGCCCACTGAAGACGAAGTTGAGGCAGATTTAGAGCAACTTTACGAAGAAATTGTAGAATATACCCAGGCGCTGGGAATAGAAAGGCAAGTTAACGTTAGCCTTGGTGACGGCTATGTGTTTATTTCTTTCCAAGATGCTGTTTTCTTTGCACCCGACAGCTCTATTTTAAGCGATGAGGGCGAAGAAGTTTTAGACGCTATATCGCTATCTATAGGCGAAGTTACAACGTCTATTGATGTTATAGAGGTTTTAGGGCACACCGCTCAAGCTGTTTCAAACACGCCAAACCAAGTTACAGCCGATAGATACCTCGCCTCAGACCGTGCCACAAGAATTACAATTTACTTGCAAGAAAAGGATATAATAGACCCTGCAAGGCTTATAAGCGTTGGCTACGGTCAATGGCGCCCGCTAACCGGCAACGCAAATGAAGAAGAGCGCCAGGAAAACCGCCGCGTTGAACTTGTTATCAGCGGCTTTAACCCCGAGGGCAATGTTGAAGACTCTTTACAAGAGTACTACGACATGGTGGAAGATTCTGTGAGCGATATTCCA
>CAYJPD010000014.1:24436-31150 GCA_964371975.1 uncultured Bacteroides sp.
CACAAGGCGATGAATAGAAAGTATGAAAGCGCAAAGCTTATTAATTAGTGAATAAGAAAACTAAAGCAAATGTATAAAACAAAGTGCAAATTTAAATTGTTTGGGGGGATAGCTTTATGGCGGAAGTATTATCGCAAAATCAAATAGACGCTTTGCTGAACGCGGCGAAAACGGGCGATAGCGCACCGCAGGAAAAAAGCGAAACCGCAGATAAATACAGGAAATATGATTTCTACAGCCCCAGAAAATTTACAAAAGATAGGCTTAGAATTATAAACGGTGTTTTTGAAAATTACACAAGAGTTATAAATTCAAGAATTAACGGCCTTTTACACACCTCATGCGAAATAGTTGTTGAGGGCGTTGAAGAACAGCGCTATTATGAATTTTCAAACGCATTAACCGAAGGTGAAGTTATTGCACTTTCCGATATGCACTTTAAAGATGGCACAACCGAAGACGCAAATGTGCTTTTCCACTTCTCAACCCCGCTTATGCTTAGCATGATGGATAGGCTTATGGGCGGCACAGGTGAAGTAGAAACAAAATATTTAACGTCTTATAATTTTACAGATTTAGAGCTGCAATTATATGAAAGCATAGTGCAAGATTTAATTAATGTTATGGGCACAAGCTGGGAAAGCTATGTTGATGTAAGCTATAAATACCGGCGAACAGAAATAAACCCAACGCTCGTGCAACTTTTAAGTTTAGATGAAACCGTTGTTATTGTATCGCTAAATATAGATTTTCCAAATGCTAACGGGCGCATGAATATATGTTTGCCCGGTATGCTTTTAACAAATATTTTTTCTAAAATATCCTCGCTTAATAAATGGGGGCGCACAACAGGCGAAGACAACTCTGAAGATATTATGGACATACTTAAAACGTCGGAGCTTGAACTTACCGCCGAGCTTGCCAGAACACAGGTTAAATTAAGCGATATTAATTTACTTAGACCGGGCGATGTTATTGATTTAAGCCACCCTATAGATAAACCTATTTTCCTCTGTGTTGGCGGAAAACCATGGTTTAGCGCGAAAATGGGAGCGCAAAACAACAATATTGCGGTTAAGATAAAAGATACATATCACAATCATGGAAGAAGGGACGAGTAAAACAATATGGAACTACATGTTTTCAGCCCCATGGAACTGGATGCCATAGGCGAAATAATGAATATAAGCCTTGGCTCGTCGGCTACGGCTGTATCTAATATGCTCGATGAAAGAGTGGATATTACAACGCCTGTGGCAAGCACGGTTGCCGTTGAAGATTTTGAGCTTGGCGAAGTAGACCCTGCAATAGGCGTTGAAATTAAATATGTTGAGGGCATCGATGGCAGTAACCTTATGATGCTTAAGCGCGACGATGTGCGCGTTATTGTAAACATATTAATGGGCAGCGATATTCCCGATAGCGAATTCGTTTTAGACGATTTAAGCATTAGCGCTGTTTGCGAAGTTATGAACCAAATGATGGGCGCGGCAAGTACGGCTCTTTCAGACTTTTTAGAGAAAACCGTAAACATATCAACGCCTAAATCTTTCATGTTAGACGATTTAGCCGCCTTTAAAAAGGAATATTTAGGCGATAGCCAAGGCCAAATTGTTGTTGTAAGGTTCAAGCTTTCAATAGAGGGCAAACTGCAAAGCGAATTTTTCAATATCATGCCTATAACTTTAGCGCAAGAATTGCTTCAAGGCTTTGGCGTTGGCGATGACAGCATAGCGGCGCAAGAAAAACTTAACCCGCCGCCACAGCCCGAAACCCCGCCTGCACCTGCAGCGGCACCGCAAGATGCCACTTTAAGCCAAGATATGATAGAGAAAATGATGGCGCAATCAGGCGGCGCGGCGCCACCACCACCGGCACAGGCACCGGCGCCTTCAACAGGCACACTAAGCCAAGAGGAAATAGAGCGCATGATGCAAGGCGGCGCTGCACCTGCACCTGCTGCCGCACCTGCACCTGCTGCTAACCCTACACCGCCGCCAATGCCACAAGCGCCAAGCGCCGAGCAAATGGCAGCGCAAATGCAAGCAATGCAGCAAATGGCAGCACAAATGCCACAAATGCCTTACCCATATATGCCCGGGCAGTATCCACCCGGTTATATGCCTTATCCGGGAATGGTTTACCACGACCCAAAACTTATAAACGCGCAAGCGCCCGAGCTTTCACACCTAACACCCGATGCACAGCTAAATGAAAACCAATCGCAAAACTTAGATTTGATTATGGGCGTGCCTTTAGAGGTTTCAGTGGAAATAGGGCGCACACAGCGCAGAGTTGAGGATATATTAACATTCTCCAAAGGCTCTTTAATAGTATTAGATAAGCTCGCAGGCGAGCAAGTAGATTTATTCGTCAACGGCATGTGCGTTGCAAAAGGCGATGTTGTTGTTATAGACGATAATTTCGGCGTAAGAATTACCGAGGTGTTAAAAACACCGTCTTTAGTTGACGGGGCTTTAAAATTAGGTAAATAGAACATAAAAAAACAAATTTTATAACGAAAAGGATGAAATGTTATGGCTAAAATATTAGTAGTAGACGATGCAGCTTTCATGAGAAAAGTTATTAAAGACACACTTTCAAAAAACGGTTTTACAGACGTTACCGAAGCTGTTGACGGGCAAGACGCTTGCGACAAATATTTTGAAATTAACCCCGATTTAGTTTTAATGGATATAACAATGCCAAATATGGACGGCCTTGAAGCGCTTAAAACAATTCGCGGAAAAGACTCAAACGCAAATATTGTAATGTGTTCTGCAATGGGCCAAGAGGCAATGGTTGTGGAAGCTGTTCAAGCAGGCATTAAAGATTTTATTGTTAAGCCTTTTAAAGAAGATAGGCTTATGAAAACAGTAACATCTATTTTAGGCACACCTTAACAGTATGATAGAGGACTTGTTTGGCCTTTTAAGCGCTGTTGTTATAATAATAGCGGTTATGGCACTTGCATACTTATTTACCCGCCATGTGGTGGGTCGCTTTGGGCAAAGTGGGCTTATTGCCGGCACTTATGGCGCAAAACCTCGCAAAAAACGCATAAGCGTTTTAGAACAGGTTGCCATAGGCAAAGACCAAAGGCTTTTGCTTGTTAAAATGGATGAAGAAATTTACTTTTTAGCACTAACGCCCACAGGCGCAAGTTTGCTTAAAGAGGTGCCGCCCGAGCAAGCACAGCGCTGGAACGCTGAGGACAGCGAACTTTTAAGCGACATGCCAAGCGATTTTCAAACCTCGCTTAAAAAAGTTATAGACAATATGAAAAACAAAGGGGGTAAAGAGTAAAAGTGGATGCATTAATTAATGTAAACGGCGAAAATATACAAGCGCTGCAAGTTTTATTAATAACAACACTTATAACTCTTTTACCATCAATTGTTGTGATGATGACCTCGTTCACGAGGTATATTATATCATTTTCGTTTTTGCGCTCGGCGCTGGGCACACAGCAAAACCCGCCTAATATGGTGCTTGTTGGAATGGCGCTGTTTTTAACGCTATTCACCATGGCGCCCGTTTTAGACGAAGTTCAGCAAACGGCATACGAGCCTTACATAAACGAGCAAATAAACTCGGAAGAATTTATTGAAATTGCCGCAGTACCTTTAAAAGAATTTATGCTTAGGCAAACAGAGCCCGGCAGCCTTGAAATGTTTTGCGAGCTATCGGGCACGCCTATCCCCTCAACAGACCAAGAGGCAATAGCGCTGCCACTAACAACTGTTGTGCCCTCTTTCATGACAAGCGAGCTTAAGCGCGCTTTTGAAATTGGTTTTATGCTTTACATTCCTTTTGTTTTAATAGATATTATAGTGGCATCAACTTTGATGAGCATGGGCATGATTATGCTTCCGCCCGCTATGCTTTCTATGCCGTTTAAACTTCTTTTATTTATAGCACTCGACGGTTGGCAGCTTTTATTTTCACAGCTTGTTACCGGCTTTAATTAAGGGGGCGCTATATGGAAGTTGTAGACATTATGCGCGAGGGCGTTGGCGTTGCGCTTAGGCTTGCCGCTCCCCTTTTGCTAACAAGCATGGCAGTTGGCGTTTTGGTTGCCATATTTCAAGCAGTTACACAAATCCACGAACAATCGCTGGCTTTTATACTAAAACTTGTTGTTATTGTGGCGGTTTTGCTTTTGGCAGGCGGCTGGATGCTTGAAACGCTTTTAGATTTCACCCGAATGCTTTATACGCAGATGTAAAGGTTAAAACAAATGGATTTTACACAGCTTTTTTTGTTAGAACTAATAGTGGCGAGAGTATCGGGTTTTATTTTATTCAGCCCGCTTTTCGGCCGCAACAATATTAACACTTTAGTTAAAGCGGGGCTTATTCTTGTGCTTAGTATATTTGCGCTTGGCACAATTACTACCCCCATTGCCGAGCCGCAAAACACAATGCAGCTTATCAGTGCGCTGTTACCCGAATTTTTCATAGGCTTTGTTTTAGGCTTTATAATGCAATTGTTTTTTATGGTTGTGCAATTTGGCGGCGAAGTTATTGACGTTCAAATGGGCCTTACCATGGCGCAAATGTACGACCCTACAACCCAAACGCAAATGAGCGTTACCTCCTCTTACTTAAATGTGCTATTCGTGCTTATATTCTTTGCGCAAAACGGGCATTACACCTTAATGCGCATAATATTAACTTCGGGCGATATTATAAATTTTGGAAGCGCAACCATTAGCGATAACATCACCCCTTATGTGGTGGAGCTTTTTTGCACCTGTGTTGTGCTTGGCGTAAAACTTGCAATGCCAATTTTGGCCGCAGAGCTTATAGGGCTTGTGGGCATGGGCATTTTAATGAAAGCTATACCGCAAATTAATGCGTTTGTTATAAATATAGATTTGAAAGTTCTAATAGGTCTTATCTTGTTGTTTTTACTTTTTGTTCCCATGGGCGAGTTTATTTTAGGGGTAGAAACACAAATGCTAAACAGTTTAAGGCAATCACTGTTTGTTTTACAAGGCGCTTAAACTTTTAGCCGGTAATATTTTATATTGCGCTTTACAATGAAACAGCATCGCGCAAAATTTGCCAAAACAGGCCGTTTAAATTTAATTGCAAACTGCTAATAAAACGGGGGTGAGCACATGCCAACCGGTGAAAAATCTGAACGCGCCACCGCCAAAAAGCGCCGCGACGAGCGAAAAAAAGGCAATATATTTTTAAGCAACGATGCCGTTACGGTTAGCGTTTTGCTCGCAGGCTTTGCCGTTTTATTCGTTACAGGCGGCCTTGCAATTGAAAAGATAAACGATTTTTTTCACTACATCTTCAATTTATCAAGCAAGTTACAAACCGGGCAATTATTTGGCATTTTAGACGAAATTATCGTGCAAATATTAATCACATTATTTTATGTGGCAGGCCCATTTTTCGCCGCTTGCATAATAGCGGCACTGGGCGCAACATTTTTGCAAACAAAGCTACTTTTTGCACCTGAGGCAATTAAACCGAAATTCAGCAAACTAAACCCATTAGAGGGTTTTAAAAGGCTTTTCAGCATAAGAAGCATAGTAGATGCCGTTAAAGGGCTTTTAAAAATAGGCTTACTGCTTTTTATTATATATAATTTTATATCGGGCATAATTGAAACGCTCGCACGTTATTTTTATTTAGATTTACGCGTTAGCTCAGCCCAGCTTTTCAATTTAGTTTGGAGCATGGTTATTCAAATATGCATAGCGTATATTGCGCTTGCCGCCGCAGATTTTTTCTACCAGTGGTGGGACTATGAGCGCAAGATGAGAATGACAAAGCAAGAGGTAAAAGAAGAATACCGCCAAATGGAGGGCGACCCTAAAATTAAGGGTAAAATAAAAGAGATGCAGCGCAAATTGGCGCAAAGCCGCATGATGCAGCAAGTTAAAGCGGCAGACGTTATTATTAAAAACCCCACGCACTTTGCGGTGGCGCTTAGGTATAAGCCCGATAAAGATACAGCGCCCATAGTGCTTGCAAAAGGGCAAGATGAAATGGCAAAGCGCATTTTAAAAGAAGCAGACGAGCACGGCATAAAAACCGTTGAAAACAAAATGCTTGCAAGGGCACTTTACGCGGCGTGTGAATTAAACCGCGCAATACCGATGGAATTCTATAACGCGGTTGCCGAAGTGCTTGTATATATTTACGATTTGAATAAAGGCGGGGATAAAAAGCCAATTAGTTAATTGGCGCGGGTTAGTTTCGTTTACAACAAGGCGCAATTGCTTAAAACCGCTTTAATGCAAAACGTTACACTTGTATATTTTTCGGAAAGTGGGAAAACGGTAAATGAGAAAAATTCTCGACAATTCAATATCGCTGGCAGTGGTAACGGTTGTCATATTTTTAATATTGCCGCTGCCTGCGCAACTGCTCGATATCCTTTTAATCATCAATATATCGCTATCTATTATGATTTTGATGATTACCATGAATATAAAAGAAAGCCTTGAGTTTTCAATTTTCCCATCGTTACTACTAATAACAACGCTTTTCAGGCTCGCGCTTAATGTTTCCTCCACAAGGCTAATTCTACGCGACGGCGGCTACGCCGGTAATGTTATTTTAGCATTCGGTAATTTAATAACACAGGGCGATATAGTTTTAGGTATAATTATTTTCCTCATCATCGTTTTGGTTCAGTTTATTGTTATCACCAAAGGTGCCGAGCGCGTTTCCGAGGTTGCCGCAAGGT
>CAYJPD010000015.1:0-12562 GCA_964371975.1 uncultured Bacteroides sp.
TGCTGATTTAGTTAGACTACTATTAAGTGAAATCCATAACCACTACCCATTATGAGCATTTGACGAGGTGCTTTATGGCATTGCCAAAACGCAAATCTATGCGATTAAAAGGGTATGATTATTCACAAAACGGTGCGTATTTTGTGACGATTTGCACCCATAACCGAGAATGTTTATTTGGCGAAATCGTAGGGGCGAACCTATGTGTTCGCCCGAATGACCCACACATAATAATTGAAAAACATATCATTGAATTGGAAAATAAATATAAAAATGTAGTAATTAACAAATATATTATTATGCCAAATCATATACATTTTATATTATCTATTAACAACAAAACGGGCGAACACATAGGTTCGCCCCTACATGAAATGATACAATGGTTCAAAACACAAACAACAAACGAATATATTCGCGGTGTAAAAAATAATATGTTTCCACCTTTTGATAAACATATATGGCAGAGAGGGTATTATGAACATATTATCAGAAATGAAACATCTTATAACGAAATTTGGAACTATATTGATAATAATATTTTGTCGTGGGAGCAAGATAAATTGTACACCGCAAAATGAGCATAATCTACATATAAAGCAAACTGTCACTATCAATTTTTTGATAGTGACAGTTTGCTTTTTTATTGACAGTCGTATATAACGCCTGCTTTATTATTACATAATTTTTTTAAGGAGCGGTTTCATGCTTTTCTGAGCTGTTTGTTTTTAGTAGTGGGAAAGTAGCTAAAAATACTAAACACAGAATAAGCATTACAAGGCCTATTCCAATATTGTCGGCAACAATACCAAGTATTGGTGCAAAAATCATCAAAAACAACGATTTCAATTGTGCCGAAGCACTAATAACGGTAGCTCTGTTCGATTTATGTATATTGTTATCTATTTCATCAACGAATATAGGCTTACGAATACTATGCAAAATATAAATTAAAACATAAATCACACACACCGCCAAGTATTGCCCCGAAAAAACTGCAAGCAAACCGCATGAAATCGCATATCCTATATGTATTATAAATAAACAAGCTAAGCTCGTTCTTTTCGCTTTTAAAACATATGCTTTTTTAGAAAAATATGAACCGAAGAGATTTAATATTGCATAAACAAGGCCTAATATAATTTTTAAATTATCGTTAGCAGATAGCGATGCAATTATAGAAATTCCACTACCTACGATAATAATTTCTAAAATAGGCTGTATTAAATCTTTAACATAGGAAAATCCCGCTTCAGCAATACCCTCTTCAATTAAGATATTTCTCAGTTTTTTGTTTATGCGAAAACTCTCAATAACACCTTTTGCCATCTCTTTAAACGCAATATTGTGTTTTTTATCAAATGTATCTAAAAACTTCGGATAGCTCATTATCAAAAAGAAATCTAAAATATAAGGAATAACAGAGAATAGAAATATATAGCTATCGGATGGTACATTTAGTATTAAAATTATACCAAGCAAACTACTTAACGCGCTTGCGATAAGTGAAAACGAGCGAGTTCTTCCAAACACGAATGTCTTTTCATTTTGCCAATTTTTAAAGTCCAAATAAGTATAAACCATAGCCTTATGTGTTCCCGACCTAAAAGCTTCGCCTAAACCAAAGAATATCATTCCGAAAGTTGCAAGTGTGAAAGTGTCGGTTAAAAAAAACAGGATAAAAGAAATAATGTAAAACCCAAAACAAAAATATAATTCTTTTTTCCTTCCGAAATAGTCTGCTATAAAACCTGATGGAATTTCAAACACATTTACTATTACCTCCCTTATTGCAATTAAAACGCCTATTTGAAAGAGGTTTATATTGTTTGACATCAAATAAATTAAGAGGTATGGCTCAAAAAATTTCAGGTTTTTAAGAAAACCGTATGCACAGAATTTTTTTATCTGAAAATCTTTACTAATATCTTTACGCAGTTCATTACTCATAACCTATTTGTTATCCCCTTAATGTAATGTTTTTTTGGTATTGCCAAATTAAGATAATGGCACTTACTTATATATTCGCACTTTTTCACCCTCTACCATGGCATAAATGGTAGGCACAACCACCATTGTTAGCACAGAGGAGAATAAAAGGCCAAACAATAAAACAGATGCCATAGGCGCGCTCATTGGGTCGGCAGAAAGGATAAGCGGAACTAAGCCGATACATGTAGTTATGGTAGAAAGCATAATTGGCCTAAAGCGCAGTTGCACAGCTTTTATGCAGGCTTGTTCAGCGGTATCGCCTTCTTTTAGCCTTGTGTCCATAACTTCTATTAAAAGTATGCTATTATTTACAACTATGCCGAAAAGGCTAACTAAACCCAAAAGCGCCATTGCCTGTATATCCATTTTAAATATCCACAAACCGAAACCACAACCTATAAAGCTTAAAGGTATACTTGCTAAAACTATAAACGGTTTTTTAAGTGTTTTAAATTGGAACAAAAGTATAATATAAATTATCATAACGGCAAAGCCTGCGCTAAAAACAAGCGAAACAACTAAATCGAGCATATTGCTAACTTCGCCTTTGCTATCAATTGAAACACCTTGCAAATCCATATGCGCTAAATAATCATTTGTTAGTTCAGTTTCAATTGAAAATGAGTTATAACCCGGCAAAACATTGCTTAAAACTTGCAAATAATATTTGCCGTTGTAGTGCTCTATTATTGGCACAGATGGCTGTAAATCAATAGTTGAAATTTGGCTTAAAAGCACTTTTGTATCTGCAACGCTACCTACAATTTGCAAATTTTGCAAATCATCAAGGCTGTTAATATCGCTGCGCAGCACTATATCTAAATTTCCGTCATCTGTTTGGTAAACGCCTGCGGTAGCACCCATTAAAGAGGTGTTAATTTGCTTCACAACGTCATATTTCAAAAGGCCGTAGGACGATAGCACCTCGCTATCTACATTAATATTATATTCGTATTGCGAGTTTATAGCTGTGCTTTGTATACGTGTTGTGCCCTCAATTTCACCCAAAGCGCTAACCATTAAATCTGCAATTTGTGTTAGTTTTTCTATATCGTCACCATAAATAAAATACGATATTTTCGCAGCTGTAGGTATGGAGTATTCAAGGCTTTTCACTGTAACATTTGCACCTACAATTTCAGTGTCCATTATGCTTTGCAAATATTTACTTGTTGCCTCGGGACCACCCAGTTTTTCCAGTTCTTCTTCATTTAATTGCAGCATATATTGCCCCACATTGGGCGCACTTGCAATTGAGGGCACAGTTAAGAAAAAGCTTGGTAAATCACTGCCAACGGCGTAGGTGTAATTTTCTATTACAGGCTCGCTGTCTAAAACCTCATTTATTTGCAAGCTTATATCGGTAGAGGCCTCTAAAGATATGCCCTCGCCCTCGAATTCGATGTAGTTTATAGGCTTACTTGCTACAGGAAAAAACTGTAAGCCTAATTGCAAAGCTAAAAATGCTGCCACACCTAAAGTTAAAAAAGCGCTTACCACAGTTGCGGTTTTGTGTTTTAAAGCAAGCTTTAACATAGCTGTAAATGTGCGAGCCATGTAGTTTTTCTTCGCCCTTTTAGTTTTAACTTCCGGCTTGAAAAACCAATATGCAAAAACAGGTATAACAAACATAGCAACAAAGTAACTGGCGATTAAAGCTGTTATAACAACGGTGGGAATATCGCCTGCCACTTGCCCTGTAACACCGGGCACGAAATAAATTATAGAAAAAGTTACAATAGTGGTTAAAGTTGATGTTAAAACAGGTATTGCGGTTTCCTTAACTGCGTTTATTATCGCCTTTGTTTTTTCAAGCCCTGCATTTAAATGGTGCTGTATAGCCTCGCTTATAACAATTGCGTTATCTACAAGAATACCCAGCGAAACAATAAGCCCTGAAATTGTAATAAAATGAAATTGCATTTGTAGCAAGTTCATAACAATAAAAGTAAACAAAATGCTAATTGGCAACGCCACAGAAACAATAATGCCGTTGCGCAGGCTAACGCCTATCATAACAACTATCATAATAAGCCCTATGCTTTGGAAAAGGTTCATAATAAAGCTGTTTATAGAGTTTTCAATATCGGCGGGGGCATATAAAACTTCATGGAAAATAACGTCGCTTGGCACGAGGTTTTTTGAGCTTTCAATTGCACTGCGTAAATCTGCGCCAACATTAACTGCGTTTTGCCCGTCTTCAATTGTGCCGGTAATTAAAATTGCAGGCTTGCCATCTTGCGAAAAATAATACTCGACGGTTTCGGCAAGCTCAATATCAGCTACATCTTTTAATTTCACAAAACTTAATGATTCCGAACTGCCGTTTATTACCAGGTTTTCAATATCTGTAATGCTTTCGAAAATAGCAGGGGTAACAACATTAATTTCTCCGCTTTCATATTCTATGCTACCTGAGGGAATAGATAGGTTTTGCGCTTGCATAAGTTGCAAAATATTCTCTATGCTAATGCCATAGCTTTGCATTTTAGCGGGATTTGTTATAATTTCAACTTGCTTTTGCGGCAAGCCCTCTATTAAAATTTGCTCTATGCCGTCAACTTCAATAATTGTTTGTTTTACAATCTCGGCATAATCCGCAAGTTCTTCTTGGCTATATAAATCGCTTGAAAGGCTTATTATAAACTGGTTTTCATTCACTAAGTCTGTATCAACTATGCTTTCCTCGGCAAGGCTTGGCAGTTTTGCCTGCGCATTTTCAACCGCTTTGCGCAAGTCGTCCTCAACTTCGTCTATAGTTAGCTCTAAATCGAAAATAACAGCTATAACGCTGGCGCTGTTCATGCTTTGGCTTGTGTAATAATCTATGTTAGGCAGCGCGCTAAGCTGGGCTTCTATAACCGCACTAACGTTTTTTTCAACTTCTTCGGGCGAGGCACCGGGGTATACTGTAACAATAGTTGCAACTGCGGCAGCTGTATTTGGGTTTTCTTGTTTTGGTATAACATAATAGCTAAATAGGCCCATTACAACTATAAATAGGCACACTAAAACCACAAATAATCTGTTTTTAATTATCTGTTCAATAAACTTATTCATTCTACCACCGTTAGCGCATAACCGTTTTTAATTGTTTTCATGCCTTGTGAAACAATTTGCTCGCCGTTTGTAATGCCACGCACTAATACTTCATCGTTATCAATTTGCATAATCTCTATATCTTTGCGCACAGCTTTGCCGTCCTCTACAACAAAAACATAGCTTGCGCCATCGTTTAAAATTATATTTATCGGTAGCCAAACACCTGCGCTGTCACCGGTTAATATATTGACAGATACAAGCTCGCCTATGAGTAAATCGTCAGGTGCGTTGTCTATTGCAACACGTGTTAAATATGTGCGAGTTTGCTCATCCGGCAATGCAGAAACATTTATAATTTCACCACTGTATTCTGTACCCTTTATATTAACTATGGCGCTATCGCCCTGTTTAACATCCTGTGCTTCAAGCGCAGAAATTCCAAATTCCGCCACCATGCCATCTGAGCCAATAACTGCAACAGGCGCAAGCGGTGTGGCTATAGAGCCTACTTTGCCAACTACAGCTAAAACAGTGCCGGCGGCATTTGCATAATAAGTTAAATCTTCAAGCTCTGCCACACTTTCAGCGTGTTCGGTTTGTGCCCTTTCATAAGCCGCAACAGAGTTATCATACTGTATTTGGTATGCGTTTACTTCGGCAATGCGAGAATCTACCTCAAGCTGTGCTTGCTCGGTGGCAGAGGTGTAGAGCGCTTGGTTTGTTGCAACGCTTGCATTTGCTGTTTGCAAATCAGTTTCAGCTTGTGCTTTGCCAAGGCGCACTTCTTCTGCGACTAAATTCGCTTGTGCTGTTCTTAAGGCTGATTCTTTAGTATCTTTTTCAGCTTGCGCTGTATTAAAATTGCTTTGTGCAATTCCAAGGTTATCGTTTGCGGTGTTTAGTTTAGCCTCGGCTTCAGTTTTGCCGAGGTCTGTGTCCGGTGCGTCCGGGTTTTCGGCCATAAAGGCATCATATTCGGCTTGTGCTGTTTGCTGTGCAGCTGTGGCGCTATCTAAAGCAGTTTGTGCTGCATTTAAATTTTCCACACTTGTGTCATATTCACTTTGCGCATCTGCCAGAGCTTTTTCGTACGGTTCAAGCAAAGCGTTAATATTATCAAGTTCTGCTTGCGCTGATAAAACCTGTGCGTTTGCAACATCTAAATTAGCCTTTGCTGCAATAGCATCGGGGTTGTTATCTCTTGCTTGCTCGGCGGCTGTTAAGTCAACATTTGCTTTGTCTAAGTTTGCTTTTGCGGTGTCTTCGCTGGCTTTTGCGGTGTCCATTGCAGTTTGGCTTGAATCAACACGCCCTTGTGCTACCTCATCGTCTATTGTAGCTATGCGCGCGCCCTTTTGAACATAATCGCCCTCTTCAACATAAATATCTGTTATTTCGCTAACACTTGCAAACATAACCTCTTCAAGGGCATCTGATTGTATAATGCCCGCATATGTTAAAAACTCACTTTCCTCGGTAGATACGGCAGTAAAAACTTCCACCGAATAAACAATGTCCTGTGTTTCTTGAGTTGTGGCATTTTGTGCATTTGATAATGTAAAATATATAATTAAAGCAATTACTAAAACAAAAACAACAATTATAGCAATTACTAATTTTTTTAAATGTTTAAATTTGCTATTAGTTTTCAATATTTAGTCCTCTCTTTTTAATGTAATATTGCCTTCTTCAATCTGCTTCATTGTTACAATTTGCAAACAGTGCAGCTGTATATCAATATAGCTTTTTATAATTTTTTCAAAAGAGCTTTGCTCGCTTTCAAGGCAATTATTAAGTATAGTGGCTATGCCCTCAAAAAAACCAAAAACAAAACCCTCAAGCGCTACTGAAAACACAAAGGCATTTTCCTGAAAAATATGGCTTAAACCGTAAATATCACTAAAGCTTTTTTCCCCAATAGATTTTAGCCAGCTTATAATATTATCGCGTATTATATTATTTTGTAAAACAACTTTCATGGCTTTTGGGTTTTGCTTGCCTTTTGTATGAAAAATTTTAACAGTTTCAAAAATAATAACGCTTAAATTTTCAAATATATCTTCTATGCTATTTTGGCTTTCAAATTTTATGAAATCATTTATATTTTCATCATAAATTTTCAAAGTGCCGCTGGTTTTAAATGTTAAAACCTCGTTCATGCTGTCTATTAAAGGCTGTGTTATATATGATATTAAATCATCCTTGCTTTTAAAGTATCTGTATAAATTCCCATGTGTTATACCTGCTTTTTTTGCTATGCTACGCATGTCAGCATTACTAAAGCCCGATTCCAATATTAAATCAAGCGCTGCGTTTATTATGCGGCCTTTAACCTCTTCTTTTAATTTTTGTGGCATCAAAAGTAACCTTTCGTTCATTATTCATTTTCATTATATACCAAGCGCACAATATAGTCAATAATAAATATTATTATATATTTGCTTTATTGCTTATAAAGCCTTAAAAGCACGTCGCAAGCGGCAAGCGTAATGTTTCAATATTCACTTATTACTACTAATATCATCCGCGGTCGTTTTTAATATTACTGTATTTTAAACAAAACCAACTTGTAAAAGCTACATAAAAAGGTGCTTTACTCCTTGCGCTCTTAGCTCAAAAAGCAAAAGCGAAACATGCCTGTTTACGAGTGCACGTTTCGCTTTTGCTTTATAATGTTTAAATTTTATTATAATTCTTTTTTAATACTCGCCCAACACTTAATCAAATTGATGTGCTCTATCAAATTATTAGCTAAAGTTAACTTAAATATTATGCATACTCTTTCCAATAGCCAAATTGTTCCTCGTACAATTCCATTATTTCCTCAAGCGACGGCAAGGAACTGTTTGAATTGTATAATTCTTGCAAGCCGTCAATATATAAATCCATTGAGTAATTTATGTACTGGGGCGAAAAGCTATCCTCGCTCATAAAACTTACAATAGGGTATTTTTGTGTATATTCGGGCAATAAAGTTTTTAAAAGCGGCGCACCGGAGGATTCTACATTGTCTGCTACAATAATTCTTTGGCCCTCTTCACTTAACATAAAATGAAGCAATGCCATTCCCGCCAATTGTTCGTTTTCGCTTACAAAAGAGCTTACCGAATACTTGGTGTAAGCGATTATTTGATTATTTCCCTCGCTGTTTAAAATAGGTATTGCAGAGGTTATATTTGCTTCAACAAAGTGCTCGGCTAAGCTGGAAGTATGTGCATCGCATAATATCATTTTGCTGAAATATTCGTGTGTGCTCATTGTACCATTTTCAATAAGCTCATGATATTCCGTTAAATAATTTTTATATGTTTCATAATCTTTATCTTCGTAAATTCCACTTTCATAATTGCTTAAGTACTGAAAAAGCTCGTATACATCAACGGATAAAGTGCCTGGGTATTCTTTTGCAAAGGCAATTATTTCCTCATAACCGCTTATGGTATTTGGCAGTATATAACCGTTTTCCTCATTTACTAATTTAGGGTTATATGCAAGCATTTTTGTTGAAAACGACATAGGCACAAAATATAAATTGCCGTTTGCGTAGCTTGAATTATTTAAATTATAGAGTGCCTCCTCCTCTAAAGCGTAATAATCGTCTAAATTTAGCGTGTTATACAGCGGCGTTAAATCTGCCCTGTGTGGGTCGTCTATTTGGCTTAGCCCCGAAGTTATGAAAACAGTTGTGGCATCCTCTGTTAAAAATCTTTGCTGAAATTCAGTTTCATTAGTTTGCTCATAGTCAATATACTCAACGGTTAAATCAATTTGAGGATATTTCGCCTCAAATGCCGCTTCTAAATTTTGAAACGCAATGTCCTCAATCAGCACATTTTCATATGTTTCTTCGTCGTAATAATATAAATAATGTGTGGAAATGCTTATTTCACACGGCTGTATTTCGCTAAAATCAAGCGGCGGTGTGTCACCTATTGCAATAAGCTCTTTTTCCTCTTCGGGCGGCGCTTCTTGCTCGTTTTGCGCATTTTCGTTTGTACTATCGTTTTCAACAGCGCCCCCACTATTTAAACTTGTGTTTTCGCTATCGCTGTTATGCACAGGTATGCTGCTATTTAAATTAGAAAATGCAATTCCAAGCGCAACGGCTAAAACTATCGCAATGCTTGCAAAAACAATTGCAGTGTTGCGTTTTTTTGCTTTTTTAAGTTCCTCTTCGGGGTAATCGTATTTTGTTTTATTTAAAAGCGAGTTTAACATATCCTCGGCATTTTTAAAGCGAAGCTCGGGTTTGAGCGCCATGCTTTTCATTATAGTTTTATCCACGGCGGCATCAAGCACTATGCCCGTTTGGCTTGGGCGCTTTAAGCTATCTTTCTCCGCGCGCTCTATGCTTTCTTCGGGCGTTTGCCCTGTAATCATTTTATAAAGGGTTGCACCTGCGGCGTAAATATCTGTCCATTTGCCTTGCTTCATATTTTTGCGGTATTGCTCCGGCGGCGCATAGCCTTTTTTTACAACAACACTTTGTGATAAATCGCTACCCTCTTCAAGCGCAAAACGCGCCGCGCCAAAATCCAGCACTTTTAAATTGCCATTTGTTAAAATATATATATTATCAGGGCTTATATCTCGGTGGATAATGCCTTTATTATGTATGGCACTTAGCGCTTTTAAAAGCTCACTTTCATATTGCACCGCTTTTTCTACAGGCAGCTTTCCACCGCTGTTCAATAGGTGCTGCTTTAAAGTAATGCCGTCTAAAAACTCCATAATAATATATGCAGTGCCGTTTTCTTCAAAAAAATCCAAAACATTTACAATGTGCTCTTCGCCTGTAAATTTAGCTAAATTTCTCGCTTCGTCCATGAATTTAGCAAGGTGGTTTTTATAGCTCTCTTGCTTTTCTCCTGAAAAAACACGCACTTTTTGCTCGCCCGGTATTCTTGAAACAAGGCTTTGAGGAAAAAACTCTTTTATAGCCACAATGGAGCTAAGGCGAATATCGTAGGCTTTGTAAGTTATGCCAAAGCCACCCATACCCAAAACCTTGCCAATAATATAGCGCCCCCAAATTTTACAGCCGGGCTTTAACACATAACCGTTTTCCCCACTTTCAATATTTGCAAAACCGCAATAAGGGCAAACTTCATATTCACCCCTGTTTGAAAAACAATTATAACAAATTTGCTCCATAAACTATCTCCTGATTATGTAATATTTCCTAAAATGCATTGTCACAAAAAGGCAGTATGCCTTTCTTTGCGCTAACATTTCACCCTCATTTGTCGCTTCAAGCAACTTTTAGGCATGCCTTAGCCTTTTATTTAAAATCCACTTAACTCTAAAGTAGCTTTGTCTTCAATTGTGCCTATCATTCTAATGCCTGTATCATTTGTTAAAATTGAAACACCTGATATATCAAGTGTAATCGGCTCGCTTTGGCCGCTTTCGTAACTTGTAGCCTCCGTGGAAATATTATAAATAGACAAATGCTCGTAAACTCCCGCATCGTCTTCGTGGGTGGCGTATGTCATTATTATATTATTTTCCAAATCAATAACGGCTATATCTTCGGTATTGTTTGCCATAAAGCCTGAAAGAGTACCGTCAGAAGAGCGGCTTAACACTTCATCAAGTGTGTTCCCAAACCCATTGTAGTAAGCACCTGCAAACCTAAACACAACACCGGCTTCATTTGAAAAATAATGCTCAACACTTGAACCGTTTGTAACGAATGCCGTCATCAAACCAAATATTATATCGCACGGCACAGTTAAATTTCTAACTTCATTGCTTGTAAAAAAATCCACAGCATCGGCTTTTGCAGATGCCGGTGCGGCAGTGCCGAAAATGCGCTCAACATGCTCTTCCACTTGTGAGTAATCATTCCAAAAGTAGCCAACTATTGAATAAATACCGTCATTTATCGGCTCAAACATATTTAAATCTATAATTTTCTCATCTAACCAATCCTGCAAAACGGCATTCACAACGTCGGGGTTATTTCGCTGTATTTCACCATTAAATTCAATTAGCAATTCTTCGGGTATTTCCATATATGTATAAAGGTCGCTCAAAACCAATTCTGTATCATTTGGCAGTGGCGATGTTGTGGCGTCTGTATAAGTTTGCACTTCACTTGGACTTTGTTCGGCAGTTTCATCTTCACTTTGCATTGCACCGCTATTATGCGCTGTGCTATCGCTTTCATTTGTAGCATCCTGTGTTACCTGTGAAGCATTTTCGTTCACCGCATTTTCAAATTCAACCATAAATTCCTCCACCAAGGCAGAGCAACCTGTAAACAAAAACACGAGCGATAAAATTATTGCTGTTACTATTTTTTTCATGATATTCTCCTTTATTTCTTCATATTATAAATTCACCCTCGGGGAGCCTTGCTTTTTTATAAAACACTCGCCAATGGTATCGGCTCTATCACTTTTAAATGAAAATTTGTGTTTCCATCAAATTCAATTGCGTACCCATAAATATATTTTTCGTCAACTTCATCAAATCCTACATGGTAATAAACATTTTTAAGCTCAGATGCAAAATTGCTACTGAAACCGGATGCATTCTCTGAAGTTAAGGCATATTGAAAATCATTATCTGTAGCGGAAAGCTGAAGTAATTGTATATTATCAAAATCATTATCTAATATATTTTCGTGTAATTCGCCGTTTTCCACCATTTGTGCAATATCATCTCTATTATAAAAAGTTGCAGAAATATTCATTCCATCAGAGGGCACAATTTCATAAGTAATCTGCTGTGTTAAAACATTGTTTCCAATACGAAATGTAATATCGCCTGTTTGCGGTAAACTATCTACTTCAAGCAATGTAGCGTATATATTTGATATAATATCTGTGTTTGAAGATTGCATTATTTCATAATCTTCACCGAGCTCCTCAAAATAAGAATTATCCCTATATTCTGAGTAATGGCTACCGCCAAGCTGTATACCAATTTCTTCGCCGCCATTAATTGAAAGTGCTCCATCATTCCAATCATGTCCATTCGAACCGTAATAAAGAGTTGCCTCTTCGCGATCTCTTTCATAAATAATTACAGGCGAATACATTTGTTGCACATCTTCATCAAAATTTGCCATTGAACCTGCGCTTACCTTTACAAGTAATATTTCGTTGTGATCGCCCATTTCCGATGTGATTTCTGAAATTATGCCCTCCGGCACATCTTCGTTAAATTCATAATACACAAAAGCATGAAAAAAGTGTGTGCTCATTTGATTGAATAAAGGTAAGGCTTCCAATATCGGCATGCCCAGCGCATCTTGATAAGAGCCCTTGCTAACTTTTATAGAAATAGTTTTCCCAACTGCAAATTCTTCGCCACTTGGCACATTTTGAAATACAACCTCGCCTTTTTCCTCGTATAAACTCCACTCACTTTGTAAGTATTCAACAACAAACCCTGCGTCTTCGAGCGTTTTTACTGCTTGTTCCTCTTGCATACCCTCAACGTTTGGCACCTCTACCATTGTTATGGCGCTACTTGCACTTGCGCTTTCGGCAATGTTTGTGCTTTGGGTTTCGCTTTG
>CAYJPD010000015.1:12662-23246 GCA_964371975.1 uncultured Bacteroides sp.
GCTTTGGGTTTCGCTTTGCGTTTGTGCTTCGCCTTGTGTGCCTGTTGCTTGTGTTTCGCTTTGGGGTAAAACAGTGTTGAAAACGCCTGTTAATTGAAGCACCACAAGGGCAATTACAGCTATGGCCGCAATTGCAATTGTAATTTTACCGCCTATTGGCATTTTATTTGCACTTTTATTTGTATTTTTCACTTTTGTGCGCACAACGCCATCGCTTAAAAGCTGGTTTTTAAATTCGCTAACTGTTTGCGTGCGGTAATCTTTTTTAATATTAAGCGCATTCATTATAGTATTTTCAGCGCTTTCAGGTATATTTGCACCAAGTTTCGACGGCTCTTTTATCTCATCATTGATTGCTCTTTCCATGCTATCGGGCGGTGTTATGCCCGTTAGCATTTTATAAAATGTTGCCGCCAGCGCATAAACATCTGTCCACGAGCCTTGCTCGCCTCTGGCACGGTATTGCTCTTCCGGCGCATAGCCGCTTTTTAATATTACACTGAGGCTTTTACTGTTTGCACTGCTCTCATACCTTGCTGCGCCAAAATCCAAAAGTTTTATTTCACCTGTGTCTAATACATAAATATTATCCGGGCTTATATCACGGTGAATTATGCCCTGCGCATGCACAGGCGCCAAAGTGTCGCACACGTTTATAATGATATTACGTGCTTTTTCATAGTCTAATTGGCCGTTTTCGCTTAAAAGCTGTTTTACGTCCTTGCCTTTTAAATACTCCATTACTATATAAGCTGTGCCGTTTTCTATAAAAGTGTCGTAAATATCTGTGATACCTTTTATGCCGTTGAATTTAGCAAGACGGCGCGCTTCGTCTATAAAGCGCTCTATGCCAAAATCAAACTGCTGCTTGCCTTTGCCCTCAAACGCTGTTATATTTGTTTGCCCCGGCATACGCGTTGCAAAAGAGGTTGGAAAAAACTCTTTAATAGCCACTGTTCTTTGAAGCTGTGCATCATAGCCTATATAGGTTACGCCAAAGCCGCCAAAGCCCAAAACTTTGCCCACAATGTATTTGCCGCTTAAAATGCTCTCGGGTGAAAGGTGAAAAGCCTCTTTTGCGGGCGTGCCCCGAACAAAGCCGCATATTGGGCAGGCGCTTAAATTTTGCTCGTATTCGTTCATGCATGACATACAGCGTATCATAGTTTACCCTCTCAAGTTTAAAATTATAATATTTTATATATAGAATACTATTAAAATATAAAAAAATAAATGGTCTAAATTAAGAAGTTGTTGTACTATATTAAGATTTTAATAATTATTTTTGCTTTTTTAATTCTATTTTTTGCGCACTGAATTAAATATTTTAAAGTGCAAATTGCGTTTATAATGCACATGTTAATAAAATCATATTGCACTCTGCTTGATTAAAATTTTTAAAGGTGATATAATAAAAATCAACATTGCGATTATGTAAAAAGCAACTATTTGCAAACTAAATGCAAAACACCTGTTTAAATAATTTATGCCGCTAATATAGCGGTTTAATTTAACACCACAGGTTAGATAAGACTAACCTAAATGTATAGTGAAATGTGTTAAAGGCGGTAAAAGAAGGAAGCAGTAAACCCGAGAATATTGTTCTTGAGTTTTGAATTTTTGGAGGATGCATGACAAGGGAAACAACATTAATTATCAATCTTTCAAGAAGATTGCTTCTTGAAACTTTATTAACAGAAAAGCAAATTGCAAAAATGCTATATGTATCTGAAACAACGCTGAGGCAACTATATATACAAAAATTCAAAATGCCTCCAAAAAGGTATATTCGCCATGTGAAATTATGCAAGGCGAGAACAATGATAAGAATTACAAATAAGACAATAAGTGACATTGCATATACTATAGGATATATAAACACAAGCAAATTTGCAGAAGCTTTTCGGAATGTATATGATGTAAGTCCGTCGAAATATCGCAAAAATTGCGGTTTGGGAGTGGATATAAAAGCCGATAATTTAGTAAAACAAAAGCAAAAGCAAAATAACATGGAGGAATATATATGCTACATTGGATTACAAAAGAAAGAAAATTAGTTTTCGCAGCAGGTGCCGCTTTAGGTGCGGCAGTTATTAGTTTTCTAAGCACAAAAAAAGCGCGTGAAATGGCTGTAAAAGGTGTTGCAGGCAGTATGCTTTTAAAAGATAAAGTTTTAGAAACCGCCGCTAACATTAAAGAGGAAGCAGATGATATTTGTGCACAGGCTAAGTTAGCCGCTAAAAACGAATGTGCTAAAGGTGAAAACTGCAAATGCTCTGGGGAATAAAACTCAAAGGGGAAGCTTATGAAATATCATATTATTTATGATAAGCACTCTCGTCTCAGAGTTCGGTTTGGTAAATACACCCTTACAAAGGAGCAGTGTTACGGGCTTTGTGACATGCTCCTTTGTGTTGATGGTGTAGAAAACGTTTCGGCAAATGAGATTAACGGGTCGGTGCTTATAGAGTATAACAAAATTAGCGCAAGAGATATAATTTTACAAAAGCTTTCTTGTTTATTGCCATCTGAAATTAAAGATGGTGAGCCAACACAAGAGCAGCGAGCAATAATTTTAGAAAACGGTATAAAAAAACGAATAGTAAAACATTGCGCATGCCATTTAGCAAGGCATTTTTTCTTGCCGGCATATCCGCATAGAATTTATACTTTAGCTCGCTCTGTTCCATATATTGCAAGCGGGATTTATGCGTTTACAAACAAAAAGCTCAATGTTGAAGTTTTAGATGCCACCGCTATATCAGCTTCACTTTTATCAAAAAACTACAAAACCGCATCATCTACAATGTTCTTATTAGGCCTTTCAGATTTGCTTGTTGAATATTCGAATTTACGGGCAAAACACGCTTTAGCGCAAAGCCTTACCATTAATGCCGATAAAGTTTGGCTTGTAAAAAACGGTGTGGAAAGCGAAGTGCATCACAGCGACGTTGCTATAAACGATGTTATTCGCATAAGAAAAGGAAGTTTAATACCCATGGACGGCACTGTTGTAGTTGGCGACGCACTTATAAACGAGGCAACTATGACAGGCGAGCCTATAGCTGTGCACAAATCAAAAGACAGTACAGTTTTTGCCGGCACGGTTATTGAAGATGGTGAAATTGATGTAAAAGTTCTCAGCATACAAAGTAACTCGCGCATTGCGAAGATTATAGATTTAATAGATACGGGCGAAAAAGAAAAGGCACTTTTGCAAAGCAGAGCAGAGCGCCTTTCCGACGATATAGTCCCTGTGAGTTTTGGGCTTTTCTTTGCCACTTTAGTTCTCACCGGTAGTATTTCACGCGCATTGTCGGTTCTTATGGTAGATTTCTCTTGTGCAATTAAACTTACAACACCTATTACAATTATATCAGCACTTAAAGAAAGTGTTAATCACGAAGTGCTTGTTAAAGGCGGAAAATATCTTGAAGTTCTATCAAAAGTAGATACAGTTGTTTTTGATAAAACCGGCACGCTGACAAGCGCCGTTCCAAAAGTATCGAAAATCATTCCTATTGCCGATGGCTATTCTGAAAACGACGTTCTTAAAATGGCCGCTTGCCTTGAAGAGCATTTCCCTCATAGCGTTGCCTCTTCTATTGTAAAAGAAGCAAAAGATAGAAATATTCATCACCCTGAAGAGCATGATAAAGTTAGATATATTGTAGCACACGGTATAGCAAGCATATTGGGCGGTAAATATTCGGTTATTGGCAGTAAACACTTTGTTTTTGAGGATGAGGGTGTTTTATACCCTACCGACAAAGAGGCTTTTATAAGCGAGCAAATTGGAACTGACAGCGCTGTTTATCTTGCTGTTGCCAACGAGCTTATAGGCATTATTTGTATTAACGACCCGCCCAGGGCAGACGCTAAAAACACAATAGATGTGCTAAGGCGCGAGGGTATAAAAAACATTTTTATGATTACGGGCGATAGTGAAAGCAGTGCAAAACACACTTGCTCGCTTCTTGGAATTGATAAGTATTATGCCTCTGTACTGCCGGACGGCAAAGCTGAAATAATTGAAAAGCTAAAATCTGAGGGTAAAACTATCCTTATGGTGGGCGATGGAATAAACGATACTCCGGCGCTAAGCGTAGCCGATGTGTCGCTCACTTTAAACGGCTCTTCCGATATAGCAAGAGAAGTTGCCGATATTTCAGTGCTATCGCATGAACTTATAAAGATAGTGGAAATACGCAGGCTATCTACAAAACTAATGCGCAAAATATATAGGCAATATAGTGTAATAGTTTCGTTTAATACCGCTTTAATTGTTCTTGGCCTTTTTGGTGTGCTTACGCCAAACATGTCCGCTTTATTACATAATGCCTCAACTTTTACGCTTACTTTAACCTCGGCAAAATCTATTATGAAAAAAGACGATTTATTTTTAACAAAGGGAGCAAAAAATGAAACAACATAAATTTTGGTCTTACCTTATGGTTTTTGCGATGATAATGTGCATTTATACAGGGCACAAACAAAAATAAGCAATAAACACCAACGTATAATACCCTGTAAAATGAACTTTTCAAAGCTTTACAATCCACAAAAAAACACCCAATTAAGCATAGCATATTGGGTTAAACCTGTTTACTGACATCGTTTTTCAAGCGGTGTCAGTTTTGTTTTTATTGAATACGTTCATTGTTTATTACGGGTTTTCATCTTATTCTGTATATACAAAAACCTCATCAAGTTCTACCACTGCTCTTTCAATCGTTATCACATCGCCTATTTTAGGGAATTCCTATAAATCATTTAAATTTCAACAATATTTGCAACTCTTAATCACATGCTTCGTGCTAAACTAAGCAATAGTAACAGCTTTCATGCATTTTTTAATAATTGCACGCAAGGGTTTAAGCAAAATTACACACGCAACGACATTGCCGACGCAGTGCAATAAATCAAACGGTATTCCTGCCAGCCACCAAGTAATTGCGCCGTAAACGCCTGTTGTTAAAACATATGAAAGCGCATAAAGCGCCCCGTAAAACAAGCCGAAAAAACCGCTTATAACAGACCAAAACCATACACTATCTATTTTATGGAACATGCGCACAATCAAAAATAGCAAAGGCCAAATGTATATTTGCGGAAACCACCAAATACCAAAGCCGTTCATTAGCCCGTATATAAGCATATAGCCGGAAATAGCCGGCAGTGCAAGTTTTGGCATTTCGAGTGAATAAATTATTATAAAAAGGCTTACAAGTTCAATATTCGGCACTGCATCAAGGGCATATTTACTTACAACAAGTATAGTAGCCATTAACGCTGCAATAACAATTTGACGTGTGGTTTTCATTGTTTAGTACCCTTCAACAAGTGTTATTTCAAATTTATCTCCGTCTGCTATAGGTGTTGTATCAAAGCCTGTTGTTGTAGATTCGCCGCCTTTTGAAAGCATCCACCACTGCTCTTTGCTATCATCTGCACTTGTTCCGTTTACTGTTTTTACATATAAGCCGAACTCGCCCATTTCACCCTCAATAAGCCCTTCACTTTGCAAAACTTCGCCTAAAAATTCAACATCTGTGTTATAAGTGAATGTTTGCACGCTGTCATCTGTTAATATTACATCCACCGTTATAGCTTTTGCGCCCTCGGTTGTTTGCGGCATACCGAATAAAAAATATGCTCCGCTTGCTAATGCAACGGCAACTATAAGCGCCACAATAGCAGTAATTACTTTTTTGTTCATTTCTTTCTCTCCTTAAATTTATATTAATTTATCGTTTTATATAGCTTAACGTTATTAAAGCGATAAATTATAAACAATAAAAAACGCCTTTCCAAAACAGAAAGACGTTAAATACTTATATAATTTCAAGCGCAAAAACACTTAAAATTAAGTAACCGCCTCCATTCATCGTGGAAGAAACAGGTAAAGCCTGTTAGGTTATAATAAATATGGTGTTCCGGCTTAGCGTTTTTTCGCTTCACGGTGGCGGGACCGCACATGATTTCAACATGTTTCCCCATATTGTATTATCATATTAAATTTTATTATACTTATATAATATAGCACTATGCAGCAATAATCAATGTTTTTTTATGAATTATTTAAATTTATAAAAACATCTATCAAACATCAAAAAACATACCCTCTGTATATTTTTCATTAAAAATACTACTTGTTGATAAATCAATTGCTTTTGCGTTTTTGGCTATTAAAAGCGCTTTTTCTTTCATTTTGCCCGAGAGCAATATTGCACAGGCACCCATTAATGCAGCGTTGCCTAAAATTTTAGCCTTTTCGGGCGAAGCTTTAGGTACAAGGCCAATATCAGCTGCACTTTCAATATTTAAATAGCTGCCAAAACCACCTGCAATGTAAAAATTGTGTAATTCATTAAAGTGCAAGCTTTTTTCTAAAAGCATAGTTTCAATTCCTGCACAAATTGCACTTTTTGCCAATTGAATTAGCCTTACATCTTTTTGTGTAATTACTACAGGCTCTTTTATAACTGCTTGCTCGTCTTCCATAAAGCCTGTTTCGTCAATTGCCTCTGTTTTTAAAAGGCACGCTATAGCGTCTATAATCCCACTGCCACATATACCTATAGGCATAACATCGTCTATAACATGGGCAGTAATTTTACCGTTTGTTTCATAAACATGGTCAATTGCACCTGTGCCGCCGTTCATGCCCATTTTTATGCCCGAGCCCTCACAGGCTGGGCCTGCGGCCGTAGAGCAGCAAAGCAAACTGCTATTTTGCCACAGGGCTATTTCACCATTTGTCCCGATATCTACAAGCAAATTTGTATGTGATTCTTCACACATACCGCTTGCAAGAACTGCGCATGTGATATCGGCACCCACGAACGAGGAAATGCACGGCGGAAAATAAATAGTTGCATTTTCTATGCATAGCTTTAAGTCCTTGGCGTTAACACTTTCATCAAACAAATAATCTGCCTCAAAAGGCGCACGTGATAGACAGTAAGTGTTGCGCTCGCACAAAAGGTAAAGCATTGTTGTATTGCCTGTAATAACCGCAACATCTATTTGCAATGGCGATATATTTGCGTTTTTACATAATATTTCTATCATGCTATTCATTTTGCTTTTTACACAATTTGCTATTTCCTTAGCGTTTTCATCGCTCTCCAATACATAAGCTATGCGGCTTATAACATCTGCCCCATATTGAGCTTGAGGGTTCACAGCTGCCTCTTTGCTAAGCAACATATCTTTACCATAAAGGTGAGCTACAAGCGTAGTTGTTCCAATATCAAACGCTAAACCGTAATTTTCAAATATAGGCTCTAAATCAATTTTAGGTAAAATGCCATCAGTTTTTATTTTAGAGCTTAGTTTTTCATTTAATAAAACGTCACAGTCGCCTAAAACAGTGCAAAAACACGCAAGGCGAATACCGTCGGTTATCTCTTTTGATGATAGCGCGTTTTTTTCAGCATCGCACATTTTTGATAAATCGCCGCTTATCTTAACGCGGCATTTTAAGCACTTACTTTTTCCGCCGCAAGGTGAAGCGGGCAAGCATAAATCGCTATCGTCAATTTGCTGCGCTCCATGTAATTGCAATGCATCTGAAAGGAGAATTCCTTTAGGCACATTAAGCGCAATAACGCTGTTTATTGTTATTTTAGCACTATTCATAAAAACCGCCCGTAAATAAATTATATAAAATTATCTTTAGTAAGGTAAAAATTAAACGCTGTTATTTTTTGTAAAAAAAGCCGCCAAAATATGTAACGGTATTCTGCCCATTAATATAATTCATACCTGCAAGCTTAGCAAGCTGTGACACATCAATACCGAATGTTTCAAGGCTTTTTATTGCCTTATCGGGATATCGGCAAGGCTCATTTGTGATTTTAGTGCATACTTCGCATACTCTGCAACCGCCTGCTCCAAGATGCAAATAGTTATCTATTGCCATATCATTAGTAGTTGTTTGAAATTTTTGCGTCATCAGATTATGCACTTTTCCCGCATCCATCATGCCTTCAAAA
The DNA here is from genome assembly GCA_964371975.1 of uncultured Bacteroides sp. Classification (GTDB taxonomy): domain Bacteria; phylum Bacillota; class Clostridia; order Oscillospirales; family Ruminococcaceae; genus Ruthenibacterium. The sequence continues at coordinate 20,663 of CAYJPD010000015.1, forward strand.
TCATAGCTATCCTCAAGCTCACCTATTGTTTGGTAAATTATTGCTTCATCGAAAGTTTTAGCAAACTCAATAAGCTCATCTATATCGCCTGCACCGGGTGGACATGTCCACGACCTACCAAATTTTCCACAGGCATTGCTCTCGCATAATTTACGAAAGCCTCTATCAAAAACAATATCACTAACATTTACAATACCTACTTTATGCGCGCCAAGTTCAAGCAAGGCACTTTTTATATCTTCTATATCTGTTTTATTCATATTTAGTCCGCCTTTTCAACAGTTAAAATGCTCGCATGCCACTCAATAGCTTGCTTTATTGCCTTGCGAAGCGGCATACCTTTACCTGCAAGCAGTACAATTTTGTTATCGGCTTGTTTTTGCCAAGGTTTAATTTGAATATCGGGGCCTGTGCAATCAACATGGTAAGTACCGTCTGATATTTTAACAAAGCCTTTCATGCGATATGTGCTATCCGCTAAAATGTTCAAAGTGCTTTTCAAGGCGGTAATATTGGCGTTTTCGCTTACAATCAATGTGCTTTTTTGAAGCGTTATATCCTTTGTGCTTACTGCGCTTTCAATATCGGGGTTTGCCTTTACATATTTTAGCCATGCTTCATCAAATTTTCCAAACTGCGTTTTTTCTATATGTGCAGCAGGGTTTGCTTTAAGTATAAGCTCTTTTGTTAAGGTAATTTGCTCTTCACTTGCAGCATCTGTTTTGTTTAGCAAAACAAGGCTTGATACGGCAAGTTGCCTTTTGGAAACTTGCGCAGTATCGTAAACTTTCACAAGCCTTACAGCATCTGCAAGGCATATACTGCCCATGTAGTCTATCTCGCTAAACTGCCTTAATACAGAGCGAACACTTGTAGGGTCTGCAAGGCCGCTCGCCTCGGCAATAATTATATCGGGCTTTGCAGCTATTGCGTTTTTTAATACGCTTTCAAACTTATCAAGCCTACACGAGCAGAAAATTGAACCATTGTTAATTTCATCGAGCACTGCGCCAACTTCTTTTAGCAGTGTTCCGTCAACGCCTTGTTTGCCAAACTCATTTATTATTACATGCAGGCGTTTAGGCGCAAGTAATTTTAAAAAGTTTTTCAAAAATGTTGTTTTTCCTGCGCCTAAAAAACCTGTTACAAGGTAAAATTTAATCATTATATTATTTTTTAGCCTCGTTTATAACGTTTTCAAGTTCTTCTTTTGATGGGATAATCGACGAGAATTTAAGCTGACCGTTAACATATATACTGGGCAAATTTGCAACGCCCATTTTCATGCAGCGCGCTATATTCTCTTTCTCGGTGAATTTGTATTCAACAACGTCTATTTCATCGCCGTAAGTACTTTTTGCAACATTTGCAGCGCCCATCATATAAGTGCAAGCCGCACATGTTGCGCTGTCAAGAGTGAAAACTTCTACAAGCGGTTTTTCAAGCGCATCGTAATTTGGCAAATCTACTTCTATATTGAAAGTTTCGCTTGTGTAATTTGCCACCATTTTAGCAACTTCATCAGTGCTAATTGTTGCCTGTGCAGCTCCAATTGTGTTTTCAATAGGTATGTCATACGGCATATCACAGCCTGGCGCAACTATAAAGTTCTTATATTCGCCAACTTTAGAAAGCATATCCACAACAAATTTCATATTATCTTGTTGTGTTCCATGAAGCATAACGCTTGTAAGGGGAATGTTTCCGCCTATAACAATATTATGCTTATCGCAAATTTCTTTTGCTGCAATAATATCAACATTCTCATCAACAGAAATGGAATCGGGCTTTGTTAAGCACATTACATCTATATTTCTTGTGGCGTTGCCGCAAACAAAAAATGATGAAAACACTTTTTTATCTTCACGCATATATCTGAAAAGTTCAGAGAACGGCTCTGATAAAAACTCTTCAAAATGTTCGCTTGAAATTTGAGAAACAAGCGGGTCTACTACAGCAATAACATCCATTCCCGCATCAACAAACATGTCCGTCATGCGCTTGCCGCACTCTGTACAAAATGCAAGCAGCTCTTTTACATAGTCTTCATCATCATACATATCCATAAAGATATCATTGCCGCGCAAATGGCTTGCAAGAGTGAACGGCCCACAAAACAGGCCATAAAGCGCTGTTGTTTCCCCTACTTCTTTTTTCATGCGACGCATTGCACTTAAAACAAGCGGCATACGACCACTTTCCGGTGTTGGCAATGTGCACTCGCATGGAATTGTCATAGTATCTGCAAGTGGGTGGCTTGCAACACTTGGAGGGCCGTCTTTGGCCCACAGTAGCTCACACCCTAAAATTTCAGCCTCTAATTGCAAATCAAACACAACAGGTTGCCCATCCGGCTTATACAATTTGTTAACTTCAAGTAGCGCTTTAACCAATTCTTCTTCATCAGTTAAAACTTTAGTGGCATCTACGCCTGTTAATTTACCTGCGTGCACACCTGCAAAAGGTACCCACGGCGCCCTTTGTGTAGTTTCATGGCGAAGTGTTGCAAAAAGAAGCTCTTTCGGTGATAAATTAGACATTATTGTCTCCGTCCTTCCTTGAAAACGATGTTATTATTATAATT